>NZ_JAXOJH010000012.1:0-130415 GCF_036663655.1 Sphingomonas flavida
TACGGCCAAGTCCCGCTTCGTCGGTGCGGAAAAGGCCGAGAATGCCCGGCCCGAACTGACCAGCGCCAAGATCATCGTCTCGGGCGGTCGCGCGCTGGGCTCGGAGGAGCAGTTCCACGCGCTGATCGACCCGCTTGCCGACAAGCTGGGCGCCGCCGTCGGCGCTTCCCGTGCCGCGGTCGATGCAGGCTATGCCCCCAACGACTATCAGGTCGGGCAGACCGGCAAGATCGTGGCTCCGGAAGTCTATGTCGCGGTCGGCATCTCGGGCGCGATCCAGCATCTGGCGGGGATGAAGGACTCCAAGGTCATCGTCGCGATCAACAAGGACGAGGACGCGCCCATCTTCCAGGTCGCCGATATCGGCTTGGTTGGCGACCTGTTCACCGTCGTGCCGGAGCTGACCGGCAAGGTGTGAGGCAGTTTTGGTTCGCGCAGAGGCGCAGAGAGCGCGGAGAAGAAGTGTTCTCCATCTCTCTGCGTCCTCCGCGCCTCTGCGCGAACAGGTTTTTCCTCACCTGCAAGGGGAGGAATTCAGCCTACCCTTCCCTTTCCCGCCCGCCCGCGCGACAATCTTGGCCATGGTCGGTCGTCATCTTCGCATTACCGGGCGCGTGCAGGGCGTCGGGTATCGCTACTGGTTTCTCGGTCGCGCCGAGTCGCTCGGGCTCACCGGCTGGGTCCGCAACCGGGCTGACGGTTCGGTCGAGGCGGTGGTGCAGGGCCCTGAGGACAAGATCGCGCGGATCGTCGCTGAGGCCGAATCGGGACCTCCCACCGCGCGGGTCGACCGGGTCGAAACGACCGAGCGGCCCGCCGACACCACTCTCATCCAATTCGAGCAGCGACCGACATGCTGATCGCACTGCTCCTTGCGCAGGCGGCCGATCCGGCCATTACGCGCCGGGTCGAGTCGCTCCTCGCCCGCGCGCCGATTGTCGACGGGCATAACGACCTGCCCTGGGAGTTGCGCGACACCGGCGTTCCGCCCGAATCGCCTGCGCTGGCCACGGACACCACCGCCCTGCCCCATCCGCTGCAGACCGACCTGCCCCGACTGAAACGTGGCGGGGTCGGAGGGCAATTCTGGTCGGTATGGATTCCCGCCGATGTCACCGGCCCGCGCGCGGTCGAGATGACGCTGGAACAGATCGACCGCGTTCACCGCCTTGTCGCCGCGCACCCCGAGCGACTCGCGATGGCGCGCACAGCCGAGGATGTCCGCCGCCTGTCCCACACAGGCCGGGTCGCCTCGCTGATCGGGGTCGAGGGCGGGCATCAGATCGACGGGCGGCTGTCGGTGCTGCGCCAGTACAAGGCGCTGGGCGTCGCCTATCTGACGCTGACCCATGGTCGCAGCTTGGCTTGGGCCGATTCGTCCACCGATACGCCCATCGCCAACGGATTGAGCCCCTTTGGCCGCGCGGTGGTGGCGGAGATGAACCGGATCGGCATGATCGTCGATGTCGCGCATGTCTCCGACGCGACGATGGCGGCGGTGCTGGACGTCAGCAAGGCGCCGGTCATCGCCTCGCATTCCGACGCCCGCGCGCTGGCCGATGCACCGCGCAACATTCCCGATGCCATGCTGCGCCGGATCGGCGCGAGCGGCGGGGTGGTGATGGTGAACTGCTACCCCGCCTTCCTGTCCACCGACTGGCGGGCCTGGGATGCAGCGCGTACCGCCTATGCCAGGTCGGTCGGCGTGCCCGCCAATATCTACGGCCCGCGCAGCCCCGCGCCGCTGATCGCCTGGGACGCGCAGCACCCTGCTCCGCACGTGACGGCGACGATGGTGGCGGATCATATCGAGCATGTCGCCCGCATCGCCGGGCGCGGCGCGGTCGGGTTCGGCGGCGATTATGACGGGATCAACGGCACCGGGCCGGAGGGGATGACCGGCGTCGACGGTTATCCGCTGGTGCTGGCCGAACTGGTCCGGCGCGGCTGGAGCGACGCCGATCTCGCCGGGCTGACCAGCGGCAATATCCTGCGCGTCATGGAACGGGTCGAGGCCGTGGCCAAAAGCCTCAGTGCAGCAGCACCGGACGATTCGATCGATCCGCTGGCACGCTGACCTGCCCGCGCGACACGCGCATCGCGATCAGCCAGATGACAAAACCGCCCAGCGCCAGCCCGCAGCCGACATAGCCGGTCGAGGTCCACCCCAGGCCATTGGCGATCGCCAGACCGCCCGCCCAGGGCCCGATGGCATTGGCGGTGTTGAACGCCGAATGGTTGAGCGCCGCGGCCAGCCCCTGCCCCTCGCCCGCCACGTCCATCAATCGCGTCTGGAGCACGGTGCCCAGCGCGCCGCCCAGTCCGATCGCAAAGACGACAGGCAGGATCGTCCACAGGCTCCCCGCCGCCCAGGGATAGAGCGCCAGCATCGCCGCCGACCAGAGCAGCAGCGCCCCGGCGGTCGGCATCAACGCACGGTCGGCGAAGCGCGGCACCACGATATTGCCGATCGTCATGCCCAGCCCGAACACGGCGAGCACGAGCGGGATCATCGCTACCGACGCCCCCGTCACCTCGGTCAGGGTCGCCGCCAGATAGGTATAGACCGCGAACATGCCGCCGAAACCGATCGCGCCGATGGCCAGCGTCAGCCAGACCTGCCCCTTGCTCAGCGCGTCCAGCTCGCGACGGATGCTCGCCCCCTCGTCGGGGCGGTCGTGCGGCGCGGCGATCCAGACCAAGGTCGCGGTCAACAGGGCCAGCCCCGCGACCACGCCGAACACCCAGCGCCAGTTGAGCCACTGGCCCAGCATCTGCGCCAACGGCACGCCGACAACGGTCGCGACGGTCAGCCCCAGCATGATCCGCCCGACCGCCACCGTCCGCCGCGATTCGGGGACGAGCGAGGCCGCTACCAGTGCGGCGATCCCGAAATAGGCGCCGTGCGGCAGGCCGCTGAGGAAGCGGAAGAACAGCATCCAGTGATAATCGGGTGCCATCGCCGACAGGCCGTTGCCTGCCGCGAACATCAGCATCAGCACGATCAGCAGCGTCCGACGCGCGACCTTGGCCGACAGCACCGCCAATAGGGGCGCGCCCACCACCACGCCCAGCGCATAGGCGCTGATGACATGTCCCGCCATCGGCGCATCGATGCCCAGGCCACGTGCCAGATCGGGCTCGAGGCTCATCGCGGCGAATTCGGTCGTGCCGATCGCAAAGCCGCCCACCGCCAGCGCGGTGTGGACGATGCCGGGGGAAAATGTCCGCGCCATCATGGAATCCTTTCCCCACCCATATGTTGCGCCGCAGCAAACAACGCAACCGCCCCGCGCGCGTCCCGCTGAAAATGCGGCTGAATGGCTTCCATATTCATCCGCTTCCCGCGTCTCTCCCGATATGAGCCGAAGTTTGGCGTTGAAGATGCCTGCGCGGTCGGTCAGGCTCGGTCCCGGCAAAGGGGAGATTGCCGCTTGGACGGGGTCATCGGGGGGATCGCGATCGTTGCGCGCGAGCTGTTGCTGTTCGCGGGTGCGGGCCTGTTGCTTGGCGGGATCGACGACCTGCTCGTCGACCTGATCTATTTCACGCGTCGCCTGACCCGTGGGCCTGCCACACCGCTGCGCAGTTGGGCGCTGCCCGCGCCTGAGACGCCGGGACGCATGGTGATCCTGGTGCCCGCCTGGGACGAATCGGCCGTGATCGGCGCGATGCTGGCCAATGCGCTCGCCCGGCTGCGTCGCGACGATTACCGTATCTATGTCGGGCTCTATCCCAATGATCCGGCGACCATCGCGGCGGCGGCGGACGTTGCCGAGCATGACCCACGGGTGCGGCTGGTCATCGGACCACGTCCGGGCCCGACGACGAAGGCGGACTGTCTGAATGCGGTCTGGCATGCCCTGGAACGCGATGCGCGGGACGAGGGCTTTGCGGTCCGGGCGGTGGTGCTGCACGATGCCGAGGATGTGGTGCATGCCGACGAACTGCTGGTCTTCGATTCGCTGATCGAAGGACGCGCCGTGGTCCAGTTGCCGGTCCTGCCGCTGGTCGCCCCCGGATCGCGACTGGTGTCGGGCCACTATGCCGACGAGTTTGCCGAAAGCCATATCAAGCAGCTGGTCGTGCGCACCGCGCTGGGCGCCGGATTGCCGCTGGCGGGCACCGGCTGCGCGATCGCGCCCGCGATGCTGCGTGAGATTGCGCGGCGGCGCGGCGGCGATCCGTTCGATGCGAGCAGCCTGACCGAGGATTACGAACTGGGCCTGCGGATCGCCGAGTTGGGCGGCAAGGGGCTGTTCGCGCGGGTCGCCGATGGTCCGCCGCGCAGCGTGGTGGCGGTGCGCGCCTATTTTCCCGCCACCCTGCCCGCCGCCGTCCGGCAGAAGGCGCGGTGGATGACGGGCATCGCGCTGGTCGGCTGGGACCGGACGGGATGGGGCCGGACCTGGGCGATCGGCGATCACTGGTGGCGGTCGCGCGACCGGCGCGCGCCGCTGGCCATGCTGGTCCTGGCCGCCGCCTATCTCGGCCTGTTTGCCGAGGCGGTGGTGATCATCCTGTGCTGGGCACGCGGGGCCGCGCTGCCGGTGACCGATCCGCTGCTCGGCGGGCTGATCGCGGTCAACGCCATGCTGCTCTGGTGGCGGCTGGGCGTGCGGATGGTCTTTACCGGGCAGGCTTATGGCTGGCACGAGGCGCTGTGGTCGCTGCCGCGCTTCGTCGTCGGCAATTTCGTGGCGCTGGCGGCGGCACCGCGGGCGATGGTCCGCTATCTGCTGATGCTGCGCGGACGACCGCTGACCTGGGACAAGACCGATCACCAGTTTCCCGACCTCCCCGCCCGGTCATGAGCGGACGGCCGATCCGTTTCCTGGGGGGTATATTGGCGTTGTGGACCCTGGGGCGGGTGGCATTCCTGTTGCCGGGTGAGGCCGGCCTGGAGCAGGCGGGCCGCCTGTCGGTCGCGGCGGCGGCCGAAGCCGCACCGCCCGCAACGCCCGCCCCGCCGCGCCGCCATGCGCGGAGGCCTTCGAGCAGAGTGGCGGCAGCTGGGCCGTGGCAGCCGTTGCGCCGGAAGCCGGTGCTTCGCCCGACAGGCGGAGCGATGGTGCACGCACGCCCCCTGCTTTCCCTTACCAGCGCGGAGGCGATCGAGCCGATCATGCCCCCGCCGATCCTGCGCGACGCGCCAGCGTCGATCGCCCCTGTCTGGCCCGACACGCCTTCGCGGCCGGACCGCTGGAGTCTTGGGATATGGGCGGTGGCCCGACAGGGCGGCGACGCGCTGACGCCGGGTGGGCAGCTGGGTGGCAGTCAGGCGGGACTTCGCCTGCTGCGCCGCCTCGATTCGCGCGGTGCATGGTCGGCGAGCCTGCGCCTGTCCGCCTCGGCAAGCGGCGTGGGGCGCGAGATGGGGGTGGGTCTCGACTGGCAGCCCTCTCACACCGTGCCGGTGCGCGTGCTGGTCGAACGGCGTGTGGCACTGGATCGGGGACCCGGCGGGACGGCATTGCTGGCCGTGACCGGCATCGGCCCCCGCCCGGTCGCCGCCGGGCTGACCCTCACCGCCTATGCCCAGGGCGGCGTGGTGGTGCGCGATCGGATCGAGCCCTTTGCCGACGGCGCGATGCGCGTGGCGGTGCCGCTGGCCCCCGGCCTCGACCTGGGTATCGGGCTATGGGGCGGGGCGCAGCGAGGTGCGCAGCGGCTGGATTTCGGTCCCACCCTGGGGGTCGCGGTGCCGGTCGGGAATCGACGCGTCCGCCTGTCGCTCGACTGGCGACAGCGGGTGGCGGGCGGTGCCGCGCCCGGCTCGGGCCCAGCGCTCAGCCTGGCGGGCGATTTCTGAGCCATCGACACTGTTCCGAAAGGTCCATGCGGCTATAAAGCGGCGGTGGATCTCTATCTTCCGATCGCCAACCTGTCGGTCAACGCGCTGGTCATCATCGCGCTGGGCGCGGGCGTGGGCCTGTTGTCGGGGATGTTCGGGGTGGGCGGCGGTTTCCTGACCACGCCGTTGCTGATCGTTTATGGCATCCCGCCGACCGTCGCCGCCGCCTCCGCCGCCAGCCAGGTGACGGGGGCCAGCGTGTCGGGCGTGTTCGCCCATTTCCGGCGTGGCGGCGTGGACACCAAGATGGGTGGCGTCCTGGTCGCGGGCGGCATCGTCGGGTCGTTCGCGGGTGCCTGGATCTTTCGCCTGCTTCAGGCGAGTGGCCAGATCGATACGGTCATCGCCATCGTCTATGTGCTGATGCTGGGGTGGATCGGATCGGTCATGGCGCGCGAGGCGACAAGTGCGATCATTGCGCAGCGTCGCGGACGGCCACAGCGCGCGGCGCGGCGGCGGCATCATCCGGTCGTGGCGGCCCTGCCCTTCCGCACCCGCTTCTATGCCTCGGGCCTGTATATCTCGCCGCTGGCACCTTTGATGCTGGGATTCTTCACCGGCATCCTGACCATCTTGCTGGGGGTCGGCGGCGGGTTCATCCTCGTCCCTGCGATGATCTATATCCTGGGCATGGCGACCAACGTCGTGCTCGGCACCTCGCTGTTCCAGACCTTGTTCGTCACCGCCGTCGCGACGATGGTCCATGCCACGACGACCAAGGCGGTAGATATCGTGCTGGCCGGGCTGTTGCTGGTCGGGTCGGTGACGGGGGCGCAGATCGGCGCGAAGCTCGCCACCAATGCCAAGCCCGAATATCTGCGCCTAGCGCTGGCGGTCATCGTGCTGCTGGTCGGCATTCGTATCCTGCTCGGGCTGGTGTGGCGGCCCGAGGAAATCTTCACGGTGCAGCCGCTGTGAAACGTGCCGCCGCCGCGCTGGCGCTGGCGTCGCCGCTGCTGATGGCGCAGGCCAAGCCAGTGCTGGTCCCCGACGTGTCGCAACGCGACATCCAGATCGCCTACAGCTTCACCGGTGCCGAACTGCTGCTGTTCGGCGCGATCCTCTATCCCGGTGGGCGTGCGCCGCAGGACAACCGGCCGACCGATATCGTCGTGGTGGTGAAGGGCCCGACCCAGTCGATCCTGATCCGCGAGAAGGGGAAGATCGCCGGGCTGTGGGTCAATGCCGGGCGGCTGCGTTACCAGTCGGCGCCGTCCTTCTACGCCATCGCCTCGTCCCGGCCGATCGACCGGATCGTCGATGACCGCACCCGCGCCATTTACGAGCTCGGGCTGGACAGCCTGCAACTCTCCCCCGCCTCCAGCGCGCCCGCCGATGTCCAGGCGCGTTTCCAGGCGGGGCTGGTCGACCAGCGCCGCCGCTCCGGCCTGTATGTCGAGGCGCCGCGCGCCGTCGAGATCACCGACGACGTCCTCTACCGCGCCCGCGTCACCATCCCGGCGCGCGTGCCGGTGGGACGCTTCACCGCCGAAACCTTCCTGATCCGCGACGGCCGCGTGCTGGCCGCCGCCGTGCGGGACATCGATATTCGCAAATCGGGGTTCGAACGCTTCGTCGCGCGCGCCGCCGACCGCGCCGCCATCCCCTATGGCCTGACCGCGGTGGCGCTGTCGATCCTCCTCGGCTGGACCGCCGGCTGGATCGCGCGGCGGATCTGATTTCCTTGAGATACGGCATCTTAAGGATCGGCTGCTAACGATATCATCCTCCAGAAAGACCGGACGGTATCGCTTTTCATGTTTTCGCCCGCCCCCGCCGCCGAACATTCCGTCGCCACTCCGCACGACACGCCGGTCATCGGCTGGCTGCTCGGCATCGCCGGATCGACGGGGCGCATCGTGCTCGACCGTCAGGCGGTGACCGCGCTGGCCGGGCATGGCGACCCGGTGCTGGCGGCGGCGGGGCAGGTGGCGATGCCGGTCAAGATCAAGCGCGACGATCGCTGGATCATCGGCACCATCCGCTCGCTGTCGCTCGACCCGTCCGGCGACGGAGCCGCCATCGCGACCGAGATCGACCTGATGGGCGAGGGGATGCGCGACCCCTATAGTGGCGAGCTTTGCGGTTTCCGTCGCGGCGTCACCTCCTATCCGATGCCCGGCGCGACCATCCATGCGATCACCAATGCCGAACTGGCCGGGATCCACGGCAATCGCGACACCACGACCGTGACCATCGGCACCGTCCATCCCGCGCGCACCGTACCCGCCACGCTGGCGGTCGACGCGCTGCTGGGGCGGCATTTCGCCATTCTGGGGTCGACCGGCACCGGCAAGTCGACCGCGACCGCGATGATCCTGCACCGGATCTGCGAACTGGCGCCGCGCGGCCATATCGTGATGATCGACCCGCACGGCGAGTATGCCTCCGCCTTTCGCGACGCGGGCGAGATCCACGATGTCGGCAATCTGCGCATGCCCTATTGGTTGATGAACTTCGCGGAGCATTGCGAGATCCTGCTCTCGTCGGGCCCGGCCGATCGCCAGAGCGATGCCGACGTGCTTGCCAAATGCCTGCTCGCCGCGCGGATGCGCAGCCGCGCCGCCGCCGACCTGCCGCGCGTCACCGTCGATACGCCCATCCCCTATCTGCTGTCCGACCTCACCAGCCTGCTGACCGCCGAGATGAGCAAGCTGGAGCGGGCGGGCGACATCGCCCCTTACTTGCGGATCAAGTCCAAGATCGACGAGGTGAAGGGCGATCCGCGCTATGCCTTCATGTTCTCCGGCATGTTGGTGGCCGATACCATGGCGTCCTTCCTGGGCCGCATCCTGCGCCTGCCGGGCGAGGGGCGGCCGATCTCGATCATCGACGTGTCGGGCGTGCCGTCGGACGTGACCAGCGTGGTCGTCGCGATGCTGGCGCGGATGATCTTCGACCATGCCATCTGGTCGCACCCGGCCGAGCGCCGCCCGGTCCTGATGGTTTGCGAAGAGGCGCACCGCTACATCCCCGCCCGCGCCGAACAGGATTCGGCGGTCGGCCGCATCCTGTCGCGCATCGCCAAGGAGGGGCGCAAATACGGCGTCTCGCTGGGCCTCGTCACCCAGCGTCCGTCCGACCTGGCCGAGGGCGTGCTGTCGCAATGCGGTACGATCATCGCGATGCGCCTGAACAACGAACGCGATCAGGCGGTGGTCCGCTCGGCCATGCCCGAGGGCGGGCGCGGGCTGCTCGACACCATCTCGGCGCTGCGCAACCGCGAGGCGATCCTGTGCGGCGAAGGCGTGACGTTCCCGATGCGCGCCAGCTTCGTCGACCTGGACGAAGGCAAACGCCCCGCATCGAACGACATGAGGATCACCGCGCTCTGGGCACAGCCCGCCCGCGGGGCGCCGATGGTGGCCGACACCGTCGCCCGCTGGCGCGCGGCGGGTAAGTAAGAGCCAGTCTCACCCCACGGCCGTTCGCACTGAGCGAAGTCGAAGTGCACATTCCGCTCTTGGCCAAGTCATCCCCTGGCCTTCGACTTCGCTCAGGCTGAACGGAGGTGGGAGTGGGCGGGCGTGTGCGGTCTTACCGCCCCGGCCGCACCGCCAACAGGTTCTGCACCTCACGGCGGAACGCGCGCAATTTGGCGCCCGACAGGACTGCGACGCTCGACAGGTTCAGCGTGCGCGGGTTCACGACGGCGCCGTTCTTCCACACTTCCCAGTGCAGATGCGGGCCGGTCGACATGCCGGTCGAGCCGACATAGCCGATCACCTGGCCCTGGCGAACATGCGCGCCCGACCGCACGGCGAAGCGGCTCATATGGCCATAGCCGCTCGCGATGCCGCCCGAATGGGTCAGCTTGACGAAATTGCCGTAACCGCCCGAGCGTCCGGCGAACTGGACGACGCCGTCCATGATCGCATGGATCGGTGTCCCGTAAGGCGCGCCGATATCGGTCCCCTTGTGCATCCGCATGAAGCCCAGCACCGGGTGCATCCGCTTGCCGTAGGACGAGGTGATGCGCCCCGCGACCGGCATGTTCATCGCGCCGCGCCGCTCGGTCTGGCCGTTGACGTCATACCATTGGCCGTCCTCGTCGTCGGGAAAGCGGGCGAGCTGCGTCTTGCGCCCGCCATGGTTCAGCCCGACGAACAACAGCTTGCCCAGCCGCGTCTCGCCGGTCGCGGCACGCTCGCGCTCGATGATCAGGTCGAAACTGTCCGACCGCTTCACGTCGCGGCCGACCGACATGCGCGCCGACAACGCCTTGATATAGCCCTCGACCGCCTTGGCCGGCGCGCCCGCCGCGCGGACCGAGCGGTACAGGCTCGAACCGGCCAGACCCTGCAGGCGCAGCGGCGTGCGATCGATCGCGATCGGCGTCTGCGTCATCTCCAGCCCCTTGGGCGTACGGGTCAGCGTGACGGCCAGGTCGAAACGCGCGCGCAGCTTCATCGCTTCCAGCGGACGCGCGACCGTCCGGCTCGGCCGCCGCCCCAGGGTCAGTGCGACACGGGTGCCCGACGCGATGGCCTCGCCCCCCGCCGCCTGTTCGACCAGCTCGGCGGCGTCGCGGGCCTGATCCCGGCTGACGCCGGCGCGTTGCAGCACGCGGGCCAGCCGGTCGCCCGAGCCGACCGTCGCCGACAGCTCGACCATCGGCCGCTCGGGCGCTTCGGCGAGATGCGTGACCAGGTCGCCCGCCGCCATGCGCCGTCCGCTGTCCGCGCCCAGCGCGATCGGCGCGATCGCCTGTGCCCGCGCATTCGCCCAGGCCTCACCGGTCAGCGGCTCCGGTGCGACCCCCAGGATCGGCCGTTCCAGCCGGGGCGCCATCGCGATCGTCGCGGCACACAGCGCCGAGCAGGTGACCAGGCCGCGCCACCAGTCGCGGCTGCCGATCCGCGCGCCCAGATCGGGCACCCAGTCGGTATCGCGCGCGGCCTGGCGCCAGCGCGCCCAGACAGTCGTCCGGGCGGGCGGGAAGGTCACGCCTTGCGGACGCACGGCTGTGCCGCCGGTCATTAACAGGGCTTCGTCGGTGGCAAGGAACATCGGTGGAATGCGTTTCCGTGAAATCGTCGAACAGCGTCGCCGATTCCCCCCGGCGCACAGCATTTTGCGGTGTCGATCGTGCCCGCCAAAGTCAAAGCCGCTGCGCCCCACCGCCCCGATGCTGCGGCAAGACGTGGCCGGACCGGCACAAATGTCGTGGGCTGGCGACGATCTTGCCCCATGCCGTTGCAACCGCGCGCGCGAAGCCCGATGTAGGGGGCATGACAAGCCGCGTATCGGGCGCCGTGACGGCCGTTCTCGGGCCGACCAACACCGGCAAGACGCACCTCGCGATCGAGCGGATGTGCGCGCATTCCAGCGGCATCATCGGCTTTCCCCTCCGCCTGCTCGCCCGCGAGGTCTATGACCGGGTCGTCGCGCTGAAGGGCGCGAACCAGGTCGCGCTGGTGACCGGCGAGGAAAAGATCGTGCCCCCCGACGCGCGCTGGTTCCTGTGCACCGCCGAGTCCATGCCCGACCGCGATGTCGCCTTCGTCGCGCTGGACGAGGCGCAGCTGGGCGCCGATCCCGAGCGCGGTCATGTCTTTACCGATCGGTTGATGCATGTGCGCGGCCGCGACGAGACGATGATCCTGGGCTCCGAGGCGCTGAAACCTATGATCCGCGCGCTGGTCCCCGATGCCGAGATCATCGCCCGGCCGCGCTTCTCCACGCTGACCTATGCGGGTGCCAAGAAGATCAGCCGCCTGCCCAAGCGCTCGGCGATCGTCGCCTTCTCGGCCGAGGAGGTCTACGCGGTGGCAGAGATGCTGCGCCGTCTGCGCGGGGGGGCGGCGGTGGTGATGGGCGCGCTGTCCCCGCGCACCCGCAATGCGCAGGTCGAGATGTTCCAGGCGGGCGAGGTCGATTACCTCGTCGCCACCGATGCGATCGGCATGGGCCTCAACATGGATGTCGCGCATGTCGCCTTTGCCGGGCTCCACAAGTTCGACGGTCGCCGCCGTCGCCGCCTGACGGTGGCCGAGATGGCGCAGATCGCCGGGAGAGCGGGGCGACACCACCGCGACGGCACCTTCGGCGCGCTGGCCGAGGAGGGGCCGGACTCGTTCCTGCCCGAGGAAGTGCTGGCGATCGAGGAGCATCGCTTCCCCCGGCTCGACCATCTCTTCTGGCGCGAGGGCGATCCCGACCTGTCGAGCATCGACGCGCTGATCAAGACCTTGGAGCGCAGGCCCGAACCCGGCGTGCTGCGCGCCGCGCCGCTCGCCACCGATTTGCAGGTGCTCAAGCGCCTGGCCGACGAGCCCTGGGTCCGCGACCGGGTGCGGCGCCCCGCCATGGTCGCGCGGCTGTGGGCGGCGTGCGGCATTCCCGACTTCCGCAAAGTCGGCATCGATCCCCATGCCCGTTTCGTCTCGCGCGTGTTCGGCCATTTGTCCGAAGGCCTCGGCCATGTCCCGCACCAGTGGTTCGCCGACGAAATTGCGCGGCTCGACAATATGGCGGGCGATGTCGAGACGCTGGCGGGCCGCCTCTCCGCGATCCGCAGCTGGGCCTATATCGCGCAGCGTGCCGACTGGTTGGCCGATCCGCGCCACTGGGCCGAGCGTACCCGCGAGATCGAGGAGCGGCTGTCCGACGGTCTTCACGCCAGCCTGACCCAGCGTTTCGTCGACAAGCGCACCACCGCGTTGATCCGCCGCATCGGCGCGGATGCGGGCGCGCTGCCCGTCACCATCGGGCCGGAGGGCGAGGTGCTGGTCGAGGATCACCCCATCGGCCGGCTGGAGGGGTTTCGCTTCACCGTCGAGGCGGGCGCGCGAGCCAATGACAAGCGGCTGCTGCTCGCCGCGGCCGAAAAGCGGCTGGGCACCGAGCGGTCGCGCCGCGCCGAGGCGCTGATCGCCGCCGAGCATGACGCGTTCATGCTTCGGGAGGACCGGCTGGTCTGGGACGGGCATGGCGTCGCGCGGCTGACCTCGGGTTCGTCGCTGGGGCGGCCGGTCCTGCGGCTGGAACGCGACCTCGATTGCCTGGCCCCGCTCCAGCGCGATCAGGTGAAGGCGCGGCTGGAGACATGGCTGGCGCGCTCGCTCGACCGGCAACTACCGGCACTCGTCAGACTGGCGGGGCTGGCGCGCGAGGCCAAGGCGTCACCGGCGATCCGCGCCGTCGCCGCCGCGCTGGAGGATGCGGGCGGCATCGCGCCGCGCCAGCCACTACGCCTGATGATCGATGCCCTATCGCCCGACGAGCGGCGGCGTCTGCGCGGGCTGGGCATCACCATCGGCACGCTCGACGTCTTCGACCCGCGCCTGCTGAAACCCGGTGCCGCCACGTGGCGGCGCACGTTGATGACGCTATGGGGACAAAGCCCGGCGCTGCCCCGGCCGGGCGCGACCATCCTGAAGCGCGACGAGCCGGGGCGTACCGTCGCCTCGGGCTTCCGGCCGCTGGGCGAGCAGGCGGTACGCATCGATCTGGTCGAACGCATCGCGCGCGCCGCGCATGACGCACGGGTCGGGCGCGGGCCGTTCACCCCCGACGCCGCGCTCGCCACCTCGATCGGGCTGGAGGCGGCGACGCTTGACCGGTTGATGGGCGATCTGGGCTTTCGCAAGATCCGGGGCGGAGAGAAGGAACCAGCCCGCTGGATCTGGCGCGGTCGACCACCCGCCCGCCCCGCCCCGCGCGTCGCGGCCAGCCCCGGCAACGCTTTTGCCGCGCTCGCCGACTGGGGGCGGACACCGTGACCCCTGCCTATGCCTCGACCCCGGCGGAGGCCGGGGCCCAGTTGCGGTGAACGTGGTGGCGCGCCACCCGCCCATTTGGCACCTGGACCCCGGCCTTCGCCGGGGTGGTAGAAGATTTATGGGTTTTTCCTCCCGAAAGGACCGTCCCACCCTATGAGCACCCGTGCCCCCGCCCCTGAGTCGATGCGGCTCGACCGTTTCCTCTGGTGGGCGCGGATCGCCAAGTCGCGGGAGCGGGCACGGGAAATGGCGTGCGACGGGCATTTCCGCATGGACGGCCGCGCGATCGATCGCGCCCATGCGCCGGTCCGGGTGGGCAGCATCCTGACCTTTGCACAGGCGGGTGACGTCCGCGTCCTGCGGGTGGAATCGCTGCCCGTCCGGCGCGGACCGCCTGCCGAGGGGCGCGCCTGTTACTGCGATCTGGTCACTTCCCCGGTTTCAAGCGTTGACGGATCGCCATACGCGGCATAGCAGCACGCGTTCGTACCTTGGGAGTTGTCATGACCTACGTCGTCACCGATGCCTGCATTCGCTGCAAGTATATGGACTGTGTCGAGGTGTGTCCCGTCGACTGCTTCTACGAGGGCGAGAATATGCTCGTCATCAACCCGTCTGAATGCATCGACTGCGGCGTGTGCGAGCCGGAATGCCCGGCCGAGGCGATCCTGCCCGATACCGAGAGCGGGCTGGAACAGTGGCTGGAGCTGAACAACACCTTCTCCGCCCAGTGGCCCAACGTCACGCGCAAGCTGGACCAGACGCCGCCCGACGCCGACGCGATGAAGGGCGTCGAGAACAAGTACGACCAGTTCTTCAGCCCGGAGCCCGGCAAGGGCGACTGATCGGAACGTGCCCGGCAAGGGCGACTGATATAAACTTTTCCTCCCCTGCAAGGGGAGGTGGCAGGCCGAAGGCCTGACGGAGGGGTGTCACCCTCTCGATGACGGGGATACCCCTCCACCATGCTTCGCATGGTCCCCCTCCCCTTACAGGGGAGGAAGAGGAGGGAAGGCGGTCAGCATGGACCATGCCTCGACCGCCTGCGCCCGAAGGTTCCCCTAGCCCGCAGATATGCTGGTAATTTTGTTGCGACCATGCTATATAGTCCCGCGACGGGCTTAGCTGTTTTCGCGACCGCCCGCCTTGATGTGTTCGACCCTTCCTTCCCGAGGCCGATGAGATCAGTGGACTCATTTCCGCTCGTCCGGCGCTCGTGCGAAGGCCTTTGATCCGGAAAGGCCCCCAATGGCTGCCAAGGCGCTCCACTTCGACGTCGGTGACTATGTCGTGTACCCCAAGCATGGCGTGGGCCGCGTGATCGAGCTGCAAAAGCAGGAAATCGCAGGGATGCAGCTCGAACTCTATGTGCTGCGCTTCGAAAAGGAACGCATGACGCTGCGCGTTCCCACCAACAAGGCCGAGTCGGTCGGCATGCGCAAGCTGTCCTCGGACAAGACCATGCGCGAGGCGATGGAAACCCTGAAGGGCAAGCCCAAGGTCAAGCGCACCATGTGGTCGCGCCGTGCCCAGGAATATGAAGCCAAGATCAACTCGGGCGACCTGGTGTCGATCGCCGAAGTGGTCCGCGACCTGTTCCGCGCCGACGACCAGCCCGAGCAGAGCTATTCCGAGCGGCAGATCTTCGAAGCGGCGACCAGCCGCCTCGCGCGCGAACTCGCCGCGATGGAAGAGGTGGACGAGCCCCGCGCCCAGGAGAAGATCCTGGAAATCCTGCGCGCCGCCGCGGCCATCTACAACAAGGAAAAGCCCGCCGCCTGACCAGCGGCGTCGGTTCGACCGAGGCGAAAGGGGGCGGTGCCATGCGGTGCCGCCCCTTTTCATTTGCGTGGTGCCCGCCTCCTTGTGTATTGCTTGGACAACACACAAGGAGGCCGTTCCATGATCCGATCCTTACGCCTGCCCCTGATCGCCGTCGCGGTGCTCGCGATCCCCACCGCCGCCTGTTCGTTCGACTGGTCTTCGGACGAAGGCGACGTCGTACCTGCGCAGGGATCGGGCAATGTCCGCAGCTTTACCGCACGCGACTTCACCGGCGTCGACCTGCACGGCAGCGATCCGGTGGAGGTCCGGGTCGGCGGCGATTACTCGGTACGGGCGGAGGGTCCGGCGGACACGCTCGACCAGTTGCAGGTCGAGCGCGACGGCACGACCCTGCGCATCGGCCGCAAGAACGGCGTTCACTGGGGCTGGTCGAAGGGCAATCCGGTCCGGATCCTCGTCACCCTGCCGCGCCTCGCCGATGCGGGCGTGTCGGGATCGGGTCGGATGACGGTCGACCGGGTCGAGGGGCCACGATTCCATGGCGGCATCGCCGGGTCGGGCGACCTGGTCATCGGCGCGATGCGGGTCGGCCATGCCGATCTGGGCGTTGCCGGGTCGGGCTCGATCAGTGCCAGCGGCACCGCCGATACGCTGAAGATCGGCGTCGCCGGGTCGGGCGATGTCCGCGCGACCGGACTGCGCACCCGCCAGGCCGATGTCTCGATCGCAGGCTCGGGCAATGTCACGGCGCGGGTCGAAGGTCCGGCCAAGGTCAACCTGATGGGCTCGGGCAGCGCCGATCTGGGCCCGCAATCGACCTGCACCGTCAACAAGATGGGGTCGGGCTCGGCGCGCTGCGGTCGTTGATCCGGGTTGCGGGGCGGCGGTGACGGGGCGAAGGTGGCGTCATGCTCCATCGCCCCGCCCTCACCCTGTCGCTGATCCTCGCCGCACTGCCTGCCATTGCCTTGGCCGCAGAGCGCCGGGTCGACTTGAGCAGCTTCGACAAGCTGCGCGTCGAGGGGCCGTTTCGCGTGACCATCACCACCGGCCCCTCGCCGCGTGGCATGGTATCGGGCGATGCCGAGGCTTTGCGCGCGGTCGAGACGCGGCTGTCCAACGGCGTGCTCGTCGTCCGGCGGGTGGCGGCGGATGGCGGGCCGGTGCGCAGCACGACGCCCGTCACGTTTGCGCTGACCGCGCCGCCGCTCTCGGCCATCACCGTCATCGGCGGGGCGCAGGTGAATGCGCAGGCGCTGAAGGGAAGCGCCATGACGCTGTCGATCACAGGCGCAGGTGAGATTCAGGTCGAGCGGGCGGACGGCGATCAACTGACCGCGACGCTGTTCGGCCCCGCCCGGCTGGGCATCGGCGGCGGACGGGTGGGCCGTGCCCGGCTGCTCGCCAACGGTCCGGTCGCGCTGGCGGCCAGCGGGCTGGATGCGGGCGACCTGTCCGTCACGCTGGAGGGTGCGGGCGAGATCGGCGCGCGGGCACGCTATACCGCGACCATCGGCAATAACGGCCTGGGTCGCGTGATCGTCGAGGGCTCCCCCAAATGCCGGGTCACGGGCGGCGGATCGGTGCGTTGCGGCGCTAAATAGCCGCTTAGACCCGCCGCGCCAGAAACGCGTCGATCGCGGCCAGGGCATTGGCGCGGATCGGATCGGCCTCGCGCAGGATCTCATGCGCGCAGTCCCGGCCGAAGGCGACCAGCTCCCCCTGCGGCAGGCGCGCGGCGACCTGTCCTGCGGCGCGCGCATCGACCAGTCGGTCGGCCAGCGCCACCAGCATCAGCACCGGCACCTGGATTTGCGCCAGCCCCGGATCGCGGCGCAGCGCCGCCGTCGCGCGAAACGCCTCGGCCACCCAGTGCCAGCTGGGCGATCCCAGGCACAGTTCGGGCCATTCGCGGCGAAAGGCCTGCTGGTCGGCGAAGCGCGCCACGTCATGGGTCAGCCGCTTCTGCCGGGCGCGCGCCGCCGCGTCGGTCTCCAGCCGTTGCCAGGCAGGGCGAGCCGGATCGCCGCGCCCGACCTGCCAGCGGGCAAAGCGCGCGCCCGCCCATTGCCCGACCGGCGAGCGCAGCGCGAGCATCGGCGCGACCAGCACCACCGCATCGGGCGCGATCATGCCCACAGTCAGCGCCGATAGCGTGACGAAGCCGCCCATCGAATGGCCCAGCACGACATGCGGCCCCGGCGCCTCATCGACCCAGGCGGCATGAAAGGCGGCAAGATCCTCGCCCAACTGCTCGAACCGGTCGATATGCCCGGTGCCGTCACCGGTCAGCCGCCCCGAGCCGCCCTGCCCCCGCCAGTCGAAGGCGCTGACGTCCCAGCCCTGCGCCCGGAAATGATCGATCGCGTCGCCATATTTCTCGATCATGTCGGCCCGCCCCGTCTGAAACAGCAGACGCCCGCGCCGCACCGTCCCCGATACGCGCGGCCGGTCATAGCGGCGATGGACCCAGCCATCGGGCGCGATCCAGCGTGACAGATAGGGGGCCAGGACACCCCGAGCCATGTCGATCTCCATCGTCGCCATATCACCCCGCCCCCTGTGCGAACCCCGATTATTTGCCTCTCTCGACGGCCGCGCCGAACCAAGCAAGTTCCGACGCGTTCATCCCCCAGCAATCTTTTGTTACAGTCAAAAGGGAGGGGTGCGTGCTCGGTCGGATCTTGGCAAAAATCCTGGGTTGGACGCTCGCCCTGCTCGGTGGCTTCTTTGCAGTGGCGGGCGGCTATCTCGCGCTGATCGGCGGCTCGCCCTATTATGTCGTGACCGGGCTGGCGATGATCCTGTCGGGCGCATGGATCGGGCGGGGCGATCCGCGCGGACGCTGGCTATATGTCGTCATCTGGCTGGCGACGATCGTCTGGGCATTGTGGGAAGTGGGGCCGGACCCGCTTCAACTGGTGCCGCGCGTCGTCGCGCCCACCGTTCTCCTCATCCTCGTCATCCTGCCCTGGCTGATTGCCGGGATGCATATGCCCCGCGTCCGCACCCGCGCGGTGCCCGCCATGCTCGGCATCGTCGCGCTGCTGATCGCGGTGCCGGTGCTGCGCAGCCGCCCGGCCGAGGCACAGGACCCCGCCCTCCCCGCCGGGTTGCCGGTCGCGGCACGGGCACCGGTCGGCGACTGGACCGATTATGGCGGCACGCTGTCGGGCCAGCGCTACTCCGCGCTGTCGCAGATCACGCCGGGCAATGTCGGCAAGCTGGAACTTGCCTGGACCCAGCGGACCGGCGACCTGCCCGACCGCGCGGAAGCGGTCGAGCATAAGCGCGAATATCATTCCGAAGCGACGCCGATCCATATCGGCGACACGCTCTATACCTGTACCCCGCATTCGATCGTCCAGGCGATCGACGCGACGACCGGGCGGACCAAATGGACCTGGAGGGATCAGGTCAGCCGCCAGGGCAACAGCTATCTCGTCTGTCGCGGCGTCGCCTTTTACCAGGCCCCGGCGGGCACGCCCTGCCCGCGCCGCATCTTCGCGCCGACCTTCGATGCGCGCATGATGGCGCTGGATGCCGATACGGGGCGGCCCTGCCCCGGTTTCGGCACGAATGGCGGCATCGACCTGCGCCGCAACATGGGCGTGTCGGGCCCGGCGGACCAGATCAGCACCTCGCCCCCCGTGGTCGCGAACGGCCGCCTGATCGTCGGTGAGCGGATCGTCGACAACGTCAACCGCAACATCCCCAGCGGCGTCGTGCGCGCCTATGATCCCGTAACGGGCGCCGGCATCTGGGCCTGGGACGTCGGCCGGTCGCCCGATGCGATCCCGCCCTTGCCCGAGGGGCAGACCTATACGCGCGGCACGCCCAATGTCTGGGGCGCGATGACCGCCGATCCGGCCAATGGCCTGGTCTATCTGGGTACCGGCAATGCCTCGCCCGATTACTGGATCGGCTGGCGACGGCCGTTCGACGACCGGTTCGGCACCGCGATCGTCGCGCTGGAGATCGCCACCGGCAAGCTGCGCTGGGTCCGCCAGCTGGTCCACCGCGACATGTGGGACATGGACCTGCCGATCGGCCCGTCGCTGTTCGACTATCGCGCGCCGAACGGACAAACGATCCCGGCACTGATCCAGACGACCAAGATGGGCCAGGTCTATTTCCTCAACCGCCTGACCGGCGCACCCATCACCCCGATCGTCGAGCGGCCCGCGCGTCAGGACGGTGCGACGCCGGGGGTGAAGGTGTCGCCGACCCAGCCATGGTCGGTCGGCCTGCCGTCCTTCACCCCGCCCGCCCCGACCGAAAAGGCGACCTGGGGCGCGACGCCGATCGACCAGCTGTTCTGCCGGATCGACATTCGCCGCGCGCAGGGCACCGGCATCTATCAGCCGACGGGGTTGAAGCCGATCATCGGCCATCCCGCGTTCGACGGCGTCACCGACTGGGGCGGCGCGGCGCTCGATCCGGTGCGGCAGGTCTTCACCGTCAACACGATGGAGATGCCGTTCAAGATTTGGCTGATGCGCCGCGACGATCCGCGCGTGAAATCCTATATGGAAAAGAAAAAGGGCGGCGAGAATGCGCGCGAGCCCAATCTCCAGACCCAGTACAACACCCCCTATGTCGCGGTGGTCGCCGCCTGGATCGGCCCGTTCGGCGCGCCGTGCAACGCGCCGCCCTGGGGCCATTTGACCGCGGTCGACCTCAATACGAAGAAGGTCGTGTGGAAAAAGATACTGGGCACCGCGCAGGACACCGGCCTGTTCGGCAGCCATCTGGGCGTGCCGATCAAGACCGGCGTGCCCAATCTGGGCGGCTCGATCATCACCGCGTCCGGGATCGTGTTCATCGGCGCGACGACCGACCAGTATCTGCGCGCATATGACCTGAAGAGCGGCAAGGTCCTGTGGCGTGCACGGCTTCCCGCAGGCGCACAGGCGACGCCGATGACCTATCGCGGGCGCGACGGGCGGCAATATGTCGTCATCACCGCCGGCGGGCATGGCGCGCTGGGCACGCGTTATGGGGATTATACGATGGCGTTTGCGCTGCCCAAGGGGGTGTGAGGAGCGTCGGATAAACTGCGAAAGCTCACCCAAGACACACCCCTCCCGCAGGCGGGAGGGGATGGGGGGAGGGAAAGGAGTCTCACCGAGACCATCGCCCGTGGCACCTCCCCTCCCCAAACCCCTCCCCCGTCCCGGAGGAGGGGCTCAAGGCATCAGAAGATCGACCATTCCAGGATCGCGGGTTCGTTGGCCTGCACCGTCATGCGCAGGAAGCGCGCCTTGCCCGGATGGCGCAAGGTGATCGGCGAGCCGCTCACCCCCGTCTCCGCGGCGACCTGACGCCAGCTCTTGCCGTCCACCGACGCCTCGATCCGCAGATCCTGCGGCTGGATCGCAAAGGCCGGACGCACCCGGCTTTCGCGCAACGTCCGCACCATGCCCAGGTCGGCGGTCAGCACCGGCGGCTGACCGGCGTCCGGCCGCCAGGCGGTCGCGTAGTTATCGTCCGCCGCCAGCGCATCGGCACCCTTGCCGGTCCAGCGCAAGCCCCGTGTCCGATGCGCCGCGAAGGCCGGGATCACCGGATCATGGCTGGGCCGGACTTTCTCCAACAGGCCATCGCCACGTACGTTCAGCGGATCGACCGCCACCTGCCGCAACACCCGCTCGCCGCCCATGACGAAGGGCAGCGCCTGGCGGTGATAGAGGATGTAGGACCGCCCCTGATCCGCGAAGATCGCGTGATGGCCCGGGCTGATGATCTGCTTGCCCGCATCGGTTTCCAGGATCGGGCTGTTCGCCGCCTCGACAAAGGGCCCCATCGGCGACGATCCGACCGCATAGCGCACCTTGTAGGTGTCCTTGGTCGTGTTGCCGTCGCTATAGGTCAGCAGGTATCGCCCCTTCTCCTTCACCATGAAGGGGCCTTCGAAATAGTTGGCCGGGGTCACGTCCTTCGGCGCGCCGTCGAAATGGACCATATCGGGCTTCAGCTTCACGACGAAGCAATGCCCGTTGACCCAGTTGAGCCCCGATCCCCAATAGAGATAGGCCTGGCCGTCATCATCGACGAACGCCTCGGCATCGATCATGTGATAGGCGGGCGCGAAGTCGCGCGCGATCAGCGGCTTGCCGCCATTGGCATCGGCCCAGGGACCCGCCGGAGAGGCTGCGGAGCCGACCCATATCTCGCTGCCGACCGAGACATACATATACCAGCGGCCATTCGGTGCCTTGACCACCGAGGGGGCCCAGACCTTCGCATCGCCCGAGGTCGGGCTGGTCGCGGCCTGCTTTGTCGGCCAGTTGGGCTGGGAGAAAGTCCAGTCGCGGCCATTGTCCGAGGTCCACAGGCCCAGACGGTCATCCCCCCACGGGTCGATCGTGGCGAAGATGTACCAACGCCCCCCATCGCGCACGATGGAGGGGTCGGCGAAATAGCCGGGAAGCAGCGGATTGCCCGCCCCCGGCGCATTCCAGGAAAGGTCGCGCCGGGGCGCGGCGGACCCCGCCGTCGCAGTTCCCCATATTGGGGCGAGCAGGACGGCGGCGAACAGCGCCCCGGCGCGGCACCACATCAGCGCAGGTCCAGCATCACGACCGACTTGGCCGGGATCTGCACGGTCAACATGCCGCCCGACAGCGTCGCGCCGTTGAACGGCTGCGGCGTGACCTGGTTCGGCGCGTCGAAGGTGTTGTGCGCGTCCATCGCCGTGCCGGTCAGGATACGACCCGACACCTGGGCGGCGTTCAGACCGTCCAGCTTGACCGAGACGGTCGTGGGCTGGTTGGGATCGACATTGGTCAGGCCGACATGGACCACGCCCGCCTTGTCCCGCACGGCCGAGGCGCTGACCGCCTTCATCACCCACTGGTCCTTGTTGTACCAGCGCGACTGCACGTCGACCGGCAGGACGGTCGCGTCCTGATAGTCCTTGTACATGTCGAAGACCCAGTAGGTCGGCGTCTTCACCATGCGTGCGCCGTCGGTCAGGATCATCGCCTGGAGGACGTTGATCATCTGCGCGATGTTGGCGCCGCGCACCCGGTCGGCGTGGCGGGCGAAGATGTCGAGGTTCAGGCTCGTCACCACCGCGTCGCGAAGCGAGTTCTGCTGATAGAGGAAGCCCGGATTGGTGCCGGGTTCGACATCATACCAGGTGCCCCATTCGTCGACGAGCAGCGCGACCCGCTTGTTCGGATCATATTTGTCCATGATCGCCGAGTGCCGGGTCAGCAGCTCTTCCATCTTCAGCGTCTTGGACAGGGTGCGGGCCCAGGCCTCCTCGTCGAAGCCGGTCGCCGCGCCCTTGTTCGCCCACGAGCCGGGGACGGTGTAATAATGGACGCCGATGCCGTCGAACGCGGAGCCCGCATCGCGCATCATCACTTCGGTCCAGTTATAATCGTCGTTGTTGGCGCCGCTGGCGATCTTCATCAGCTTTTCGCCCGCCGGCACCTTCAGGAACGTCGAATAGCGGCGCGTCACGTCGGCGGCATATTCGGGACGCATATTGCCGCCACAGCCCCACAGCTCGTTGCCGATGCCGAACATGGCCAGCTTCCATGGGCGGTCGCGGCCGTTCTTGCGGCGCTCCTCGGCATAGGTCGATTTGGACGGGAAGGTCATATATTCGACCCACTCGGCCATTTCGGACGGCGCGGCCGAGCCGACATTGCCCGAAACATAGGCCTCGGCGCCGACCATCTCGCTATAGTTCATGAATTCGTTGGTGCCGAAGCTGTTGTCCTCGGTCACGCCACCCCAGTTGGTGTTGACCTTGGTCAGGCGCTTGGATTGCGGACCGATACCTTCGCGCCAGTGATATTCGTCGGCGTAGCAGCCGCCCGGCCAGCGGATGACGGGGACGCGGATCGCCTTCAATGCGTCGATGACGTCGCGGCGATAACCGTTGATGTTGGGGATCTTGCTGCCCTTGCCCACCCAGATGCCCGGATAGATGCCGGTGCCCAGATGCTCGGCAAACTGGCCGAAGATGCGGCGGTTATAGACCGGACCCGGCCGGTCGCCGTGCACCGATACGGCATCTCCGGTGGTCGTCGGCGCGCTGGCCGCTGCCGTCTGGGCGCTCGCCGCGCCCGCGAACAGCGTGGCGGCGGCCGCCGCGAACAGGAATTTCGTTGCCCTTTTCATGGATTCTCCTCTGCCTGACGCGGCATGATGACTTATTGTCCGAGTAAAGGATAGCCCTATTGCGGTTCCGTCGCGCGGGCGGGCCTGGCCTGGTCGGGGGTCGTGCCCTGGCCGGTGAAAGGCTCCAGGCGGAATGCGACCCGCGTCGGCTCAAGCTTCGTCCGGTATTTCATGTGCGGCTGGCCGACATGGCTCCAGGTCGTGTCGCCGCCGACACCCCATTGCGCGGAATCGATGATCAGCGTCGTTTCGCCATGGGCCACGATATCGGTCGATTTCCACGTGCCGGGCGCGCGGCGGTAGAGATCGGTATAGGGGAAGGCGAGCGCCTGCATCATCAGCGGCCGAGGCGCGCGGACCCGCAGGCCGCCCCCCTCGCCCGACAGTTCCATCCAGCGGACATCGACCTTGTTGCCGGTGTCCTGGGGACGCATGTAATCATGGTCCTGCTCGGCGATCGCCCCGCGCCACAGCCCGATCGCGGCCGAGCTTTTCCGATCGACATAGCTTTCATGCGGGCCCCGGCCATACCATTCGACCGTCTTCATCGTCGTGGGCATGGTGTACCACAGGCCGATGCGAACCGGCGGCGGCAGGTCGGCCTTGAGCGGCACGAACTGCCCGTCGACATCGACCGCACCGTCGCCCGCCATCCTGTATCGGGTGACGAAACGCGCCGCCCCCGCCCCCATCTCGTGATCCACCGTCACGCTTCGATCTGGACCGATCGATACACTGCGTACCTGATAGCGGCCGTTCATCGTGAGCCACGGGCCCTGCTGCGCCACCGTGCCATTGGCGGTGTCGTTGTCGGTTTCGGCACGGACGAAATTGGGCTTGCCGCCTTTCGCCAGCACGCGCCCACCCGACGCATAGCGGGCGACCAGCCCGGTCTTGCGATCGATGACCAGCTCCGCCCCGTTCGCGGAGAGGGTCACATTGTCGGCCGTATCCGCGACGGCGACCTGGCCCTTGGCGGCAACCGGCATGGCAGGCGCGTCGCTCAGCGCGAACTGCTCCCAGCCGATGACGTAATTCGCCGGAACCGCACGGATCGTGCCGTCCCTGGCATGGGCGCGGACGGTCAGCAGATACTCCGCCCCGGCCTCGCGCGTGAACTTCGGTGCGAGCGCGACCGTCTGCACCTGTCCGGCGGCGGTGGTCAGCGCAGGCAGATCGCCCTTCGCCGCCACGACCCCGTTCTTCTCCACCACCCAGTCGAAGGTGAAGCCCGACAGGTCGATAAAGTCGTGACGGTTGTGAACGGTCAGACGCCCGGTCTTCGCATCATAACCGTCGAAGCGGATCGGCGACTGGACCTTCTGCACCTCATAGAGTTGCGGGTTGGGGGTCCGGTCGGGCTGGTTCAGCCCGTCGCCGAACTCGATATCGCCGCCGGGATTCGGGCCATATTCGCCGCCATCGCCCCAGTAACGCCGCCCGTCCTTGGTATAGCGGTACATGGACTGGTCAACCCAATCCCAGATGAAACCGCCCTGCAACTTGGCGTGAGCGTAGATGGTGTCCCAATAATCCTTGAAATTACCGCCCGAATTGCCCTGCATATGGGCATATTCGCATTGGATCATCGGCTGGGTCCGCGTCGGGTCCTCGGCCCAGTCGACCATCTTCTCGATATCGTCATACATGGGCGCGTAGATATCGACGTAGGAATTGGGCTGGTGGCTCCAATCGAGCGTTCCCCAGCCGAGATAGGAAATCAGTCGCGAGCCGTCGCGCCGCCGGATCGCCGCCGCCGCCTTCTCGAAATTCGGGCCGATGCCTGCTTCGTTGCCCAGCGACCAGAAGATGATCGAGGGGTGGTTCTTGTCCCGTTCGACCATGTTCATCACGCGGGCAACATGCGCGCTTTCCCAGGCGGGATCGAAGCCGATCTGATACTTGCTCCGCTCGTCACCGTGGCGGTTGCCCTGCTCCATATAGGCGTGGCTCTCGATATTGGCCTCGTCCATCAGGTAGAAGCCATATTCGTCCGCCAGCGCCAGGAAGCGCGGGTCGTTGGGGTAGTGCGAGGTGCGGATCGCGTTGAAGTTGTTGCGCTTCATCAACTCCAGGTCGCGGCGCATCGACTCCTCGGAGATAACGTGGAAGGTTTCCGGGTCATGCTCGTGCCGGTTGACGCCGCGGATCATGATGCGGCGGCCATTGACCATGACCTGCCCATCCTTGATCTCGACGGTGCGAAAGCCAATCCGCTGCGGCGTGGCCTGCATCACCTGTCCTTGCGCGTCGACCAGTTCGACCAGCAGCGTGTAAAGGTTGGGCGTCTCCGCCGACCATGCCCGCACGCCGGGCACCGCCGCATCCAGCGTCGCCGAGGTCGCGCCCTTCGCCAGCGACACTTGCCGCGTCACCACCGTCCGCTCGCCGTCGAGCAGCGTCATCCGCGCCGTCATCGCCTGGGGCAGCGCGGGCAGCGTCAGTTCGGTCGACAGCGTGCCGTCGCGATAGCCCTTGTCGAGCCCGGCATGGACGAACAGGTCGTCGATCCGTGTCCGGGGCACGGCGCGCAAATAGACCGACCGCTCGATGCCCGAGACGCGCCAGAAATCCTGATCCTCCAGATAGCTGCCGTCCGACCAGCGATGGACCTGGATCGCCACGACGTTGCGCCCCGGCTTCAGGAACCGCGTGACGTCATATTCGGTGGGGAGCTTGGAATCCTCGGAGTAACCCGCCTCGTGCCCGTTGATCCACACCCGATAGGCCGATCCCGCCGCGCCGACCTGAAGGATCACATCCTGTCCACGCCACCCGTCGGGCAAGGTCATGTCGCGGCGATATGATCCCGTCTCATTGTCGTCATGCGGCACGAGCGGCCGGTTCGCCGGGAAGGGATAGGTGATGTTGTTATATTTGGGCTGCCCATACCCGTGCGCCTGCCACATTGCGGGGACCGGAATCGTCTTCCACTTGGACACGTCGTAATCGGGCCGCTCGAATCCCTTGGGGGCACCGTCGACCGAGGGGGAGAAGGCGAAGGACCAGGCGCCATCCAGGCTCATATAACGGCTGGACTTGGCCTTATCCCCCGCCAGTGCCAGCGCACGGCTTTCATAGGGAAAGGCGGTGGCGCTGGCGGGTCGGGTGCCGCGCGCGTTGACGGCGGGGTTCTCCCAGTCGGGGCGGCTGGGATCGACCTGCACCGGGGCCACTTGCGGACCGTTCGTCTGGGCCGGAACGGGGCCCGCCAGAGCCACCACGGCCGCACCGGCCGCCAAACGCCACTTCATGCCACTCCCCTTTTTTATCGCTGCGCCGCCGCGCTTGTGGCCATGGCATAACCATGTTGTCGGAGAAATGCGTCATGATCGGGCATCAGCTCAAGCGATTTTCGCGTCACCGTCGCAATATGCGCCAGTCGCGCGGCGGCTTCGTCGCCCGCCATGCCCAGTGCGATCGGGTCGAACCCGCGCGGGCTCACCCCCTGCCCGTCCATCACCGCCAGCCAGCTCGTCTTGGTGAACAACGCCTCGCCCTCGCGATGGATTCGCCCCGTCGCGCAATAGATGTCCAGCCGATCCTGCAAGCTTTCGGGCACCGTCATGGTGCGCAGATCCCGCCAATAGCATGTGTCGTCACGGTCGGTGGCGTGGAAGTGCAGGATGATGAAGTCCCGGATATCCTCATATTCCTCCGCCATCAGCCGGTTGTAGCGGCGGCGGTCAGCGGCCTCGAACGCGGTCGTCGGCAGCATTTCGAGCAGCCGGGCGATACCGACCTGGATCAGATGGATGCTGGTCGACTCCAACGGCTCGAGAAAGCCGCCCGCCAGCCCCAGCGCGATGCAATTTCCTTCCCACATCCGCGCCCGCCGTCCGGTACGGAAACGGATGCTGCGCGGCTCGGCAAGTGCCGGTCCGTCCAGCCCCGCCAGCAGCCGCGCGGTCGCTTCATCGTCAGACAAATGGGTCGAGGCATAGACGATGCCGTTGCCGGTGCGATGCTGAAGCGGGATGCGCCACTGCCACCCCGCCCCGTGCGCGGTGGAACGGGTATAGGGCGTCAGCGCACCGGTCCGTGCCGAGGGCACGGCAATCGCGCGGTCGTTGGGCAGCCAATGTCCCCAATCCTCGAATCCGACGCCCAGCGTCTCGCCCAGCAGCAGCGCGCGAAACCCCGAGCAGTCGATGAACAAATCCCCCGCGATCCGCGTGCCGTCCTCCAGCACCAGCCCCGCGATCAACCCGTCGTCGCGGCGCTCCACGGACGCGACCTGCCCTTCATGCCGTAGGACGCCCTGCGCCTCGGCCCGGCACCTCAGAAAGCGGGCATAGAGCCCGGCATCGAAATGATAGGCATAACCGATATGGCCCAGCGGCGTGTTGCCGGGGCGCGGGGTGGTGAATCGGTTGGCCGCCGCCGCCTGGGTCGCCAGCGCATAGGCTTCGAGCGGTGCGGCAAGCCCCGCCTGCTTCATGCGCTGCCAGATCGCCTCGAACGGAATGGCCCCGAAATCATGGCCATAGGTGCCGAAGGGGTGGAAATAACGGTGGCCGGGCCGCCGCCAGTCGACGAACTCGATACCCAGTTTGAAGGTGCCGTTGGTTTCGCGCACGAACTCGCGTTCGTCGATGCCGAGCAGCGCGTTGAAGGCCTGGATCGGCGGGATCGTCGCCTCGCCGACGCCGATCGTGCCGATCGCATCCGATTCGATCAGGGTGATGGCGGGACCATCGTGGCCGAGCACACGGGACAGCGCCGCCGCCGCCATCCAGCCGGCGGTCCCACCGCCCAGGATGACGATCCGCCCGATCGCCGCAGGGTCGCCATGCTGCGGGGCGGTCCGGGGCTGTTGCATCATGCGTCCGATCGCACCGTTGCGTGAGGAAAGGCGGCATGGGGGCGGTGCCTCCCCCATGCCGAGGTGGGGTCGTCAATAAAGGACGCGGATCGATGCGCCAAAGCGGCGGTCATTCAGCTGATACTGAAGCGGTGCGGCAGGCGTGCCGATGTACAGCACGTTCATCCGGTTGTTCAGGTTCACCGCATCGATCGACACCGCGAGATTCTTGGTCAGGTTGAGATTCAGCGAGGCATCGAGCGAGGCATAGGGGCGTGCATATTGCGCCTCACCATTCGCACCGCTGCCCGTGGTCGCATCGAGATAGCTGGACCGCCAGTTCCAGGCGACACGCGCGGTCACCGGGCCCTTTTCGTACAGGCCGATCAGATTGTAGCTGTGCTTGGACAGCTTCTCGAGCGGCAACGACTGCGGCGCGTTGGGATTGTTGCCCGCGAACGGATTGGCGACGTTGGAGTCGACATAGGTATAGTTCGCCTGGATCCCCAGACCGCTGAGCAGACCCGGCAGGAAGTCGAAGAACTGCTGATAGCCGATCTCGGCGCCCTTCACCGTGCCGCTGCCCGAATTGACGACGGTGTTCACGTCGTAGGCGCGGCCGCCATAGACCCCAACGACCCGGCCGCTGGCCAGGAAGCCGTCAATCTTCTTGTAGAAGATACCACCGGTCAGCGAGCCCGCGGAGGCGAAATACCATTCCGCCGTCAGGTCCAGATTGTCCGAGTCGATCGGGCTGAGCCGCGGATTGCCCGAGCTGGCGCTCGGCCGTCCGGTCGCCGGGTTGACCTGGTTCGGGTTGTTGAGCGTGATGTTGGTCGACAGCTGGTCGAAATTCGGGCGCGCCAGCCCCTTGGAATAGGCGAAGCGCATCTGGAACTCGTCGGTCAGCCGGGCGCGCAGGTTCACGCTGGGCAGGACGCGATTATAGCGGTTCTTGAGCGCCAGCGGTGCGCTGCTGCCATCGGCGTTGAACTGCGTACCGTTGGACGTCAGGTCGGTGCGGATGATCCGCGCGCCGGCGCTGCCGTCGAAGCGCACGCCGCCCGCCTCGAACTCGTAATCGGCCATGCCCCAGGCGGTGTAGGTCTTTTCGGTCTGGTTGTTCAGGTCGCCCGGCGTGAAGGCATCCTTGGTCTTCGCGCCGAACAGCGCATAGAGCGCCTTGGTCTGTGCCCAGACGCCGTCTCCTGCCGGGAAGGCCGGGTACAGGATACCCCCCTTCACCGTATTGCCGTCGAACCAGTTGGCCGACGGCCCCTTCATCGCCAGCTGCGGGAAGCGCGACAGCGGGATCAGCGCAGTGCCAGCCGGGGCATCGGTGCCCGGTGCCACCCCCTGGTACAGGCTGACGCCGTTCCAGGTGCCGCGCAGGTCGATGGTATTGTCGGCAAAGCGCGCGCCACCGCGCAGCTTCTGCAGCACACCGCCCTCGAAATCATATTCGATGTCATAGGCGAGCGCGAGCGTCTCGGCATCGTTGCGCTGGAGCGAGTCGGCGATGAACGGCAGCGTATAGTTGGCGGGATTGTTCAGCACCGTCGGGTCGGTCACGTCCCAGCGCGGATATTTGCCGCGCAGGTCGAACACCACGGTCGAGGGATGCGGCGCGTTGAGCGCGGTCTGCCCCGACCGGTTGTAGAGCGACAGGACATGGCCGTTGCGATCGGCATTATAATAGGACGTCAGATACTGGACGTCGAAATTCACCTTCGCCCGGTCGGTGGCCTGCCAGCCGACATTGAAGGTATAGTTCTGGCTGGCGCTCCACAATTCCTGGTCGAAACGCCCGGTCTCGAACGTCTGGGGCGAAAGCGCGCCGCTGGTTGCATAACCCTGGTCGTTGAAGGTGAAGGCGGCGCCGGGGGCCGCGCCGGTGCCATAGGACGTCACCTGCCCGGCGGCGTTATACTGGTTCGAGCGGTTGTTGTAGTCGTAGTAATAGGCGCCGGTACGGTTGAACCAGTATTTGGTGCCCTGATACTGGGCGGTGACCAGCACGTCCTCGTTCGCCTGCCATTGCAGCGCGGCGGCGATGCCGAAGCGGCGGCGGTCGCCGCTGTCGTCATAGATTTCGAAGCCGTAGGGGATGCGCGCATTGGCGGGCGCGTTGGCGATCGTGCCCGGCTGCGCCTCGGCGAAGGGCCCGGCGAGCAGGCCGTCCTGGCGATACTGGCTCTTGGAATAGACCGCGTTGACCAGGATGCCGATCTCACCGATCGTGCTGTCGAAGCGGTTGCTGTACAGGCCCGAGATCGAGCCGCCGAACTTGTCGACCCGGTCATAATAATTGCCGCGCGCGGTCAGCGAGATGACCTGACCCGCCGAGTCGAACGGCCTGCGCGTACGCAGGTTCACCGCGCCGCCGATGCCGCCCTCGATGATGTTGGCGGGTGCGTTCTTGTACACGTCGATGCCCGCGAGCAATTCGGGGGGCACGCCCTCCAGATCGAAGGCACGGCCGCCCGATGCCGAGTAAACGGCGCGGCCGTCGAGAAAATTCTGCACCTGGGTCAAACCGCGCACGGTCACGGCGGGCTGGGTGCGGTGGTCGAAGTCGGTCGCGCCTTCGCCGTAACGACGCTGGATCTGGACGCCGGTGATACGCTGCAACGCCTCGGTCGTGTTCGCGTCGGGCAGCTTGCCGATATCCTGCGCCTGGACCGAGTCGACGATCTGGTCGGCATTGCGCTTGATCGCCTGGGCAGAACGAAGGCTCTCGCGGACGCCGGTGACGACGATGTCCTGGTCGCTGGGTGGGGCCTTGGCGGCCTGATCGGCGGTCAGTGCCTGGGTCGACTGCGCGGTCGCCTGGACCTGCGCCATGGCCGGTGTGCCCCACAAAGCCGCCATGGACGTACCGCATAGCAGAATCGTGCCGATCTTCATCGCCTTATCCCCTCCCTTTACAGGCCGGCCCATTTTGTCATGGGTGCGTACCTAATTGTCTGATTTATACGTTCCGTTCCGAGGCCTCGCAACTGGAATTTCCAGCCATGGCTGGGCTCACAAGACCGAATATTTCACGGTAAACCCTAAATTGTTCGATTAACGGCGTATTTTCAATCCGAAAACCGGGATTGACGGACTGATCGATCCTGATCCTATAGTCAGACGTAAAACGGGAGCATGAGACTATGGGCGGGATGATTCCAGACAAGCCACGGCGATGGCGACTCGCTGCCCTGCTGGCCCTGGGCATGTCCGCAGCCGCCACGCCCAGCTTGGCGCAGCAGCCTGCATCACCGGCGATGGATCGCCCGGTGCCTGTGACATTGCGCCCCGCGATCGACCGGCCATCGACGGTGTTCGAGGGCTGGGGTACGGCGCTGGCCTGGTTCGCGCATGTCACCGGCGGCTGGCCCGAGGCGGAGCGGACCCGGCTGGCCGACCTGTTCTACGGTCCGGACGGGCTGGGCTGGACGATCGCGCGCTACAATATCGGTGGCGGCAATGCGGCGGACACCCCGCCCTATATGAAGGTGGGTCGCGCTGTGCCGGGGTTCTGGCGGCAACCCGCGGGCGTGAGCGGCAAGGACTGGTGGCGGGCGAACGACCCCGCCATGTGGGACTGGAACCAGGACGCCAACCAGCGCTGGTGGCTGGATGCGATCACCGCCCGCGTGAAGCAACCGATCTTCGAGGCCTTCTCCAACTCGCCGCCGTGGTTCATGACGGTCAGCGGCCGGGTGTCGGGTGCGGAGAAGGGCGCCGACGACAATCTGCGCCCCGGCCAGGAAACCGCCTTCGCCACCTATCTGGCCCGCGTCACCGACGAATTGCAGCGGCGGCATCACCTGACCTTCCGCACGCTGTCGCCGGTCAACGAGCCCAACACCAATTACTGGTTCGCCGCCAATACGCAGGAGGGCGCGCATTGGAGCCCGGCGCGGCAGGCGCAGATGATCGACGCCACCGCCGCCGCGCTGAAAATCAGGGGGCTGGCGACGGTCATCGCCGCGCCCGACGAAACCGCCTCGCACCTGTTCGTCCAGGACTGGGCCGCCTACCCGCCCGCCACGCGCGCCAGGATCGGCCAACTCAACGTCCACAGCTATGGCACCGTGCACCAGACGGCGGTACGCGACATCGCCCGTGCGTCGGGCATCAAGATGTGGATGAGCGAGAACGACACGCCCTTGTCGGGCGACCCGGAAGACCTGACCGGCATGGCGACGCCGCTGGCCTTTGCCGAGCATGTCGTCGGCGACCTCAAGCGGCTGGAACCCGCCGCCTGGGTCTTCTGGCAGGCGGTCGAGGATCTCAGCACCCGCAAGGGCGAGAAGGGATCCAACTGGGGCATCGTCAAGGCCGACCTGATGGGCGCGGCGGACCAGCCCCATGCGATCCACGTCACCGGCAAATACTGGGCGATGGCGCAGTTCAGCCGCTATATTCGCCCGGGCGACCGGCTGGTGCCGGTGGACGACATGGATACGGTGGGTGCCTTGTCGCCGGACGGGCGGCTGCTGGTGCTGGTCCATGTCAATCCGGGCCTGTCCCCTCGCCCGCTGACGGTGGCGGTACCGGGGCGGTGGCAGCGGCGGATGATCGTGACCGATGCCGTGCATAAGGCTGTGGATATCTCGGGGGATATCGCGCCGCCGCAGTCGGTGGTGACGTTGATATTGACGCGGTGAGTTTTGGGCGAGTTCGGGGCGTGGCCTTCGACTGCGCCCAGGCTGAACGTCTGTTGGGGAAGGGGCTTCATGCTCCCGCCGTTCAGCCTGAGCGAAGTCGAAGGCCAAGGGAAAATCTCGGCCCCAGACCGATCACATCCCCGCATCCGGATCGGTCAGCCCGATCATCCGCCGCCCGGCCCGCCTCGCGAAGTTCAGCGTCGCCTTCTTTCGTACATGGGCGGGCAGCGGCACGCTGTGCGCCTCGCGCACGATCGCGGCATCATAGCGGTCGGCGACGATGATCCCGGTCCGCTCAGGAAGAAATGCCGCGCTTTCCAGGGGTGACCAGTCGAACCCGGCCGGGACCGCCCAATAGAAGCGGTCGCAATGCGCCAGATAATCGGGCCATTTGCCATCGCCGAGCATGTCGGCGCGCGACACCTTGATCTCGACCACCACGACGTTCCCGCGCGCATCCAGCGCCATCAGGTCGGCACGGCGGCCGCCCTCCAGCGGGACTTCGGGAATGGTCACGAGGTCGTGGCGGAGCAGCATCCGGGTCACGCCGCGCGCGACGTCAGCGGCGCAGAGTGGCGAGGCCGGGTCCTCGACACACGAAGCGGGCGGCATGTCCAACATGCCACCCGCTTAGAACATTCGGCGAACATTTGCAAAGCCCCGAGGGGGACCGCGCAAAAGCAAGGCCCCTAAACGGAGCCGTGACCATCAACGATAGAAGATGTGGTTGCCGATCGACGCGACCTTCTGGACGCGCACGCCCGGACGGTTGCCGGGGGTGTTGAAGTACAGTGCCTTGCCAGCGGTGCTGTCCCAGGCCTGGGCCAGGGCGACCTTGGCGACCGCGACGGCGGTGCGATAGGCGCTGCGCGACGGGCTGACCGAGGGGATTTCACCGCGGCGCACGAAGCTGAACTGACCGCGCTGCTTGATGACGTCGCAGACGCCGGTCGGGAAGCGGCCCGACTTGGTGCGGTTCAGGATGACCTGGGCAACGGCGAGCTGGCCGTTCAGCGGCTCACCCTGTGCCTCGAAATAGATGGCACCGGCCAGGCAGCGGAGCTCTTCGCTCGACGCAATCTCGTCCTGGTCGGCCACGGCGTCGGCCAGCGATTCATAATCGCCGTCGTCATCGCCTTCGGAAACTTGGGAAAAATCGGGGAGCGCGGACATCGTGGCCCGGGCGCTCTGGGGAACCATCGCCAATTCGGCGGCGTTGATCCCGGAAACAGCCATTGCAGAGGCTGGAGCAGCGACCCCACCGGCGGCGACGTTGGTCGCAAGGCTGGGGGTGCTGGTGGCGAGAAGACCCGCCAGGGAAAGAGCCATGGCCGCAGATGCCGCGACTTGCTTGAAAACGGTCATTCACTCGAACAGACATGCGGTTGGATCACGGACCCGAGCATTGCCAAAAGGCGCTCGTCCGGGCTTCCCCCCGACTGCGTAACCCACCGGATCGCACCCGATAAGCACAACGCTGATAGTTGATGGAGGGGCTCGTGGCCGATCCGGCCGCGTTCGTCAATGTTGCAGGATCGTTTCAGCGGTGAACCGTTCCGCCGCAGCGCCATCCAGTTCGACCACCCACAAGTCCGGATCGCGCGCCCGCCGCCGCCGCCAATAGCCGATCACATCGTTTGCAGGCGTCGAATCGATCAGCGCGGTTCGGCCATCCGGACCGATGCCCCGCTCCAGCACCCGCTCGCGCCGTTCCGCATCGACGACGACGACCAGGATGCCGCCGGCATGGGCATCGCCCTTGGCCAGCACCATGCCCATGCCGCCGCTGTCGTTCATCCGGCGCAGCAGCGCGGTCACCAGCATATCGCTGGGCAGGCGACCGTCCATGCCGTCAGGCGGTCCGGTAACCGGGCAATCCGGCCAAAGCGATCTGCGAGCGCATGAAGGTGCCGGTGCCGCGCGCGACCTCTTCGCCCTCCACATCGATCAAGCGCGCATCGGCGACGAACACCCGCCGCCGCCCGCTGACCAACCTCCCCTCGGCCACCACTTCGCCCGCCTTCATCGGCCGGGTCAGCAGCAGGTTGAACTGCGTCGTCAGCAGGAAGCGGTCGGTGACCAGGCTGTTGCAGGCATAAAAGGCCGCATCGTCGAGCATCTTGAAATAGATGGTGCCATGCGCCGCGCCCGCCGCGTGAAAATGTCGCTCATCCACCCGAAAGCGGATTCGCGCGGTTCCGGCTTCGGGGATTTCGAGCGTGGACTGAAAAAACGCGTTGATCGGGGCCTTGGCATAGAGCGCTTCCAGCGCCCGGAAATGCGCGGCCTCGCCCTCAGGCCGCGGCGTCACGCGCGTCGGCCTGGCTCAGCAGCGCCCAGATCGCGTCCGGCGAACCCGCCCCGCGCAGCTTGGCGACGAAGCCCTTGTCGCGCAGGCGGCGCGACACCCGTGCCAGCGCCTTCAGATGCGCGGAGCCAGCATCGGCGGGCGAGAACATCGCAAAGACCAGATCGACCGGCATGTCGTCGACCGCCTGGAAATCGACCGGCTGGGCCAGGCGGGCGAAGACGCCGACGATCTGGGTCAGCCCCGCGACCTTGCCATGCGGAATGGCGACGCCGCCGCCGAAACCGGTCGAGCCCAGCTTTTCCCGCTCGGCCAGCACATCGGCCAGCAGCTTGGCATCCTGTCCCGCAGGCCCGGCGGCAGCCGCCGCCAGCGCCTGGAACAGGGTCTTCTTGTTGGCGGCGCTGACGCCCGCCAGCACCGTATCGTGGCGCAACAGATCGCTGAAGTCGTTCATGGTCTTTCCGGTGCGCCCCCGCGCGGCCCGTCCAATAACGGGCCGCGCGGAAGAACGATAGAGCTTATCCGGTCGTACCGACCCGTTGTGGTTCAACCCAACCGATGGTTCCGTCGCCCCGGCGATAGACCATATTATACGAACCGGTGCCCGAATTCTTGAACAACAGCGCCGCAGTGTTGCGCAGGTCGAGCATCATCACCGCATCCGACACACTGGCATCGGGAACATCGACGCGGGTTTCGGCGATGATCAGGGGCGCATCGCCCGCTTCGTCCTCGTCGACCTGTTCGGCGAACAGCGTATAGCCCGCATCATAGGCTCCGGCCTCGGCCAGTTCGATCGCCTGGCCCGCATGGCGATCCTTCAGGCGGCGCGAATAACGGCGCAGCTGCTTTTCGATCTTGGTCGCGGCACCGTCGAACACGAGGTGTGCGTCCTGCGCCTCGTGGCGGCCTTTGAGCACCAGGCCGCGGGTGACGTGCATCACGATATCGCATTTGAACCCGACGTCGTGCGGGCCCTTGCCGAACGTCACCTCGGACGAGATGGCGCGGGCGAAGTATTTCTCGGCGATACCCTGAAGCCGGTCCGTCACATGGGTCCGCAGCGCGTCGCCCGTTTCGACCTGATGACCAGAAATCCGGATATCCATCGTCTTCTCCTTGATGCACTCTGGTGGGACGGTCCTTTTGGCCTGTCCCGTGGCGTCAACCGGACGCCTCGGCCCCCCAAACCGGATCGCTTATGCTCTTAAGAAACGCCGCATGGGCGGCAAGTTCCGCCTCGCTCGGCCGGAAATGGCGCGGCGGGCGGACCCGAGCCGGTGCGCGGGCGACGATCGTCGGCCCGCTATCGACCTCCGTATCGGCGAGCAGCCCCAGGCCGATCTGCCGTCCGCCCATCAGCTCGACATAGACCTGCGCCAGCAGCTGCGCGTCGAGCAGCGCGCCGTGCAGCACGCGGTGCGATCGGTCGATGCCATAGCGCGAGCACAGCGCATCGAGCGTGTGCTTGGCGCCCGGATGGCGGCTGCGCGCGATCGCCAGCGTGTCGATCATCCGCGTCTTTTCATCAACCGGCGGAAAACCCAGCGCGCCAAGCTCGCCATTGATGAAGCCGAAGTCGAAGGTCGCATTGTGCGCGATCAGCGGCGCATCGCCGATGAAATCCAGAAAGTCGGAAACCCCGGCGGCAAAGACCGGCTTGTCCTTCAGAAAGGCATCCGACAGCCCGTGGACCGCCTGCGCCTCGGCCGGCATCGACCGTTCGGGATTGAAATAGGCGTGATAGGTGCGACCGGTCTCGACCCGGTTGACCAGTTCGACACAGCCGATTTCGACCAGCCGGTCGCCTTCCGAAAATTTGAACCCGGTCGTTTCGGTGTCGAAAACGATCTCTCTCATGAAACGACTATCGGCCTTCGGATGCGGTGATGCAAGCGATCAGCGTCCGCACTTTTTCGCGGGTTTCGGCCAGTGGAATATCGGTCGCGATGACATGATCGGCGCGGGCGCGTTTATCCACATCGGGCATCTGACGCGCCAGAATCGCGTCGAACCTGGCTTTGGTCATGTTCGACCTTGCCAACACCCGCGCCTCCTGGATTTCGGGTTTTGCCGAAACAACCAACACCTTATCCACAGATTTATCGCCGCCGGTTTCGAACAACAGGGGCACGTCGACGACCACCAAGGGTGCGTCATCATGCGCCGCCAGAAAGGCCGCGCGTTCGGCCTGGACCGCCGGATGGACGATCGCCTCCAGCCGACGCATCGCGGAATCATCGCCCAGCACCGCCTGCCCCAGCGCCGCGCGACTCACGCCATCGGGCCCGGTCGTCCCCGGAAAAGCCGATTCGATCGCCGCCACCAGCGCGCCGCCGGGCCCTTGCAGACGGTGGACACAGGCATCGGCGTCGAACACCGGCACGCCTTCGTCGCGAAACATCTGCGCCACGGTCGATTTGCCCATCCCGATCGAGCCGGTCAGACCCAGAATCTTCACCGCAACAGCATCGCGCGCAATTCGCCATCCCGCTCACGTGGGGGGACCGCACCGAAGAACAGCTCGAACGCCACCGCCGCCTGGCCGATCAGCATCTCCAGCCCGTCGATCGTCGCCAGCCCCCTCGCCCGCGCCGCCGCCAGCATGTCCGTCTCCAGCGGTGCATAGACGATGTCATAGACGACGGCGTCCTGCGGCAGGGCCGACAGGTCGAGGGCGAGCGGCGGCTGGCCGGTCATGCCCAGGCTGGTCGCGTTGACCACCAGCGCGCCGGGGGGCACGGTCTGGCCGATCGGCACGGCCCTTCCGTCGATCCCCAGCGAGGATAGCAGCGCCGCGCCCTTTTCCACATCCCGGTTGAACAGCGTGACCGGCCCGACACCGATCCGCGCCAGCGCGAACAGCACTGCGCGGCCCGCGCCCCCTGCCCCGATGACCGTGACCGGCTTGCCCGCCAGATCGAACCGCTCGAGCGGTGCGGCAAAGCCCGCCGCGTCGGTATTGGTGCCGACCAACGCGCCCTGGTCTCCGCGAAAGACGGTATTGATCGCACCGATCGCGGTGGCGACGTCGCTTTGCTCCCCGACATGCGCCAGGCTCGCGATCTTGTGCGGCACCGTGATGTTGCAACCGCGCCAGTCCGGGTCGGCGCGCCGCTCGGCGAAATAGGCGGCCAGCGCGTCGGGGCGGACATGCACCGCGCGATAGTCCGCCGCGATCCCCAGCGTCTCCAGCCAGAAGCCGTGGATTTTGGGTGACTTGCTATGGCCGATCGGGTCGCCGATCACCTCCGCATAAGGCCGCGCCATCAGGCCGCCATCCAGCCACGCTCACGCAGATAGCCCAGCACGGGAAGCAGCGGCATTCCCAATATGGTGAAATGGCTCCCATCGATCCGCGAGAAGAGCTGCACACCCGGCCCCTCGATCCGGAAACAGCCGACGCAACCCGCGATCTCGGGCCATTCCTGGTCGAGATAGCGGTCGATGAACGCGCCCGACAGCGGGCGGACATGGAGTTTCGCCCGCTCGACATGGCGCCATACGGGGCGGCCATGCTCGGCGATGACGGCGGCGCTCCACAATTCGTGGCTGCCGCCACTCATCCGCGCCAGATGCTCGGCCGCCTCTTCGCGACTCTCCGGCTTGTCGAGTAAAGTGCCGTCGCTCAGTGCCACGATCGAATCCGATCCCAGCACCGGGACCGGCCCGGCGTTCGCCGACACCTTCACCGCCTTCATCTCGGCCAGCGCGTCGGACAGGTCGCGCGGGGAGGCACCCGCCATCGCCGCCTTCACCCCCGCTTCATCGACACGCGCGGGCAGCGCTTCATAGGCCACCCCGGCGGCGTCGAGCATCGCCCGGCGCGAGGCGCTTTGCGAGGCGAGGATGATCATGCGGGCTTCCTTTGGTTGACGAGCGAGATGATCGCGGCCGCCGTTTCCTCGATCGAACGGCGGGTGACGTCGATCACCGGCCAGTCATTGTCGGCGAACATGCGCCGGGCAAAGGTCAGTTCGCGGTTCACCGCCTCCTGCTCGACATAATCGGTGTCGGGCGCCTGGTTCAGCGACAACAACCGGTTGCGCCGGATCGCGATCAGCCGGTCCGCACTGGTGGTCAGCCCGACGACCAGCGGCTTCTTCAGCGTGAACAGGAAGGGGGGCGGGGGGCTTTCGACCACGATCGGGATGTTGGCGGTCTTGTACCCGCGATTGGCGAGATAGATGGAGGTCGGCGTCTTGGACGAGCGGCTGACGCCTGCCAGCACGATATCGGCCTCTTCCCATTCCTCCCAGGCGATGCCGTCGTCATGCGCGATGGTGAACTGGATCGCATCGACCCGCGCGAAATAGGCGGCGTCGAGCACATGCTGGCGACCGGGGCGCATCTTGGCCTGGACGCCCAGCAGGCCCGACAACGCGGCATTGACCGGATCGAGCGGCGCGACCGTCGGCAGACCCAGCGCATGGCAGCGGCTTTCCAGCACGCGCCGCGTCGTCGAGTTGACCAGCGTGTAGATCACCAGCCCCGGATTCTGCGCGATCTCCTGCAGGATGCGCTCCAGATGACTCTCGGTGCGGACCATCGGCCAGAAGTGGCGGACGGTTTCCACATCGTCATATTGCGCCAGCGCCGCCTTGGCGATGTTCTCCAGCGTTTCGCCGGTGGAATCGGACAGCAGGTGAAGATGGAGGCGCGTCGTCATGGCCGGACTAATGACTCTGTGGATAACATGTCGCGAATCGGTAGCGTAACTTCGCCGACCGGCCAAGCGGCGGACCGGCGGTGGATAACGACCGATTCGTCCACAATGAATCTCACAGGCCCGATTCTTTTCCACAGGCTGTGAGTTACGGGGGTGATGAATCCGAATCCCGTTGAATCGGCGATTCCCCATGAGTCAACGTGTTGGCATATCGGGGAGAGCCGCATAATCCCGACAACCAACGTGCCAACCACTTCAACAATCCATTCTTAGAATCTTCTTGAATAGAAGAAGGGGGGTCTCCTGACCGACGTTTCGATCCAAAAGCCCCTGCTCGCCGTGCTGTCGGGTGAGCGGCAGGCGACACCGCCCATGTGGCTCATGCGGCAGGCGGGCCGCTATCTGCCGGAGTATCGCGAACTCCGGGCGCAGAAGGGTGGCTTCCTGGCGCTGGCCACCGATCCGGAGGCCGCAGCGGAAGTGACGGTGCAGCCGATCCGGCGCTTCGGCTTCGACGGGGCGATCCTGTTCTCCGACATCCTGATGGTCCCCTGGGCACTGGGCCAGGACCTCAGCTTTGGTGCGGGGGAGGGGCCGCGCCTGGCGCCTGCGCTGGTCGATCATGCGCTGAATGCCCTCACACGCGTCCCAGAGCGTCTTGATCCGGTCTATGCCACCGTGGCGCGGGTCGCGGGCCAGTTGCCGCCACAGACCAGCTTCCTGGGCTTTGCGGGCTCTCCGTGGACGGTCGCGACCTATATGGTGGCGGGGCAGGGGTCGAAGGACCAGGGCGAGACGCGGCGCTTCGCCTATAAAGACCCGGTCGGGTTCGGCGCGATCATCGATGCGATCGTGGCGATGACCGTGGATTATCTGGCGGGGCAGGTCGCCAACGGCGTCGAGGCGGTGCAGCTGTTCGACAGCTGGGCCGGTTCGCTATCGCCGGCGCAGTTCGAACGCTGGGTGATCGCCCCCAACGCCGCGATCGTGGATGGTTTCCGCCAGCGCTGTCCGGGTGTGCCGGTAATCGGTTTCCCCAAGGGGGCCGGGGGCAAGCTGCCCGCTTATGCCCGCGAAACCGGGGTGGACGCGGTCGGGCTGGACGAGACGGTCGATCCGGTCTGGGCCGACACCCATCTGCCCGAAGGGCTGCCGGTGCAGGGCAATCTCGATCCGCTGGCGCTGATCGCCGGGGGCGAGGCGCTGGACGGGGCGGTGGACCGCATCCTCGCGGCCTTTACCGAGCGGCCGCATATCTTCAACCTGGGGCACGGCATCCTGCCCGACACGCCGATCGCGCATGTCGAGCATCTGATCGCCCGTGTGAGGAACCGCGCATGATCGGACTGCTGGGGGCCGCCTATGACTGGGTGAAGGCGGCGCATATCATCTTCGTGATCTTCTGGATGGCCGGGCTGTTCATGATGCCGCGCTATCTGGTCTATCATCAGGAGGCCTTGGTCGCGGGCGATAGCGTCGATGCAGCCCGCTGGGTCGAGCGCGAGGGCAAGCTGCGCAAGATCATCCTGACCCCGGCGATGATCGTGGTCTGGGTGCTCGGGCTGTTGCTGGCGGGCTCGCTGGGGCTGTTCTCGGGTGTGCCGGGGCTGGGTTGGCTCCATGCGAAGCTGGCCTTCGTCCTGCTGCTCAGCGGCTATCATGGCTGGATGGTCGGCTATTCGAAGACGCTGGCGCGCGGGCAGATGAAGCTGACCGGCAAGCATCTGCGCATGATCAACGAGGTGCCTGCGCTGGCGGCGGCGGTGATCGTCGTGCTGGTGGTGATCAAGCCGTTTTAACTTTCTCCCCTCCCGTAAACGGGAGGGGGTGGGGGAGGGCAGGGAGTCTCACCGAGACCATCGCCCGTGGCTTTCCCTCCCCAAACCCCTCCCGCCTGCGGGAGGGGCTTAAGCAACCTTTCCCCATTGACTTGGCCTTCCCCGAAACCTAACTCCGACCCCGTACGGCGCGGTCCTCGCGTCGGGTACGCTTCCTTATCGACAGCCTCGTTTCGCCGCGATCCTCGCCGACCGACGCCCTCCGACCATCCGGACCGATCATGCATCTGAAAGACCTGAAAAAGAAAACCCCCGCCGATCTCGTCCAGCTGGCCGAGGAATTAGGGGTCGAGAGCGCGTCCACGCTGCGCAAGCAGGACCTGCTGTTCGCCATCCTGAAGGAGCAGGCGGAAAAGGGCGACCAGATCATGGGCCTGGGCACGATCGAGGTGCTGCCCGACGGTTTCGGTTTCCTGCGTTCGCCGGAAGCGAATTACCTGGCCGGTCCCGACGACATCTATGTCTCGCCCAACCAGGTCCGCAAGCACGGCCTGCGCACCGGTGATACGGTGGAAGGCGAGATCCGCGCACCCAAGGACGGCGAGCGCTATTTCGCGCTGACCAAGCTGACCAGCGTCAATTTCGACGATCCCGATGCAGTCCGCCACCGCGTCAACTTCGACAACCTCACCCCGCTTTATCCCGAGCAGAAGCTGATCCTCGACCCAGCCGACCCGACCCAGAAGGACAAGTCGGCGCGCGTCATCGATATCGTCAGCCCCCAGGGCAAGGGCCAGCGCACGCTGATCGTCGCGCCCCCGCGCGTGGGTAAGACGGTGATGCTGCAGAACATTGCCAAGGCGATCACCGACAACCACCCGGAAGTCTTCCTGATCGTCCTCCTCATCGACGAGCGTCCGGAAGAAGTCACCGACATGCAGCGTTCGGTGCGCGGCGAGGTCGTCTCCTCGACCTTCGACGAACCGGCGCAGCGCCACGTCCAGGTCGCCGAGATGGTGATCGAAAAGGCCAAGCGCCTGGTCGAGCACAAGAAGGATGTCGTCATCCTGCTCGACTCGATCACCCGTCTGGGCCGCGCCTACAACACCGTGGTCCCGTCCTCGGGCAAGGTGCTGACCGGTGGTGTCGACGCCAACGCGCTCCAGCGGCCGAAGCGCTTCTTCGGTGCGGCGCGCAACATCGAGGAGGGCGGCTCGCTGTCGATCATCGCCACCGCGCTGATCGATACCGGCAGCCGCATGGACGAAGTCATCTTCGAAGAGTTCAAGGGCACCGGTAACTCGGAAATCGTCCTCGACCGCAAGGTGGCGGACAAGCGCATCTTCCCGGCGCTCGACGTCGGCAAGTCGGGCACCCGCAAGGAAGAGCTGCTGGTCGAGAAGGACAAGCTGTCCAAGATGTGGGTGCTGCGCCGCATCCTGATGCAGATGGGCACGATCGACTCGATGGAGTTCCTGCTCGACAAGATGAAGAACTCAAAGACCAACGAGGACTTCTTCGACTCGATGAACCAGTAAGGGTGAGGGGCTCCGGCCCCGCCGACGCTACGGTTTCGATGGGTTCGCCAGCGGGAAACAGGCCCGCTGGCGAACCCATTTTCGTTTTGGGACGTTAGCAGGCCCGATCCCATCCCCTTTCGGGATCGTGCCGACCCAAGCACGGCACGGCCGCGTCGTTGCTTATCAGGCGACGCGGCCAAACGGGGCAGGCAGACGAACAGCAATTCGAGGCCTTCGTTCATACCAAGCGAAGGCGCAGCGCATGACATGCGCCGGGTCGATACTACCCCGCACTATTTCCCCCCGCTCCGAGGAAAAGGCCGGGGATAGTCTGTGGATAAGTCCGGTAGAAGTTACGGTCGGGTGCGTCCCGGACCACCCTGGCCCGGCCCGCCACCGGCGCCCGGTGCGCCGACCGCGCCGATATTGCCGAACAGATCCTGGAAGAAGCCGCGCTGGCGACCCAGGGTGGGCGTAGTCTTGCCATAGGGCGAAATGCTGGCGACTTGCTCTATGCCGCCGCGGCGGATCGTCGTCACGTTGCCCGCCTGGTCGAAGCTGATCTGCAGCATGATCTGCGACGCAGGCTTGGGCAGGTTGAAGCCCAGGTTGCGGCTGTCGCGGGCGACATAATACCAGTCGCTACCATTGAACTGGCTGTTGATCGTCGGCGTGCCCAGCGTCTGGAGCACCGACTGGCGGTTGTCGACACCCGGCTGGATCGCGTTGACGAGATCGACATCGACCACATAGCCCTGATGCGACCGCAGCGGCGTACAGGCGGACGCGGCCAAGGCCATCGCCAGGCCGAGCCCGAGGGCGCGGGTGGTAGAAACGCTCATCATCATCTCCGGGCCGGGGATATCGGCCGCACAGGCAGGTATACAGGCGGTCGATCCGCTCGACCGTCACCCCCTCGATATGCCAAGGGAAAGGCGCATACAAGCAATTCGCGCGTGCGTCGGTCGCGCGATCACGGAGGGGAGGGGTGCCATGGCCCTGGGCTGGATCAAGCAGGGGATCGCGCGCTATTTGGGCCGCGACGGGGATGCGGCGCTGCCGCTGTACAATGCCGTGGTGCTGCGCGCGCGCGAACCGCATTGGTATATCGACGGTGCGGTGCCCGATACGGTCGACGGCCGGTTCGACATGATCGCCGCCATCCTCTCGCTGGTCCTGATCCGGCTGGAGTCCGATCCCGCGGCGGCCGGGCTCTCGGCCCGCATTACCGAACGGTTCGTGACCGACATGGACGGCCAGCTCCGCGAACTGGGGATCGGCGACATCGTGGTCGGCAAGCATATCGGCCGGATGATGGCGATGCTGGGTGGCCGCCTGACCGCCTATCGCGAGGGGTTGGCGGGCGACGCCGCCATGCTGGACGCCGCGCTGGTCCGCAATCTCTACCGCGGCGAGGCGCCGGCAGACCGACACGCGGTTGCCCATGTTCGCGACGCGCTTCACACCCTACATGAGCGGCTGGCGGATGTTTCGCTTGCCCGCCTCACCCTTGGAGAATTGCCGTGACCCCCGAATGGAGCCGCCCCGAAAAGATCGACACGATCGGCGAGCGTGAGAAGCCGGTATCGATCGACACTACCGCCGATGAACGCCGCGCACTGGCCCGGCGGTTCGGCCTGTTGTCGGTGGACGCGCTGTCGGCAAATCTCGTCGTGCGGCGCGATGCGGCGGGTATCCTGGTCACCGGCAAGGTGTACGGCACGGTGGTCCAACCCTGTTCGGTGACCGGCGATCCGGTGCCCGCCAAGGTCGACGAACCCGTCGCACTGCGCTTCGTCGAATCCTCGGGGCAGAATGGGGAGGAGGAAATCGAGCTGTCCGAGGATTCGCTCGACACGATCGAGATCGAGGGCGGCACGATCGACCTCGGCGAGGCGTCGGCAGAGACGATGGCGCTGTCGCTCGATCCCTTTCCACGCAGCCCCGAAGCCGCCGCGACACTGAAGGAGGCGGGCGTCATCAGCGAGGACGAGGCTGGCCCGCTCGGGGCGCTGTCGGGCCTGAAGGCCATGCTCGAAGGCAAGAAATGAACACGTCTCCCCCAGTCTGGCCTGGGGTGGAATAGCTAGGGTGCATCCGGCCCCAGCGTCGGGTCGAGGTCCCGTGGCCGGATGAACGCCACCAGCGTGGCGTGATGCGCCCGCGCCTCGGCCCAGCGCTCGACCGGCAGCGTCATCTGCGCCACGGTCGCGGTCGGATATTTGTCCTCCACCCGCTCGCGCAATTCGCCGTCCAGCGTCAGGTCGAGGACCAGATCCTCCAGTCCCGGATTATGCCCGACCATCAGGACATGGTCCGCATCGTCGGGCAGCCCCAGGACCAGATCGAGCAGGCTGGCGGCGGAGGCAAGGTAGAGTGCCCGGTTCCATACCGGCTCCAGCGTGCGACCATAGCCGTTCCACACTTCGTCCAGCGTCTCGATCACGCGGATAGCGGGGGAGGCGAGGACATGGTCGAACGCGAACCCTTCCGCCTTCAAATGCCGCCCGATCATCGCCGCGGCACGCCGCCCCTTGGCATTGAGCGGACGGTCGAAATCGCGGGCGACGGGATCGTCCCAGCTGGACTTGGCATGGCGAAGGAGCGTCAGCGTCTTCATCGATCCGGAAACTCCGTCGCGGCGGCTGGCAGAATATCGACGACCCCATGCCCTATTGGCGCGTCGGAGGAAAGCCGGGCCGCAACCCGTGCGACCGCTTCGTCGAGCGTCACACGTGAAATCGCGACGCCCGGCGGAAACGCATCGAGCAATCGCGACGGCATCGCGGCGGACAGCAACACGAAGGCGCCGCGATCGTCCGCCCGCCGGATCAACCGCCCGAACGCCTGGGCCAGACGCGCGCGCACGATCCGGTCGTCATAGGCACTGCCGCCCCCCGCCAGCTTGCGCGCGGCATGGAGAACGGTGGGCTTGGGCCAGGGCACGCCCTCCATCACCACCAGCCGTAGCGAGGCGCCGGGCACGTCGACACCGTCCCGCAGCGCATCGGTGCCGAGCAGCGAGGCGGACGGATCGTCGCGAAAAATATCCACCAGCGTGCCGGTGTCGATCGGATCGACATGCTGCGCGTGCAGCGCCAGCCCGTCGCGTGCCAGCCGGTCGGCGATGCGGCCATGCACGCCGCGCAACCGCCGGATCGCGGTGAAGAGGCCCAGCGTCCCGCCGCCCGATGCCGCGATCAGCCGCGCATAGGCATTGGCGAGCTGGGGGATATCGCCGCGCTTCACATCGGTGACGATCAGCACCTCGGCACGGGTCGGATAGTCGAACGGGCTGGGCGCGACGAAATGCGCCGGGCCCCGTGCGAGGTGCGGCGCGCCGGTTCGTGCCTCCGCCACGTCCCAGTCGCCGCCCGCGCGCAAGGTCGCCGAGGTGACGAGTGCGCCATGCGCGGGCTTCAGCACGATCTCCGCGAAAGGCCGGGTGGGGTCGAGCCAGTGGCGATGCAGGCCGATATCATATTCGCGCCCCTCGACCCGGTCGACCGCCAGCCAGTCGACGAAATCGGGATCGACGGGCCCGCCGATCCGCGCGAGGAGCGACAGCCAGGCGGCGACCGTTTCTGCGCGCCATGCGATCGAGGCGATCGCGCCCTCCACCCGCGCCCGCGCCTGCCCGTCGAGCCAGTCGGGTGCTTCCTGTAACACCGCCTCCAGCCGCTGGCCGAGCGTCACCAAGGGCCGCAGCAATGCGTCGAGCGCATGGGCAGCGGGCCCGGCGGCCTCGATCAGCGCGGGCGAGGGATCGGCCAATTCGGTCTCCAGCCCATAGCCCGCATCGCCCGGCTGCTCGGCACGGGCGAAAGCGAGTCCCCGTACTGCCGCCAGAAGCGTCTCGATCGGACCGAAGGGCTGGCCCTCCGCCAGCCGCCCGAGCCAGCCCTCGCTCGCCAGCGCCTGCGCGGCCTGCACCGCGTCGCCGATCGCACGATTGCCGCCCTCGTCATAGCTGGCGACATCGGACAGCCGTGCGGCAAGTCCTCGACGGCGCCCGCGCGATCCGGCTTCGGGGCCGAGAATCCAACGGCGCAGCTCGATCGTTTCCGATCCGGTCAGCGCGGTTGCGAACATCGAGTCCGCCGCGTCGAAAAGGTGATGGCCCTCGTCGAAGACATAGCGGGTCGGCCGCGTCTGCGTCTCGCGCCCGCGCGCGGCGTTGACCATAACGAGCGCATGATTGGCGATGACGATATCCGCCTGCACCGATGCCCGCGCCGCACGCTCGATGAAGCATTTCCGGTAATGCGGGCACCCGGCATAGACGCACTCGCCCCGCCGGTCGGTCAGCGCGGCCGAGCCGTTGCGGCGGAACAGCGTGGTCAGCCAGCCGGGCAGATCGCCGCCGACCATATCCCCATCGCTGCTATAGGCGGCCCAGCGTGCGACCAGTTGCGCCAGCACCGCCGCGCGGCCCGCGAACCCGCCTTGCAGCGCATCCTCCAGATTGAGCAGGCAGAGATAATTCTCCCGCCCCTTGCGCGTGACGACGCGCTCCTTGCGCAGCACGGGGTCGGGAAAGATGCGGGAGGTTTCTCCGCTCAACTGGCGTTGCAGCGCCTTGGTATAGGTGGAGATCCATACCGCGCCGCCCGCCCGTTCGGCCCAGAGGCTGGCGGGGGCAAGATAGCCGAGCGTCTTGCCGATGCCGGTCCCTGCCTCGGCCAGTACCATGTTCGGTGTGTCCCTCACCGCGCGCGGGGCAAAGGCGGCGGTGACGGCGGCGGCATAGGCGCGCTGGCCCGGGCGTTCCTCCGCACCCTCGCCGGTCAAATGGCGAAGACGATCTTCGGCATCGGCGGGCGGCAGGTCGATGGTGCGCGGGACGGGGCGGGGGGCATCCTCCTCCCATTCAGGCAATGCGCTGAACAGCCAGCGCTCGTTGCGCTCGGGCCGGGTGAGGCGTGGGCCGATCAGCGGCGTCCAGGGCCAGCGCAGTCGCGCGAGACTTTGCGCCGCGGTCCAGGCACCTTCGCGCTCGGGCCATGCCCTGTCGGGGGTGGCGAGGAGTGTCTCGGTCGCGCGGAGTAGAAAGGCGGCGATCTCGGCATCGCTCCCCGGTGGCTCCAGTCCACAGGCGCGTGCCAGGCCGTGCGGGGTCGGCACCGCGAACCGAGCGGGGCGGAGAAAGGCGAAGAGTTCGAGGATGTCGAGACCGGACAGTTCGGCATAGCCCAGTCGCTGGCCGATCAGTGGCGCGTTGAGCAGGATGACCGGGGTTTCGGACGCCAGCCCGATGGCCTCACCGCGCGAGACGGCGCGGGTCTTTCCTTGCGTCGAAATCCACACACCGCTGTGGCTGGCATGAAGGGCGGGGTGGGGGAGCGCGGTCACAGTCAGGATATCGGACTGTTGGAACAGGTTGGCAACGGGGTGAGGCTCATTTCGTTTGCTGCTGTTGGGGAGGCCCTCCCCAAACCCCTCCTGCCCGCGGGGGGGAGGGGTTCACCGCTTGAAGCGCGCATTCCGTTTCAAGAACGCACGCCCCTCCCGCAGGTGGGAGGGGATGGGGGAGGGAACGCCAAGCAGAACGCCCCCACCGTGTTCCACGTGGAACAAGGGCGTCCTGTGGATAACTCTGTGAGCAACCCTTGCACTATTCCTGTGTGACTTGGGGATAACCGGTGGAGATCGCAAAACCCATTGTGCATCACGTCCCGTCTTGCCAGAGGCAGGGCATGACAGACGAACTCCGCTCCACCGCTCTCGAGTCCAAGGCCTGGCCCTATGAGGAGGCTCGCAAGCTCCTCAAACGCTATCCTGACGGCAAACCGGGTGGCGAGCCGATCCTGTTCGAAACCGGCTATGGGCCTTCGGGCCTGCCGCATATCGGCACGTTCAACGAAGTCTTGCGCACGACCATGGTCCGCAATGCCTTCCACGCGCTGTCGGATCAGAAGACGCGGCTGATCGCTTTCTCTGACGACATGGACGGCTTTCGCAAGGTGCCGGACAATGTGCCGAACCCGGAGATGCTGCGGACCCATCTCGGCAAGCCACTGACCCAGGTGCCCGACCCGTTCGAGAAGTTCGACAGTTTCGCGGCGCACAACAACGCGCTGCTGCGCCAGTTTCTCGATCGCTATGGCTTCGATTACGAGTTCGCCTCGTCGACCGACTATTATACCTCGGGCCGGTTCGACGATGCGCTGCGACTGGTGCTCAAGCATTTCCAAGGTATCCAGGATGTGATGCTCCCCACGCTGCGCGCCGAGCGCCGCGCCACCTATTCGCCGGTCCTGCCGATCAGCCCCAAGTCGGGCATCGTGCTTCAGGTGCCGATCGAGGTGGTCGATGCGGACGCCGGTCTGATCGCGTTCGAGGATGACGGCGAACGGATCGTCCAGTCCGCGCTGGGCGGCCTGTCCAAGCTGCAGTGGAAGGTCGACTGGGCGATGCGCTGGGTCGCACTGGGCGTGGATTACGAGATGGCGGGCAAGGACCTGATCGACTCGGTCACCCAGTCGTCCAAGATCGCACGCGTGCTAGGCGGTCGTCCGCCCGAGGGCTTCAACTATGAGATGTTTCTCGACGAGCATGGCGAGAAGATCTCCAAGTCCAAGGGCAACGGCCTGAGCCTCGACCAGTGGCTGACTTATGGGCCGGAGGAGAGTTTGGCCTTTTTCGCCTATCGCGAGCCGAAGAAAGCCAAGCAGCTTCACATGGGCGTCATCCCGCGCGCGGTGGACGAATATTGGCAGTTCCGGGTCAACTATCCCAACCAGTCGCTGAAGGAGCAGTTGGGCAATCCGGTGCACCATATTCATGACGGCAAGCTGCCCGAGGGTGAGCTGCCGGTGACGTTCGGCCTGCTGCTCAACCTGGTCGGGGTGATGGGCGAGGCGACCAAGGAACAGGTTTGGGGCTATCTGGCCAATTATGTGCCCGAAGCGTCGCCTGCGAAATATCCCGAGCTCGACCGGCTGATCGACCATGCTTTGGCCTATGGCCGCGACTTCATCGCCCCGACGCTCCAGCGCCGCGCGCCCGAGCCGCATGAGGCAGAGGGTTTGCGCCAGTTGGACACGCAACTCGCCGCGCTGCCAGCGGGCGCGAGTGCCGAGGATATCCAGAACATCGTCTATGAGATCGGCAAGACCGACGCCTTCCCGTCGCTGCGCGACTGGTTCAAGGCGCTGTACGAAACACTGCTGGGATCGGCGCAGGGGCCCCGGATGGGCAGTTTCATCGCCCTGTACGGCGTGGATAACAGCCGTAAGCTGATCGCCGAGGCGCTGGCCAAGGCGGCGTAACAGGAAAAGGGGGAGCCGCGGGGCTCCCCCTTTTTCATATCAGCGGAGATGTTCCGCGAAGAACGCCAGGGTGCGTTCGTCTGCCAGTTGCGCGGACTCCTCCGACCGGCGCTGGCCGAACTCCGCCGCGAAGCCGTGATCCTCACCGGCATAGTCGTACAGCGTGACCTTGGGGTGGTCGTCCAGCCCCTCATGCATCCGCTTCTGCGCATCCTTGTCGACGAAGTGATCCTCCTCCGGGATATGGAGCAGGACCGGCTTGGCGATGGCGTGCTTCTCGCCCAGCAGCCCGTCGATGCCGACGCCGTAATAGCCGACGCTGGCGTCCACATCGGTCCGCGTGGCGGTCATGAACGCCAGCCGCCCGCCCAGGCAATAGCCGACGACGCCGACCTTGGTGTCCGCGCCATGTTCGTCACGGATCGCCTTGATTGTCGCCTCGATATCGTGAATGCCGCCATCCTGATCGAACTGGCCCATCAGGTCGAGCGCCTGCTGCATCTCGTTCGGCACGTCGGGATCGAGTTCGATGCCGGGGGCGATCTTGTGGAAAAGGTCGGGGGCGACGGCGAGATAACCCGCCTCGGCCAGCGTGTCGCATTTGCGGCGGATGCCCGCATTCACGCCGAAGATTTCCTGGATGACGATGATCGCGGCGGCCGGTTCACCCTCCGGCTCGGCATAATAGGCGTTGAACTGGCCTTCGCCATTCGCGGCGGCGATGGTCTTGGTTCCGGTCATGCTGGTCTCCTGTGGTCGTCGCGACGATAACGTCTTATGCCTCAGTTGGTCGCGTGAGGAGATTGGCCTGTGAAAGTGAATGTGGAAATCGACTGCACGCCCGAGGAGGCGCGCCGCGCCATGGGGCTGCCCGACCTGACGCCGATCCATGAACGCTATGTCCAGATGATGCTGGACACGATGCAGTCGGGCGTGAAGCCCGAGATGATCGAGGCGATGATGCGCAACTGGGCGCCGATGGGTGAGGCGAGCATGACCATGTGGCGCCGGATGTTCGAGGGGCAGAAGGGCTGATCCCGTGACGGATACGATCTTCGCCGTCTCCAGCGGACAGCCGCCCGCCGCCATCGCTGTGATCCGCGTCAGTGGTCCGGCGGCGTTCGCGGCGGTGGAGCGGATGGGCGGACAACGGCCTGCGCCTCGCCGCGCAAGCTTGCGGACATTGCGCGACGGGGCGGGGGCGGTGCTGGATTCGGCGCTGGTCCTGTATTTCCCCGGCCCGGCGACCGCGACCGGTGAGGATCTGGTCGAGCTGCATTGCCATGGTGGCCGTGCGGTGGTCGCGGCGGTGGAGGGGGCGCTGGCCATGTTGCCTGGCGTTCGTCGCGCGGAGCCGGGTGAGTTCACCCGACGGGCTTTGCTCAACGGCCGGATCGATCTGGCCGAAGCCGAGGGGCTGGCCGACCTGCTCGAAGCGCAGACCGAGCGACAGCGGCGTGCGGCGATCGCCGCCGTCGAGGGACGGGTGAGCCAGGAGGTGCGCGGCTGGATGGACCGGCTCGCCACCCTGTCGGCGATGATCGAGGCGATGCTCGATTTCGCGGAAGAGGATGATGTGCCGCTCGATGCCAGCGCGGTTGCGCGGATCAAGAGTGAGATGCACACGCTTGCCGCCGTCATGCTGGAGGTCGTGGAGCGGCCGCCGGTCGACCGGCTGCATGATGGTATCCGCGTGGTGCTGGCCGGACCACCGAACAGCGGTAAGTCGACCTTGCTCAATCTGCTGGTCGAACGGGAGGCGGCGATCGTGTCCCCTATCGCAGGGACCACGCGCGACCGGATCGAGGCGAGCGTGCTGCGCGGCGGCGTCGCCTATGTGCTGACCGACACCGCCGGGCTGGCCGAGGATACCGATGACGTGATCGAGGTCATCGGAGTTGCTCGCGCGCAGGAGGCGATCCTTCAAGCCGACATATTGCTGTGGATGGCCGACACACGCCCGCCGCGCGCCGATGCGATCTGGCTCCATTCGCGTGCCGATCTGCCGGAGCGTGCAGGCTTGCCTGAGGGGCGGCGGCTGGCGGTGCGGCGCGACGATCCTGTCAGTGTGGCGGCGGTCTGGGACGCATTGGCCGAAGCAGCGGCGGCTTTGCTTCCGCGTGAGGATATGATCGGTTTCAAGCGGCATCAGCAGGAGCAGTGCCGCCGGGCGGCGAATGCGCTGATCGCTGCACCGGTCGATGACGTGCTTTTGATGGCCGAAGAATTGCGCGTGGCGCGACAGGCGCTTGCCGAAGTGCTGGGCGTCAGCGCGACCGAGACCATGCTGGACGCGCTGTTCGGACGTTTCTGCCTCGGCAAATGATTGTTCCACGTGGAACGTTAAGCATAGAATGTTGGTGGGGATCGCTTTGACGCTGCCTCGTCCTTCCGGTAGGGCGGGGGCATGTTTGATGTCGTAGTGATCGGTGGTGGTCACGCGGGAACCGAAGCCGCTGCGGCGGCCGCGCGCCGGGGTGCGCGGACGGCCCTTTTGTCTTTCGATCGCCATGGCCTGGGCGCCATGTCCTGCAATCCAGCGATCGGCGGATTGGGGAAGGGCCATATCGTGCGCGAGGTCGACGCCTTTGACGGGCTGATCGGCCAGGCGGCGGACCAGGGCGCAATCCATTATCGTATGCTCAACCGGAGCAAAGGCACGGCGGTGCAAGGCCCGCGTGTCCAGGCCGACCGACGGCGCTATGCCGGAGCCATCCAGGCGATGCTGGCGGCGCAACCGAACCTGACCATCGTCGAGGGCGAGGCCGAGGCGCTGGTCCTCGACGGCGGCCGTCTGGCGGGTGTGCAACTGGGCGACGGTTCGATCCTGTCCGCCCGCGCGGTGGTGCTGGCGACCGGCACCTTCCTCGGCGGACGGCTCTTCCGGGGTGAGGAGCGCCATCTTGGCGGTCGCATCGGCGAGCGTGCCGCGACCCGCATGGCCGAGCAGCTTCGTGCGCTTGGGCTGCCGATGGCGCGGATGAAGACCGGCACACCGCCGCGTCTCGACGGTCGGACGATCGACTGGGCCAAGCTGGACGAGCAGCCCAGCGACACCGATCCCTGGACGATGTCGCCGATGACGGCGGCCCGGCCATTGCCGCAGATCGCCTGCGCGATCACCCGGACCACAGAAGAAACCCACGCGATCATCGCGGCGGCCTTTCACCGTTCGCCTTTGTTCACCGGCGCGATCGAAGCGAATGGCCCGCGCTATTGCCCGTCGATCGAGGACAAGATCAAACGCTTCGCTGACCGCGACAGCCATCAGATATTCTTGGAGCCGGAAGGGCTGGACGATCCGCTGGTCTACCCCAACGGCCTGTCGACTTCGTTGCCGACCGATGTGCAGGCGGCGATGATCGCCTCCATGCCGGGGCTGGAGCGGGCGGTGATCACGCTGCCCGGCTATGCGGTGGAGTATGACCATATCGACCCGCGCGCGCTGGATGCGCGGCTGGCGCTGGGCGCGCTGGAGGGCGTGTTCTGTGCCGGGCAGATCAACGGCACGACCGGTTATGAGGAAGCGGCAGGGCAGGGGCTGATCGCCGGGCTCAACGCCGCCGCCTTTGCGTGCGACTTGTCGCCCGTGATTCTCGATCGCGCGTCGAGCTATCTGGGCGTGATGATCGACGACTTGGTGTTGCAGGGTGTGACCGAGCCCTATCGCATGCTGACCGCGCGGGCCGAGTATCGGCTGTCGCTACGCGCCGACAATGCGGAGACACGGCTGGGCGATATCGCCGAGGTTGCGGGCTGCCTGTCGTCCGCGCGGCTGGCGCATCGGCAGCGGCGGCTGGAGCAACGGGCCGCTTTGCAGGAGCGGCTGGGTGTCATACGAACCGCCTCCGATCTGGCGCGCAGTGGTGCGGCGATCGCGCAGGATGGGGCACGGCGGACGGCCTATGAATGGCTACGGTTCGACGGCGTCACGCTTGCGCATGTTGCGCCCGACGCGGCGCAAGGCTGTGACCCGGCCGTCATTGCCGAGACTCTGGAGGATGCGCGCTACGCTCCCTATGTCGAGCGCCAGGCCGAGGAAGTCGCCCGGCTGCGCGCCGACGAACAGATCCTATTGTCGCCCGCGATCGACTATGAAGCCATTCCGGGCCTGTCGCAGGAGATGATCGACCGGCTCAGCCTCGCGCGCCCTGCCACGCTGGCGGCGGCATCGCGTATTCGTGGAATCACTCCGGCCGCCTTGTCGGCCGTCCTCCTTCACGCCCGAAAGGTGGCGGCATGACCGAAGAACAAGCGCGGGACTGGGTCGTAGAGCGGTTCGGCGAAGAGGCGGCCGCGCGGATCGACTATTTCCTGAACCTCGTCATCGTCGAGAACGACCAGCAGAATTTGATCGCGCCCTCGACCATATCGACGATCTGGGCGCGGCATGCGCTCGACTCGGTGCAGCTGATTCCGCTGGCCGATCGTCCCGATGGGCAATGGGTCGATATCGGAACGGGTGGCGGCTTTCCGGGCATGGTCGTGGCGCTTGCCTGGCCGGGGCGGATGGCGCTGGTCGAACCGCGCAAGCGCCGGGCGGACTTCTTGCGCGACTGTGCCGAACGCCTCGGGGTGGCGGACCGCGTCACGGTCTATGCCTCGAAGATCGAGGCGGTGGACGTGAAGGCCGATGTTATTTCGGCCCGAGCCGTTGCCACGGTGGAAAATCTTTTGCGCGCCGCCGTCCACTGCGGCACACAGGAAACACGGTGGCTGCTCCCGCGTGGCCGCCTGGACGAGCGCGAGATCAAGACCCTCAAGCGGCAATGGCGCTTCGTGTTTCACGTGGAACATAGCATCACCTCGGCGGACTCGTCGATCGTGATCCTCGACCGAGTAGGGACCCGATGATCTGCGTTGCCATCGCGAACCAGAAGGGTGGGGTGGGAAAGACCACCAGCGCCATCAACCTTGCCACCGCTCTCGCGGCGACGGGGCTGAATGTCCTGCTGATTGACCTCGACCCGCAAGGCAATGCCTCGACGGGTCTGGGCATTCCCAACAGCCAGCGGATGTTCTCCAGCTATCATGTGCTGCTCGGTGAAGCGCGGATCGACGATGCGGTGGTGCATAGCCAGGTTCCGCGCCTCGACGTTGTGCCAGCGACGGTTGATCTGTCGGGTGCGGAGCTGGAGCTGGTCGATTACGAGAATCGGACGCATCGGCTCGACCATGCGCTGCGCCGGACGCAGGGTAACTGGGATATCGTTCTGGTCGACTGTCCGCCGTCGCTGGGACTGCTGACGATCAACGCGATGGTCGCGTCCGACTCGCTGCTCGTCCCGCTGCAATGCGAGTTCTTCGCGCTGGAGGGCCTGTCGCAGCTGTTGACCACGGTCGAGCGGATCCGTGCGCGGTTCAATCCGGGGCTGGCGATCCTGGGCGTGGCCTTGACGATGTACGATCGGCGCAACCGGCTGACCGACCAAGTGTCGGCCGATGTGCGCGCCGTTTTGGGGGGTGTAGTGTTCGATACGGTGATTCCGCGCAACGTCCGACTGTCGGAGGCGCCCAGCCATGGTTTGCCCGCGCTGATCTATGACCATCGCTGCGTCGGCAGCCTGGCCTATATCGCGCTGGCGCGGGAGCTGATCGCACGCCTGCCGCTCGGCACCCAGCCGGGAGCGGCAGCGGCATGAGCGGCGAGACGAGCGCAAAGCGGCCGCGCCCCGGTCTGGGCCGTGGCCTGGGGGCCTTGCTGGGCGATATCGCTCGCGAGGCGCCGATCCGGCCGGGCGACCAGCCGACTCCGGGTGGCGTACGCATGTTGCCGGTCGGGGCGCTGCAACCGCATCCCGACCAGCCGCGCCGCCATTTCGACGAAGCCGCGCTCGACGAACTCGCCGCGTCGATTTCGGCACGCGGGTTGATCCAACCGATCGTCGTGCGCCCACACGGCCGGGATTATCAGATCGTCGCGGGCGAGCGTCGCTGGCGTGCCGCCCAGCGTGCGCGGCTGCATGAGGTCCCGGTCGTCATCCGTGACTTCGACGACGCCCAGACGCTCGAAGTCGCGCTGATCGAGAATATCCAGCGCCAGGACCTGAACGCGATCGAAGAAGCGCAGGCCTATCAGCGGCTGGCGGGGGAGTTCGGCCATACGCAGGAGGCGCTGGCCAAGATCGTCCACAAGTCGCGCAGCCATGTCGCCAACCTGCTGCGCCTGCTCGAACTGCCCGATACGGTGCAGAGCCAGGTCGTCAACGGCGCGCTGTCGATGGGCCATGCCCGCGCCTTGCTGGGGGCGAACGAGGTCGAGGCGCTGGCCGACCAGGTGATCGCACGTGGCCTGAGCGTCCGCGAAACCGAAAAACTGACCCGCGAGGCCAAGGGTGGCGGTCGCAAGGGCTCCTCTGCCTCCGATGGTGAGCCGGGACCGCGCGCTGCCGGGCAGCAGGATGTCGTCGACGCAGACATCGCCGCGCTGGAGGGCCAGCTGGCCGATCTTTTGGGCCTGTCGGTGCGGATCGCGCATGGCGAGAAGGGGGGGACGCTGACGCTCAGCTACTCGACGCTCGACCAGCTCGACATGGTGTGCCAGCGGCTGACCGGTGAGGGTATTTGAAAGCGGGACGCCGTAGCCTTTCGGGGCCTGGCGCAGCTCAAATTCGATTTTTGAGGGGTAGGGGCGTGGGCTTCGACTTCGCTCAGCCTGAACGGCCGTTGGGATATTGGGCCTGACTGAAAATCCCCGTTCAGGCTGAGCGAAGTCAAAGCCCAAAGGAATTCCTAACCCCGCCGGGCGATACCCTGCGCGATGATCGTCGCCTCGGCCTCGGCCAGCACCGATCCGGCATTACCCGGCGCCATGACGGCGCGTTCCGCCGCCCGGATTCGCGCCAAGGCGCGCGCGAGCATGGCCGGGGTCCAGCGTCGCAGCGCCTTGGCCGTCTTGGCCTCGTCGCGGAAGAAGACGCGGTGGCGCTTCATCACCGCTTCCACCGGCTCGCCCGCATCGACATCGGCCCGCATCTCGGCCAGCGCGACCAGCCGCCGGGCGAGCGCGCGCAGCCAGGGGATGGGGGAGGCCCCGCCCTCGTCGAGCAGGGCCAGTTCGCCGCCCAGATCGCCGACGCGACCCTCGACCACCGCCTCGACCGCATCGCCCATCTCGACCTCGCCCAGATCGGCACCGATCGCGTCCATCGCGGCATGATCGACTTCGCGGGGACGGTCGGGGGCGGCATCGAGATATAGAGCGAGCTTTTCCAGTTCGCGCAGCATCACCGAACGGTCGGCGGCCGCCGACTCTACCAATCGCGCCGGTACTCCGGCGGCCAGGCGCAGGCCCATCTCTCCACCAATGGTGACGGCCAGCCGCTCGGCATCCGCCGCGGTCGGGGCATAGCATCCGAACGCCATCGCTCGCGGCGAATCGAGCGCGAGCTTGACGATCTTGGCCGTCGTCTTGACCGTGGGGGCGATGGCGACGACCGGGTTGCCCGCCGACTCGGCCTCGAGCAGCGCGGTAAAGGCGGCCAGTCCTTCCTCGCCCACGCTGGCGATGCGGATATGGCGCAGGCCGCCGAACAGCGACATGGACGCCGCTTCATCGGTCAGCCGGGCCGGGTCGCTTTTCAGCGTGGCGGAGTCGAGGTCGATCCGCTCGGCCTCCGGGCCCATCGCCTTGGCGAGCACCCGCGCCAATTCGCTGGCACCGGCTTCGTCGGGCCCGTGGAGCAGATAGAGACGAATATCGGCGCTGGGCCGTCCCAGCGCCTGGCGAATCTGGTTGGCGTTGGCTTTCAAGACCGCAGCGCCGTCACGGGCGGGTAGGGGGCGCCATCGCCTCGCCGGGACGCGACCGGGCATAGGTGGCGAGTCGTGCGACGATCTCGTCCGCCACGATCACCGACAGCCGCTCCAGCGCGGTGTTTTCCGCCGCGATCGTCGCATATTCCGAGCGGACGACGTCGATACCCGCATCCGATCCGGCGGTGGCATCGACCAGCACCGCGTTGCTGGTCTGGTCGACAAGCTGATAGCGCGCGCGCAGGATTCGCCGTTCACGCACCACCGAGTCGTCGCGCCGCACGCCAAGCCCGCGAATCTGGTCGTCCAGCTTCACGTCCAGGCGATAGCGCGCCGTGCCGCTCTTGCCGCCCAGCCGGTCGTTCAGCGCATTGGCCATCAGCCAACCGGCCTTCCCCTGGATCGGTGCGACCTCGATCTGCGACAGCGCACCCGCCACCGGGCCGGCGCCGCCCCCCGCATAAAGCGGATGCAGGCCGCAACCCGACAGGCCGAGCGTCAGCGCCAGAGCGGCGGCGATCAGGGGGAGGACACGGTTCATGCGACGATATTCACCAGACGGTCGGGCACGACGATCACCTTCTTCGGGGTTGCGCCGTCCAGCGCGCGGACGATCTTGTCCGACGCCAGCGCGGTCGCCTCCAGCTGGTCCTTGGGCAGCCCCTTGGCGACGGTCAGCGTGTCGCGCAGCTTGCCGTTGACCTGCACCGCGACGGTGACTTCGTCCTCGACCAGCAGGCTCTCGTCCACGACTGGCCAGGCCGCGTCGGCGATAAGGCCGTCCTGGCCCATGCCCGCCCAGGCTTCCTCGGCCATGTGCGGGACCATCGGGGCGACCAGCAACATGGTGGTGCGGATCGCCTCGTTGCGCGCCGCCGACGGCTTGGCCTTTTCGATCGCGTTGACCAGCTCGTACAGCTTGGCGACCGCCTTGTTGAAGGCGAGTGCTTCGATATCCGCCGCGACGCCCGCGATGGTCTGGTGCAGCTTGCGCGAGAGCGGCTTGTCCTCGCCCTCGGCGGCTTCGGAAGCGTCGAACAGACGCCACAAGCGCTGGACGAAGCGCCACGAACCTTCGATGCCCGATTCCGACCAGGGCAGGTCGCGCTCGGGCGGGCTGTCGGACAGCATGAACCAGCGTACCGCGTCCGCGCCATACTGATCCACGATGGGTTCGGGATCGACGGTGTTCTTCTTGGACTTGGACATCTTCTCGACGCGGCCGACGGTGATCGGGTTACCGGTCGCGATCTCGATGCCGTCGCGGATTTCCCCCGGCGCGAGCCAGCGGCCGTCCGAGGACTTGTAGCTCTCGTGCGTGACCATGCCCTGCGTGAACAGGCCCGCGAACGGCTCCGCCACGTCGATCAGGCCGATATGCTTGAGTGCGCGCGTCCAGAAGCGGGCATAGAGCAGATGCAGGATCGCATGCTCGACGCCGCCGATATACTGGCCGACCGGCAGCCACTGCTTGACCACCTCGGGATCGAACGGGCGATCCTTGGGCTGGCTGGCGAAGCGGATGAAATACCAGGACGAATCGACAAAGGTGTCGAGCGTGTCGGTTTCGCGCCGGGCGGGCTTGCCGCAATTGGGGCAGTCGACATGCTTCCAGGTCGCGTGCCGGTCGAGCGGATTGCCGGGCACGTCGAAGGTGACGTCCTCGGGCAAGGTGACCGGCAACTGTTCCTTGGGCACCGGCACCGCGCCGCAATCGTCGCAATGGATGATCGGGATCGGCGTGCCCCAGTAACGCTGGCGGCTGACGCCCCAGTCGCGCAGGCGGTACACGGTCTGGCCCTGGCCCCAGCCTTCGCCCTCGGCACGGGCGATGACGGCGGCCTTGGCGGCCTCCACGTCCATTCCGTCGAGCGGGCCGGAGTTCACCAGCCGCCCGGTGCCGGTATAGGCGGTGTCGCCCTCGAACACCGGGACAGCCACGTCGCCATCGGCGACGACACGAGTGACGGACAGGCCGTATTTGCGTGCGAAGTCGAGGTCGCGCTGGTCGTGCGCGGGCACGCCCATCACCGCGCCGGTGCCGTAATCCATCAGCACGAAGTTCGCGATATAGACGGGCAGGGTGATGCTCTGGTCCATCGGATGCTGCATCCGATAGCCGGTGTCGAAGCCCAGCTTTTCCTGCGTCTCCAGCTCGGCCGCCGTCGTGCCGCCCGCCTTGCAACGCTCGATAAAGGCCGCAGCGTCCGCGTTGGCTTCGCCCAGCTCACGCGCAATCGGGTGATCCGCCGCGATCGCGACGAAGCTGGCGCCGAAGATCGTGTCGGGCCGCGTCGAATACACCTCGATCGGCGTCGCGAAGGGGGCGACGGGCGCAAAGCGGAACTGCAGGCCCTTGCTGCGGCCGATCCAGTTCTCCTGCATCAGCTTCACCTTGTCGGGCCAATGCTCGAGGGTGGTGAGGCCCTCCAGCAGCTCGTCGGCGAAGTCGGTGATCTTCAGGAACCACTGGTTCAGCTTACGCTTCTCGACCAGCGCGCCCGAACGCCAGCCGCGCCCGTCGATTACCTGCTCATTGGCGAGCACGGTCATGTCGACCGGGTCCCAGTTGACCGCCGATTCCTTGCGATAGACCAGGCCACCGGCATACAGGTCGAGGAACAGCGCCTGCTCATGCCCGTAATAATCGGGCTCGCAGGTCGCGATTTCGCGCGTCCAGTCGAGCGCGAAGCCCAGCCGCTTCAGCTGCGCCTTCATCGTCGCGATATTGTCGCGGGTCCAGCCGCCGGGATGGACGCCCTTTTCCATCGCGGCATTCTCGGCGGGCATGCCGAATGCGTCCCAGCCCATCGGGTGGAGCACCTCATGCCCGATCATCCGGCGATACCGGGCCAGCACGTCGCCCATCGTATAGTTGCGGACATGCCCCATATGGATGCGCCCCGACGGATAGGGAAACATCTCAAGGACATAGGACCGGGGCTTGGGGCTGTGGTCGTCGGCGGCGAAGGTGCGCCGTTCTTCCCAGATCCGCTGCCAGGTCGAATCCGATTTCAGGGCATTGTAACGCGAGGCCATCGGTATCGTCTTTTACTTCGTGATCGAGGCACGGCGCAGGTCGCGCGCCTTGGTCAGGATGATGTCTTCCAGCTTCTGGATGGTCGCGGCCTGCACCGGCGCGTCCACCCACTGGCCACCGCGATTGACTTCGCGCAGCGCGGTCACGCGCAGCGCGTCGGCGCGCAGATCCTGGTCGAGGATGGTCACGGTTACCTTCATCCGCTCGGTGGGGACCTGCGGGTTGATGTACCAGTCGGTGACGATGACGCCGCCGTTGGAATCGGTCTGGGTCAGCGGCATGAAGCTGAGCGTGTCGAGGCTTGCGCGCCACAGATAGGAGTTCACGCCGATCGTCGTGACCTTCGACGCGGCCATATCGCCCTGGGGGCGCTCCTTCTTGCCGGCACAGGCCCCGAGCGACAGGGCGGCGATAACCGCGAACGCGGTGGCGGAACGGCGAAGCATCGGCAATATCCTGACTGGGAATAAGGGTTGCCTATCGCCTCTACAGGGGCCCCGTCACCCCGGCAAGCGCCCCGGCGAATCGCGGAAGGCCATTCGATTCTGTGGGGGATGCGCAACACTCGGACAAGATTCGCATTCGTGCCCGTAACAATGGGATCGCTCACGCCGCTTTCCATGTTAGGAGCGAACCTGCAAAGGGTTTCAAGACAAAGGGGTGAGCCGTGTCTTTCGGGCGTGTGGTGATCGGAATCGCAATCGGGGCGCTTGCCGCCACGACCGCGATGGTCGCGCCCGCCATCGGCGCGGTCGAGCAGAACGCCCGGACACCCAAGCGTTCGCTCAGCCTGATGCGCGGCGGTTTCACCCCCGCTGCGGCCGATCCCCGATTGGCGGCGATCTTCGCGCGTAGCGGGCTCGATGCGGGCGATCTGCGCTTCACCCCGGCCGAAAGCCAGCACGGCAACAATCGCGCGGTCAGCGTCGCGGTGCGCGCGCGGACCAGCCGCACCAGTGACGAACGGATCGCGGCGGGTACCGCGGCCACCGTCGGGCTGGCGCCGGTATCCTATAATCTGGGCGCGGCGGTTGGTTGGAAGCGGGTGGCCCTGTCGGGTGACATCGCGCGCGTCGACCTGGCCGGCCTGCCGGGTAGCCGCGAAACCGCCGATGTCGCGGTCAGCTATACCGCCAATCGCTTTACCGGCCGCGTGAAGGCGTCGACCGATCGTCCGATCGACGGCGCGCCCAAGCTGGTCGATATGCCCGCCAATTATTCGCTCGACATGGGCGGATCCTATGCGCTGACCCGCAATCTGGATGTGACGGCAGGTGTTCGTTATCGTTCGGATCGCGAACGGCTGGCACGGATCGACGACGATCGCCGCAACAGCCAGGCCGTCTATCTGGGCACCGCCTTCCGCTTCTGATGCGGCACTGCCCGCCAAGCGGTGGGCGGCGTTTTTTCTCCGATCAGCGTATCTTCGCCGCGATGACGGTCGTGCCGCGTTCGGACCCCTTGATTGCCTGGGCGGGTGCGACGCTGGGATTGGCGGGATAGCCCTTGCCGTCGAAACGCAGCCGGGCGCGGTAGCCGGGCTGGATTCCACCCCCGGCGACCAGCACGCTCAGGTCGTGCCAGCCGTTCGACATGCCGGCCAGCACGCGGATCGGTGGATGCGTGATACTGATGGTCGAAACCACGCGATAACCGGTCGGGGTGAGCGAGAGCACGGTCAGATCGCATCCGCCCGATCCGCACAAATTCACGTCCCGTCCGCCCTCGCGACCTTGCCAGGCATAGACCAGCGCCTCGGGACGGCCGTCACCGTTCAGGTCGGAGAGCGCGTGGTCGTAACGTGTCAGCTTCCGGTCACGGACATAGGCGGCAAGCCCCGCCGGAATCGGTGGCGTCACAGTGGCGGTCAGGATCAGGGCGAGCATCGTCGTTTCCTCTCAAACCATCGGCGAAGGAGACGATGGTTCGGCGAGAGGGTCAAGCCCGGCAAATCCAGGCATCGATCGCCGCCCAGCCGTGAAAGCGTCCGCGCAACGCCCGGAACCGCGCGGCATCCATTCCCCCCAGCGCGATCCTGGGCAAGCCGAGTTCCCGCCCGATCCGCGCGGCGCGGGCCGGGCCCAGCGATGGCGCGCCGGGATGCGAGCGGGTGGGATGAATCGGCGATACGAACAGCAGGTCGGCCCCGGCCTTCCAGCCCTGTACCGCCTCCGTCTGGTCATGCGCGGGCCAGCTTCGCACACCCGTCGTCCGGCCATGCCTGTGCACCCCGTCGCCGGGCAGGCCACCCCCCGCGACCAGCAGGACCAGCCGCCGCGCCTTGGCGATCCGCCATACCCGGCGATGGATTGCCCGCCGCGCCGCCGGGGGTGTCGCGTGATGGCGGAACACCACCCCCGATCCCGGCGGCAGGCGCCTGAGCGCGCGCCACAGCCCGTCGCCCAGCCGTTCGTCGGTCATCAGCCATGTCACGGGGTATCGGTCGGCCATCGGCGCGACTATAGCGCGGGGCATGACCGACGACAGCGTTTCCCGCCTTTCCACCGTTTCCGACCAGCTTCGGCGCGCCGCCGCGCTGGGCGATCACGCCGCCCCGACCCTGATCGCGGTGTCGAAGACGCATGATGCCGACACGATCCGCCCGCTGCTCGAGGCCGGGCACCGCGTGTTCGGCGAAAACCGCGTGCAGGAGGCGGCGACGAAATGGCCCGCGCTGGCCGAGGCGTTTCCGGGTGTCGAACTTCACCTGATCGGCCAGTTGCAGTCGAACAAGGCGGCCGACGCGGTGGCGCTGTTCGACGTGATCCACACCGTCGACCGCCCCTCGCTGATCGCTGCCCTGGCCGAGGCGATGGCCAGGAGCGACAGGCGGCCCGACTGTTTCCTGCAGGTCAATATCGGCGAGGAAGAGCAGAAGGGCGGCTGTGCCATCGCCGACGCCCCCGCCATGCTGGAGCAGGCACGCGCCGCCGGGCTGCCGATCATCGGCCTGATGGCGATCCCGCCGCACGGCGTGGATGCCGCGCCCTATTTCGCGCTGCTCGCCAAGATGGCGCGCGAACTCGGCATGGAAAAGCTGAGCATGGGCATGTCGGACGATTACGAGATCGCCGCGATGCTGGGCGCCAGCCATGTCCGCATCGGCAGCGCGCTGTTCGGAGCGCGCGGATGAGCCGCTTTACCGCGCTGCTGTTCGATTTCGACGGCGTCCTGATCGACAGCGAATATGAGGGCAATCGCCATCTGGCCGAATGGCTGACCGCCAACGGCCATCCGCACACGCCCGAAGAGGCGATGCACCATTATATGGGGCTGGCGGGCAAGGACTTCATTGCGACCATCGAGGGGCGGATCGGGCAGACGCTGCCCGAGAGCTTCTATGCGGCACGGCGCAGCGAAGATGTGCGCGCGATGGACGAGGGTGTCGCTGCGATCGCCGGGGCGGTGGATTTCGTCCGCACGCTGCCCGCCGATCTTCCGAAGGCGGTGGTGTCGTCCAGCCCGACCGTCTGGCTCGACCGGCACCTGCGCCATCTGGGTCTGCGCGAGGCGTTCGGCGAGCATGTCTATAGCGGGCGCGAGCATGTCACGCGGGGCAAGCCCGCGCCGGACCTGTACCTGTTCGCGGCGGATCGCCTGGGCGTTCGGATCGAGGATTGCGCGATCCTGGAGGATTCCCCCGTCGGCGCGACCGGCGCGGTGGCGAGCGGCGGGCACGTCATCGGTATGTGCATGGGCACGCACTGCGCGATCGGGCACGACCAGCGGTTGCGGGATATCGGGGTCGCGGCGATCGCGCACGATTATGCGGATGTGCGGCAGGAATTGGGGCTTTAACCCTAGGTGTTTGATCCACCAGACCAGACCTGTTGCGTTACCACCCCGGCGGAGGCCGGGGTCCAGTTGCGAAGGCTTCATTGATGGGGCGAGCCGGACCATCACAACGGCACCCCCGACTGGACCCCGGCCTCCGCCGGGGTGGCGCTTCGGCTTGGATGGATCAAACACCTGGCCCCCGTTCGGCCTGAGCGAACGGGGCGTGGGGTATCGCCTTAGAGCTGGTGCCCGGTCCGGTCCCGCTTGGTCGCCAGATAGCGTTCGTTGTGCGGATTGGGCGGCAGGCTGTGCGCCACCCGTTCGACCACCTGCACACCCGCGGCCTCCAGCCCGGCCACCTTGGCCGGATTGTTGGTCAGCAATCGCACCCGGTCCTGTCCCATCAAGGTCAACATCCGCGCCGCCACGCCGAAGTCGCGCGCATCGATCGCGAAGCCCAGCCGGGTGTTGGCGTCGACCGTATCGAAACCCTGATCCTGAAGCTGGTACGCGCGCAGCTTGTTGACCAGTCCGATCCCGCGCCCCTCCTGCCGCAGATAGAGCAATATGCCCCAGCCCGAGTCGGCGATGGCATGGATCGCGGCATGAAGCTGCGGCCCGCAATCGCACTTCAGGCTGCCGAGCACATCGCCGGTCAGGCATTCGCTGTGCAGCCGCACCAGTGGCGGCTGGCTGTTCGGCTGGCCGATCAGCAGCGCGACATGCTCGCCCGCTGCATGGGGCGAGCGGAAGGCGACGATCTCGGCGTCTTCCGCCCCCGCCACGGGCAGGCGCGCGCGGGTGGCGATGGCCAGCGCTTCGGCATTTTCATGCGCGGCGATATCGGCCAGGTCGATCTCCGCCTCGACGCCCGTGCCGCCCAGGAAAAAGGCGGGCAGCATCCCGGCGATCCGCGCGAACCGGATCGCCGCCGCCGCGACCGCCGGGTCGGGCAGGGGGAGCGCGCGGAACGGACCTTTCAGCGGGGTGGCGAGGTCGAATTGCGGGTCGGCCAGCGCGGTGGCGGCGGCAAAGTCGATCCAGGGGGCACGCTCGACCAGGACGGCGGCGTCGGGATCGGCCGCCTCGACCTGGTTGGTCAGTTTCAACGTCGCGGCGCGACCGGCCGAGATCAGGACCGGCGCGCGAGCGTCGGGATCGAAGGCGGCAAGGCGCAGCGGATCGGCGGTCTCCACGGCAAGCAAAGGCTGGCCCGCGATCGCGATCGGCCAGCCCCGGCGCAATGCGTCGATCGCGCGCGCCGCCGCCTTGGAGTCGGGAAGGCTCAAAAATCGAATTCCGTCATGATCGGGATATGGTCGGAGGGTTTCAGCCAGCCGCGGCACCCCTCGAACACCTGATGGCCGACCGCCTTTTCGGCCACGTCGCGCGTCGCCCACATATGGTCGAGCCGCCGCCCGCGATCCGAAGCCGCCCAGTCCTTCGCGCGGTAGCTCCACCAGGTATAGAGCCGCTGCGGCGCGGGGATGAAGTGGCGGCCGAGATCGACCCAGTCGTTCGACGCCTGGAGCTTGCCCAGCGTTTCCACCTCGATCGGGGTATGGCTGACCACGTCGAGCAGTTGCTTGTGGCTCCACACGTCCGATTCGAGCGGGGCGATGTTGAAGTCGCCGGTCAGGATGGTCGGACAGTCGAGCTGGCTGGACCATTCGATCATGCGGCCCAGGAAATCGAGCTTCTGGCCGAACTTGGGGTTCACCTCGCGGTCCGCCACGTCGCCGCCCGCCGGGATATAGACATTCTCCAGCCGCACGCCGTTCGGCAGTCGGATGCCGACATGCCGCGCCTCGGCATTGGCCTGCCAGTCCAGGCGGTCGTCCTCGACGATCGGCACACGCGCGACGATCGCGACGCCGTGGTGCATCCGCTGGCCGTGGATGATGATGTGCCCGTAACCCAGCGCGCGGAACAGATCGAAGGGGAAGTCGTCATCGACGACCTTCGTCTCCTGAAGGCACAGCACGTCGGGCGCGGCTTCCTTCAGGAATTGCTCGACGATCGCGGCGCGGAAACGCACCGAGTTGATGTTCCAGGAGGCGATTTTCACGGGAAGCGATGTAGCGGGGGCAGGGGGGTGAGACAAGGTTACCCTGAGCCGGGCAGCCGCGCTGTATATTCCTTATCACCCCGGCGAAGGCCGGGGTTCAGATGCGGCGGATGATCGAGCGCGCGACGCCTTTGCCTCCCACGCCGCGTGATGCGCGCCACCTGCGGCATGGCGACTGGGCCCCGGCCTTCGCCGGGGTGGGAGCCGGAAGAAAAATGGAAAGGCCCCCGCTCCGGGGGCATGGAGCGAGGGCCGACCTAGCGTTCGTCACGCAGGCGGGATGAGGGTGCTCGTCCGAGCAACAGGGGGGAATCTCGAAGGCCCCTCAACCGCAACGCCTTGATAGGCCAGCGAACCTGTCGCGCGGATGAATGAAACGGCCCCCGACCGTTCAGTTACGGGTCGGCGTCCTCCGCGGGTCGTTGAATCGGAACGCCTTGTCGTCCACCGGCACGCCGAATCGCTGGTTGGACAGGCGGATCGTCGTGCGATTGTTCTGGCTGTCCAGCGCGACCCAGCCCTGCATCATCAGGCCGCCCGGCGCCGCCGGATCGCGCGCGAAGACCAGGGTGATCTTGCCATACTCGGGATGCTTGGGGTCGTTCGCCTCGACCGACAACAGCCGCGAATCGGCGCTCGGCACGACCTTGGCATAACGGCCGATGTCACGACTGGGGTCGAGCAGGACGCCCAGCGGCGAGTTCTTGATCGGCCAGCGCTGCACCTGCCGGACCGAATAGTCGATGAAGGTCAGGCTGCCGCCATCGGCGACGATCAGCAGGGGCACGCCCTTTTCATACTGAAACCGGATCTTGCCCGGCTTCTTCATGGTCAGCGTACCGGTCAGCACCTTGCCCGCGCGGTCCTGTTGGGTGAAGTCGGCGGTCATCGTCTGCACCGATTGCAGGTGCCGCTGCACCGCCGCCAGATCGCCGGTGGCTTGCGCGACGGCGGGCACGGGGGCGGCGACCATCGCCATGGCGGTCGGCGCCAGCAGGGCGGACGCCATCATCGAACGGATCATCAAATCACTCCTTTGGGCACGCCTGTCCTTGCGCGCCGCCTATTGAATGGGTCGTGAATTGCCCGCGTTACAGGGTGAAGGCTGCCTTCAAGCCCAGGATCGTCACGTCATCGGCCTGCGCATAGCCGCCGGGATGGTGGACGAACTGGACGTTGGGGCGCATCTCCAGCCATTCGGCGGGGTGGATGCTGTAATAGATTTCCGCCGCATATTCGGAGCCCTGCACGGGCGGCCGGGCGGGATCGAGCCGCTGGCCGTCCGCCACGCGCCCGTTCACATGGGTGCGCGCCAAGCCGAAGCCCAGCACGTCACCCGGCACGGCGGGGACCAGCCCCTTGTAGAACAGCCCGGCGGCGATCTGGTTGTCCGTCACGCTGGTCGCGCGGTCGGCCTGGGTCGCATTCATGAAGACGCTGAGGCCGTTTTCCGCCTTGCCGTCCTTGGTCTCGCCGGTCAGCTGCTGCTGGATGTTGACGTACACGCCGTAGCGGCTGGTCCGCTGCAACGGGGCCAGTCCGGTGATCGCGATCGGACGGCGGTTGATGTCGAGGAACACGTCCGCCGCATCCGCCGTCGCGACCCAGCCGCCCAGCTTGTACGATCCGATCTTGCCCGCACTGGCATTGCGGATCCAGCCGACTTCGGCGGGGACCAGCACGCCGGTCGCGCCCTTGAAATGGCCGATGAAGAAGTCGGTATCCAGGTTGCGCGGATTGATCTCATAGACCGCGCCCTGGACATACAGGTCGTCGCGCGGTTCGTAGCGCAACCGCGCGCCCCATTGGCTGACCGGCCAGTTCTGCCAGTAATCGCCGACCAGATTGCCCGGCTGCGCCCCGCAGAAGCTGAGATTCATGAAATGGCAGGAGAAGATGGCGAAATCCTCGCCCGGATTGGTGCGGCCCAGCTTCAGCTCGAACCGCTCGCCGATCCGCTGTTCGTACCAGAATTGCGTCAGGCGCAGCGTCTGGCCGCGCCCATAGACTTCCTGCACCTGTTGCAGCGTGCCGAGATTCGCGTCATCGCTGAGATTGCGGCCACGGCGATAGGTGAGGGTGGCCTGGAACGCCCCGCCCTTCAGCCCCATCACCTTTTCCAGGTCGAACAGCGCGCCCGCGTCGAACTGCCCCGTCTCGCGGAACAGCGTCTTGCGCCCGCCGGTGAGATTGGCCGCGCTTTCCGAGGCATAGCGCGCGGTGACGGTAATGCCCCGCTCGTTGAGCCGGGTGCGGATCTCGTGCCAGTCGCCGATGATCCCGGGCGGCGGCGTCCGGCGCGTGTCGGCGGTGATCGCCGAGGGGGCGCTATCGGATGGGCGAACGGCGCGGCGGCGGGTCGGGGGCCGCTGCGTATCGCCAACAGCGGCATCGGGGGAGACGCGTGCGGCGGTCGGCACCGGGTCGGTGGTCTGCTGGGGTGCCAGTGGTGCTGCCATCAGCAGCGGAGCCCAACCCCAGACCATCACCATCCCTGCATCCCCTCTTGTTCGATCCCGTCGTTACGGGACGCAAACGACCATAAGGGCAAAAGGTGCCGTTAACGTAAGGTGGCGCAGTTCCTCCCCCGCAAGGGGAGGAATTTTATCCCTGCTCGGCCGCGCGGACCTGATCGACATAGTCGCCATAGCCCTCTGCCTCCATGTCCCCGAGCGGCACGAAGCGCAGCGAGGCGGAGTTGATGCAGTAGCGCAGGCCGCCGCGATCACGCGGGCCGTCGGGGAAGACATGGCCCAGATGGCTGTCGCCATGCGCCGAGCGGACCTCGGTACGAACCATGCCGTGCGTGGTGTCGCGCAGTTCGTTGACGTGCGCGGGCTCGATCGGCCGGGTGAAGCTGGGCCAGCCGCAATGCGAATCGAACTTGTCGGCGGAGGCGAACAGCGGCTCGCCCGAGACGATGTCGACATACAGCCCCGGCTCGCGGGTGTGGAGATATTCGCCGGTGCCGGGACGCTCGGTGCCGCTCTGCTGCGTCACATAGAACTGCTCGGGCGTCAGCTTGCCGAGTGCTTCCTCGGTCTTGGCGTAACGGGTGTCGGCCATGGGATGTCCTTTCTGGCTCAGGCTTCGGCGGCGATCTGGCGCAGCGCCTGCTCGAACGATTCGGGCGGCTGGCCACCCGAGATGAGATACCGGTTGTCGATAACGATGGCGGGCACCGATTGGATGCCGCGCCCCTGCCACAGTCGCTCCGCCTCGCGCACTTCGGTGGCGTAGTGGTCAGACGACAGGATCGCGCGGGCCTGTTCGGCGTCCAGCCCGGCACGGGCGGCGGCGGCGACCAGCACGTCGTGGTTCGAAATATCCTCGCCGCGCGTGAAATAGCTGTCGAACAGCGCGTGCTTCAGCGCCGCCTGTCGCCCCTCGACTTCGGCCCAGTGGAGCAGCCGGTGCGCGTCGAAGCTGTTATAGATGCGCGCATCGTCGGTCATCGCCATGGTGAAGCCGACCGCCGCCGCCCGTTCGCGGATGGTGACGCGGTTGGCGGCGGATTGTTCGGGCGATGCGCCATATTTGCGACCGATATGCTCGACGATATTCTCGCCTTCCGGCGCCATGGCGGGGTTCAGCTCGAAGGGCTGGAAATGGATCTGGGCCTCGACCGTGTCGCCCCACTCGTCCTTCAGCCGCTCCAGCGCGGTCTCCAGCCCGCGCAGCCCGATGATGCACCATGGGCAGGAAACATCGGAAACGAAGTCGATACGCAAAGGGCGGGGCATGGGCGATCCTGCATGATGCGATCGGTCCGATCGCCCCGCTTATGTGGGAAAAGGCCCAACGCCCTGCAACCTCCCCGAGTACTCGGGAGGCGATGTCAGCCGCGCACCGGCACCCAGCGTTCGGGCAGGTGGGGGCGGGGCGAAGCGCGGGGATAGACGGTGCGTACGGCCTCTCCGGAGGTATCGGGTGCGGCTGGTTCCTCGGTCGGGTCCAGGGCGGGGCGGAACTCGCACCATCCCCCCTGCGCGCGCGGGAAGGGGCCGGAGCGGGGAAGGGGCCTGGATAATGCCGGACGGTGGTGCATGTTCGATTCTCCCGCCCGTCCTTCTGGCTGGGCATCACTGTCCGGAACATCCGGGAAAAGCCCTGGTTTCAGTGACATGGTGAGTTTTGGATCGCGGATGCCCGGTAGCGACTTCGTGCAACCGGCCGCTTTGCAAAGCGTACATGGCCCCTGATCCGTATCCCGGATACTCAGGGGGCCGGATTTGAGAGGGAATTGAAACCATGACCAAGACTGTCCTCGTCACCGGTGCGACCGCCGGTATCGGTGCGGGCACCGCGCGTGCCTTCGTCGCGGCCGGGTGGCGGGTGATCGGCACCGGCCGCCGCGAAGACCGGTTGCGCGCGCTGGCCGACGAGCTGGGAGAGGCATTTTGTCCGCTGGCTTTCGACATCACCGACGAGGATGCGCTGGACGCCGCGCTGGCCGGTCTGCCGGATGATTTTGCGGGCATCGACCTGCTCGTCAACAATGCGGGCCTCGCACTCGGCACCAAGCCCGCGCAGGACAGCGACCTGGCACAGTGGCGCACGATGATCGCGACCAATATCGACGGGCTGATCACCATCACCCACCGGCTGCTGCCCCGCCTGATCGAACGGCGCGGGGGGATCATCAACCTGTCCTCGGTGGCGGCGAACTATCCGTACACCGGCGGCAACGTCTATGGCGGGACCAAGGCGTTCGTGAAGCAGTTCTCGCTGAACCTGCGCGCCGACCTGCATGGCAAGGGGGTGCGCGTCACCTCGATCGAGCCGGGCATGGTCGAAACCGAGTTCACCACGGTCCGCACCGGCGGTGACCAGGCGGCGTCGGACACGCTCTATGCCGGGTCCGATCCGATGACCGCCGACGATATCGCGGCGACTTTGCTCTGGGTCGCCACGCTACCGCCACACCTGAACATCAACCGGCTGGAGCTGATGCCGGTCAGCCAGTCCTTTGCCGGTTTCCAGGTTGCCCGAAAAAACTGATCGCCGGATGACTATAGCGGTCGGTGCATCACCAGGGCATCGACCGCCCCCAGATGCGGGTGCCGGAACGCCCCCGGCACCCGTCCGACCGTGGCGAAGCCAAGCGCCGTCCACAGATGCACGGCGGCGGCATTGCTGCTCACCACGAAGTTGAACTGCATCGCGGTGAACCCGCGCGCCCGCGTCTCGTCGAACGAGTGGAGCGCCATCGCCCGCGCCAGTCCGCGTCCGCGCGCGGCGGCGCTGGTCATATACCCGGCATTGGCGACATGGTCGCCGCCGCCCGCCTGGTTCGCGCGCAGATAATAGGTGCCCAGGATCAGCCCCTCTTCCTCCACGACGAAGGTCGCCCGGTCCTGGCCCAGCCAATAGGCGATGGCGGCGGCCTCCGGCATGGCGGGGTCGAGCGCATAGGTCTCGCCCGCGCGGATCACGGGCATGATGATCGCGCCGATGGCGGCGGCGTCCGAGGCACAAGCGGGGCGAATCGGCATCGGACCGCCTTTTCCGCAAGCAGGGCGGCTTCGCAATCCCGGATTTCCCCGGATGGCGGCGGGCCATCCGCCCGACCTACGCACTTGCCGGTTTTAGGCTGGGGGTTTTGTCATGCCATTTTCGGACGGAGATCGGGCGCGGTTGCTGATGCTGGCGGAAAAGGACGTCCGCCGCTGGTGCTGCCCGCCCGAGGAAAAGGTGCTGCGGCGTTATTACCCGGACACGCACTGGCTGCGGCTGTTCGAGGGGCGGGTGAGCGAGGAAGACGCGCACCGGTTTCTCGTCACCTTCCAGCTGACCAAGCGCCAGGCCTGGGACAAACCCGGCGTGGCGAGCGCGATCATGGCGACGCGCGCGGCGGCGACGTTCGATCCGCTGGTCGACATCGCCACGCTGGCGGGCGGGCTGCCGGCTCGCAATGCCCGTCCCCGGCGGCACAGTTCGGCCGCCAGCAAGATCGCGACCTTCACCCGGCCGGAAGCGGACATCTTCATCTGGGACCGGCTGGCCAGCAAGGCGGCCCGGCACCGCGACTGGCATCGCGGCGGGCGGACCGGCCGACGGCGGCTGCATGCGCTCTATCGCACCGGCGGCCAGCATGATTACCCGTCCTTCTGGCATGCCTGCGACGCGGCACGAGCCGACGAGCGGGGCAGGGGTGATTTCTGCGAAGCACGCGACCGGCTGATCGCCGATTTCCGGCGCGGCGCGGGAGGCCGGTTCATGGCGGAGCGAATCGACGACGGCTTCATCGAACGCCGCCTGCTCGACAAGCTGATGTTCGCCGAAGGCCAGTTGCTGGAATCGCGCGAAGTATAGGAAAAGGGGGGCAGGATCGCGGGGGGCGACACGATGCTGTTCGTGTCGTCGCCACCATCGTCGGTGACGTTTGCGTTTTCGCGATGCTGCTGAATGGCGCAGCATGTTCGCTGCGAAAACTGGAGCGGGCGAAGGGATTCGAACCCTCGACCCCAACCTTGGCAAGGTTGTGCTCTACCCCTGAGCTACGCCCGCTCTGGCGTTCCGAACCGGCGAACCGGCTGGGGTGAGGCGGGCTATTAGATGTGGGTTTCGAATCCGGCAAGCACTTTTTTCAGATTTTTTACGGCTGGCGACTCCGGCCATAGAACATTACAAGAACATATATGGAGGAGCCCTTCGCCCTGATCGACCGTTTGCGTGGCGCCGCCGCGCGGGGCGCGCGTGCGGGGGAGGCGCCGGGGGCGGGGCGGCAGGATGATGCGATGCCGTGCCTCGACCCGGCCCGGTTGCATGAGATCCATGCCCTTTCCCAGGAGGAAGCGGCCAGCGGGGCCGGTCTGGCGATCGGGTGCGTGCTGGCGGCCGGGGCACGCCCGATCCTGTGGTTGCGCACCGAGGCGGCCGAGCGACAGGGCGGGCGACTCCATGGCCCCGGGCTGGTCGCGATGGGGCTCGACCCCGCCGATCTGGTCGTGGTGGTGGTCGCCGACGATTCGGCGCTGCTGCGCGCGGCGGCCGATGGTGCGCGCTGTCCGGGCCTCGGCACCGTCATCGCGGAAGGATGGGGGGCGATGCGCGGTTTGGACCTGACCGCCTCGCGCCGGTTGATGCTGGCGGCCGAAGCCTCGGGCGTGCTGATGATCCTGCTGCGTGTCGGGGGACAGGCGGTGCCCAGCGCCGCCGCGACCCGCTGGTCGGTCGCGCCCGCCCCTTCGCGCGTGCTGGCAGCGGATGCGCCGGGTGCGCCCGCTTATGATCTGGAATTGCTGCGTCGACGGGGAGGGCCTGCGGGCGCCCGGTGGCGCGTGGAGTGGAACCGTGACACGCAAAGCTTCGACCCCGCGCCGCTATCTGGCGCTCGTCTTCCCCTGGTTGCCGATCGAGCGGCTGCGGGCCCGGCGCCCGCACCTGTTCGTGGCGCGGGGTGATGCCCCGATCGTCTTCGCCGAATCGGTGGGCGGCGCGATCCGCCTCGCCGCGCTCGATCCGGCCGCGCTTGCGGCGGGGCTGTCGGTCGGGCTGACCCTGGCCGATGCGCGGGCGCGGGTGCCCGAGATCGAGGTCTTTCCGCATGACCCCGGTGCCGATGCCGACTGGCTGGAACGGCTGGCCGAGGGGGCGCGGCGCTACAGCCCGGCGGTGGCGCTCGATCCGCCGCAGGGGCTGGTGCTCGATTCTACAGGCGCGGATCATCTGTTCGGCGGCGAGCGCGGGCTGGCCGAGGATATCGAGACTCGCATGGCCCGGCGCGGCCTGACCGTACGACTGGCATATGGCGACACGCCCGAGGCGGCGCGCGCGCTGGCGCGGCATGCGGGGGCGCCCGCCCCGGACGAGATGGGGGCGATCCGCCGCCTGCCCGTCGCGGCGCTGGAACTGGACGAGGATGCGCGGGCGGCGCTGGTCGCGGCGGGGCTGAAGTCGGTCGGCGACGTATTGGCGCGACCGATGGCGACGATCGCGGCGCGATTCGGGCGCGAGGCGGCCACCGCGCTGCGACGGCTGACCGGCGAGGAGGACAGCCCGCTGACCCCGCGCGTGGTCGCCGCGCCGATCGCGGTGGAGCGCCGCTTCGCCGAGCCGGTGGCGCGGACCGAGCATATGCTGGGCGTGCTGGAGGAACTGGCGGGCGAGGCGGCGCGCGCGCTGGAGGAACGGCACGAGGGCGGGCGGCGCTGGGATGCGCGGCTGTTCCGCAGCGATGGCGAGGTGCAGGTCCTGCGCGTCGAGACGGGGCAGCCGACCCGCGACCCGGCCGTGCTGCTGCGCCTGTTCCGCGAGCGGATCGAGGCACTGGCCGATCCGCTCGATCCGGGGTTCGGCTATGACCTGATCCGGCTGGATGTCGGCCTGGCCGAGAAGCTCGACGCGGTGCAGTTGCGGCTGGAGGGGGGCGAGGCGAAGTCGGAGGCGGTGGCGGCGCTGATCGACCGGCTGGGCACGCGGCTGGGGCGCGAACGGGTGCGCCGGATCCATCCGCGCGACAGCCATATTCCCGAACAGGCCGAATTGATGCTGCCCGCGACGGAAGCGGCGCCCAAGGCGGAATGGACTCGGCCCGAGGCAGGGGAGCCGCCGCTCCGCCCGATCCACCTGTTCGACCCGCCCCAGCCGATCGAGTCGCTCGCCGCCGAAACCCCGGACGGCCCGCCCGCGCGGTTCCGCTGGCGGCGCAAGATGCATGACGTGGCGCGCGCCGAAGGGCCCGAGCGGATCGCAGGCGAATGGTGGCGGCGCGCCGACATGGCCCCGCCGACCCGCGACTATTACCGGGTCGAGGATGTGCGCGGGCGGCGCTTCTGGATCTTCCGCCACGGCCTTTACAGCGAGACCGAGCGGCCGCGCTGGTATGTGCACGGCCTGTTCGCGTGATCGACCTGACGCTGGGGACCATCGGGAGGATGGTGGAGGGGTGTCACGGGTTGCGACGATTGGGACGCTCACAACCGGGGACACCCCTCTGTCAGGGCTTTGCCCTGCCACCTCCCCTTGCAGGGGAGGAAAAGATTAAATGCCCGACTTCGCCGAACTGATCGCGGCGACCCATTACTCCTTCCTCGACGGCGCGAGCCCGGCGGAGGATATGGTCAAGCAAGCCATCATGCTGGGATTGGACGGACTGGGCGTTGCCGATCGCAATACGGTGGCGGGGGTGGTGCGCGCGCACCGGGCGCTGCGGGAGCTCCGCGAGGAACTGGACGGGCATATGCCGCCCTTCGAACTGGTCGTCGGTGCCCGCCTGGTCTTTGCCGACGGCACGCCGGATATCGTCGCCTATCCGATCAACCGCACCGGCTGGGGACGGCTGACCCGTTTGCTGACCGTTGGTAACAAGCGCGCCCGGAAGGGCGGCTGCATCCTGGGGCTGGGCGACCTGACCCGTCATGCCGAAGAGATGCTGTTGATCGCGCTGCCCGAATCCTCGGCGCGGCCCTGTGAGCCGATGGCGGAGGCGATGCTGCCCCCGAAACGGGCCGATCCGGGGCTGGCGGCGACCCTCGACCGGCTGGTGGCGGTGGCGGCGGGGCGGGTCTGGCTGGGCGTGACCATGCCGCGATCGGGGGCGGACCGGCGTCGGCTGATGGCGCAGGGCGTGCTGGCCGAGGCGCGGGGGGTGCCGCTGCTCGCGACCACCGATGCGCTGTTCGCCACACCCGCCGACCGACCGGTACAGGATATACTGACCTGCATTCGCGAGGGGCTGACCATCCGCACCGGCGGGCGGCGGCTGGCGGCCAATGCCGAGCGGCACCTGAAACCCGCGTCAGAGATGGCGCGGCTGTTCGCCGACCGGCCGGGGGCGGTGGCGGAGAGCGTGGCGATCCTCGAGCGGATCACGTTCCGGCTGGATCACATCGCCTATCACTATCCCAACGAACCGATACCCGAAGGGTGGGCAGCACAGGACTGGCTGGAAGACCTGGTCTGGAAGGGGGCGGCGGAGAAATTTCCCCAGGGGATTCCGGCCAAGCTCCGGTCCACCCTGACGGAGGAACTGGGGCTCATCCGCGACTGTCGATACGCCCATTATTTCCTGACCGTGCACGATGTCGTGCAGCATGCGCGCAGCCTGGACCCGCCGATCCTGTGCCAGGGGCGGGGCTCGGCGGCCAATTCGGCGGTGTGCTGGATCTTGGGCGTCACCTCGGTCGATCCGACCAGGCATGACCTGCTCTTCTCGCGTTTCGTCTCGAACGAGCGCAAGGAGCCGCCCGATATCGACATCGACTTCGAGCATGAGCGGCGCGAGGAGGTGATCCAGTATATCTATGACCGCTATGGCCGCCACCGCGCCGCCATCGCCGCGACCGTCATCCATTATCGCCCGCGCAGCACGGTGCGCGAGGTCGGCCGGGCCTTGGGGCTGAGCGAGGATGTGACGCAGCGGCTGACCAGCACCGTCTGGGGCAGCTTTTCCAGGCAGTTCGAGGAGAAGCGCTTCCACGAAACCGGCTTTTCCCCCGACAATCCGGAGATCGCGCGGTTGCGCACCCTGGTCGACCGGCTGCTGGGCGCGCCGCGGCATCTGTCGCAGCATGTCGGCGGTTTCGTGCTGACCCAGGGGCGGCTGGACGAGACGGTGCCGATCCACAACGGCGCGATGGAGGGGCGGACCTTCATCGAGTGGGACAAGGACGATATCGACGAGCTGAAGATCATGAAGGTCGACATATTGGCGCTCGGCATGCTGACGTGCATCCGCAAGGCGTTCGACCTGATGGAGGCGAACGGCCTCGACCGTCCCGACCTCACCGATCTGGCCCAGGACGAGGACGAGCGGGTCTTCAGGATGCTGCAAAAGGGCGACAGCATCGGCGTGTTCCAGGTGGAGAGCCGGGCGCAGATCAACATGCTGCCCCGGCTGAAGCCCCGCGAATTCTACGACCTGGTCGTGCAGGTCGCGATCGTCCGGCCGGGGCCGATCGAGGGCGACATGGTCCACCCCTATCTGCGCCGACGGTCGGACAAGGAGGTCGTGACCTATCCTTCGCCGCATCCCGATCATGGTCCGAAGGACGAACTCTACCAGTTGCTCCACAAGACTTACGGCGTACCGCTGTTTCAGGAACAGGCGATGAAACTCGCCATCACCGCTGCGGAGTTTACCCCCGACGAGGCCAACCAGCTTCGCCGCGCCATGGCGACCTTCCGCAATGTCGGCACGATCCAGAATTTCCGCGAGAAGATGGTCGGTGGCATGGTCCGGCGCGGATACGAACAGGATTTCGCCGAACGCTGCTTCAAGCAGATCGAGGGGTTCGGCTCCTACGGCTTTCCCGAAAGCCATGCGCTGTCCTTTGCGCGGCTGGTCTATGTCTCGGCCTGGTTGAAATGCCATCAGCCCGCGATCTTCACCTGCGCGTTGCTCAACGCCCAGCCGATGGGGTTCTACGCCCCCGCGCAACTCGTTCGCGACGCGCGCGAAAATGGCGGGGTCGAGGTGCGGCCGGTCGATGTGAATCACAGCGGCTGGGACAATCGGCTGGAACGGCGCGACGATGGCGCCTTCGCGCTTCGGCTAGGCTTTCGCCAGATCGACGCATTCCGCGAAGCCTGGGGCAGGGACATCGCGGACCACGCCCCCTATGACGCGATCGAGGCGGTCGCCATCCGCGCCCGGCTGCCCCGCCGCGCGCTCGATCTGCTGGCCCAGGCCGACGCCTATCGCTCGCTGGGGCGTGGGCGGCGCGAGGGGCAGTGGGAGGCGCGGCGGATGAAGTCGGCGCAACTGCCGCTGTTCGCGGCGATGGATGCCCCCGAAATGGCGGCCGAACCCGATGTCGCGCTGCCGCCCATGCCGCTGTCCGAACAGGTCAGCGCCGATTACCGGGCGACGCGACTGTCGCTTAAGGGCCATCCCATGGCGTTCCTGCGCCGCGAGCTGGCGGCCGAGGGCATCTTGTCCGCCGCCGATCTCCACCGGCTGGCCGATGGGCGACGCGCCAAGGTGGCGGGGGTGGTGCTGGTCCGCCAGCGGCCGGGCAAGGGCAATGCGATCTTCGTCACGATCGAGGACGAGACGGGCATCGTCAACGCCCTGATGTGGGCGCGCGATTTCGAGGCGAACCGGCGCGCCGTGATGGCATCGCGACTGATGCTGATCCACGGCGTCGTCCAGCGTAGCGAGGAGGGCGTCGTCCACCTGATGACGGCGGGTGTCGAGGATCGCAGCGCGATGCTCGCCCGGCTGGAGGACGTGCCCGCCGTCGCCACCCGGTCGCATGATCCGCGCGGGACCCCGGCCCAGCGCGGCGTCCATCCGCGCGACGTCCGCCTGCTGCCGCGCTCGCGGGATTTTCACTGAAATGTGATTCCGTCCATGCTCCACCCCCGGCGAAGGCCGGGATGGTGTGGCAGGTGATGCAACGATCCATGGACCGGGACACCCCGCCGTCAGGGCCGTGCCCTGCCGCTTCCCTTTTCAGGGGAGGAATGAAACCATGCCGATTTATACGAACGATCCGCCCGCCAAGGGCTTGTGCGTACCCCCCGCCATGCCATATTTTGTCGTCATGGCCCAGAACAGCGACACTCTCACCCATCCTCTGGGAATGGCCGGTAATGGGCCGGGGCAAGGCCCCGATCATGGGGACGACGAAGGCAACGGCCTGGGCGTCGCGACCCGCACCCGGACGCGCACCAAGCAGCCGACGCCCTACCGCGTGCTGATGCTGAACGACGATTACACGCCGATGGAATTCGTCGTGCTGTGCCTCCAGCGGTTCTTCCGCATGAGCATGGACGACGCGACCCGCGTGATGCTGCACGTGCACCAGCGCGGCGTGGGCGTGTGCGGTGTGTTCTCCTACGAAGTCGCCGAAACCAAGGTGGCGCAGGTGATCGACTTCGCCCGCGCCAACCAGCATCCGCTGCAATGCACGTTGGAGAAGGCGTAACGCTGCTGACCGGCTTCTATCCGGCCAGCACTGCCTCCGCTGCCTGTCGCCCGGACAGCCAGGCGCTTTCGACCCGTGGAGCGATCAGCCAGTCGCCACAGGCCGCCAGCCCCAGATCGGGTCGGTGCCAGGCGCCGATCCCCGCCTTGCCCGACCGCGCATAGCGCCAGCGATGCGCCGCCGCATAGGTCGGGGAGGGCAGCGTTCCGACCCGTTCCTCCAGCGCGCGTAGCAGCGATGCGGTGACCGAGGCGGTGTCGCTTTCGAGATGGCGGCGCGACCATTCGGGTGTGGCATGGATCGTCCAAGCCTCGCCGCCGTCACGGCCGGGCTTGGCGGAGTTGCGGGCGGCCCAGTCGATAGGACTGTCGCCCGCATCGCCATTCGCCAGGATGTCGGCGGCCGACAGCACCGCCTCGAACCCCAGCATCACGGTCCAGCAGGGGGCGGACGGATGCGCCTCGGCCCGTTCGGCCAGGTCGGGGGCATGTGCCGTGGCCAGCGCCGGAACCTGTTCGGCCGGGATCGCCAGGATCACCGCGTCGAACGGCCCCTCCCGCCCGGCGTCATGGCCCAGCCACCAACCATCGGACCCGCGCATCAGTTCGCGGATATGCGTCGACCAGCGCGGGGCGAGCGGCGCGGCCATGTGGGTGGGGATTGCGTTCATGCCCGGCACCCCGACCCAGGCATCCTCACCCGCCGCCGGCCAGGGGGCGACGACGCCGTCCCGTGCCCAGACCTCGACCTGCGCGACGAAGGTGGGATCGCGCGCCGTCATATACTGTGCGCCGTAATCGAAGGCGAAGGACTGTCCGTCCGCCATGACCACCTTGCTCGACAGGCGTCCGCCCGGACGGCGGCCCTTGTCGAACAGCGCGACGCGCCAGCCGTCCTGCGCCATCCGCGTCGCGCAGGACAGCCCCGCCATGCCAGCGCCGATAATGGCGGCCGATCCGACCATCGCTGAATTCCTCCATGCCCGGTGCGCATGCCGCTGCGCAAACCGGACTTTTTGCCGAACAGGGTCAACGCCCTAATATTCGGGCTGATCCAGGATAATTTTTTAGGGCAGGCCGGGCCTGACGAAGGATCGACGCCGGGTGCGCAACGTTGTCGAAGCGGATGAGCGGCGAATGTGTTTGTCGCTTCAGGAAAGATGCGGCCGCCGATGTTCCCGACAGGTGACATGATCCTCGCCGATCACGGCATGACGGCGGACGACCTTGTCCGTCGTCCCGGTGCGGCTTGCGCGATTTCAACCCGATAGACCCGAAGAGGCTGGCAGATGGAAGATTACAAGACCGTGCTCGAAGGCAAGTGCCCCTTTGGCGGCGACCGGATCGGGGGCAGCTTCACCACGCCGCCGACGCTGGCCGAATGGTATCCCAACCGGCTGCGGGTCGAGCAGTTGCACCGCCATGGCCCGCGCGCCAATCCGCTGGGTGAGGATTTCGATTATCGCGCCGAATTCGCCAAGATCGACCTCGATGCGCTGAAGGCGGAAATCAAGCGCTTCCTGACCAGCTCGGTCGCATGGTGGCCGTCCGACTATGGCAATTACGGGCCGCAGATGATCCGCATGTCGTGGCACTCGGCGGGCAGCTATCGCATCGCCGACGGGCGCGGTGGTGCCGGCGAGGCGATGCAGCGTTTCGCGCCGATCAACAGCTGGTGGGACAATGGCAATGTCGACAAGTCGCGTCGCCTGCTCTGGCCGATCAAGCAGAAATATGGCGCGGCGCTGTCCTGGGCCGACCTGATCGTCCTGACCGGCAACTGCTCGCTCGAGATCATGGGGCTGCCGACCTATGGCTTCGGCGGCGGGCGCGAGGATGCGTGGGAAGCCGATGACGCGACCTATTGGGGGCCCGAGGTCTTCGACATGACCAAGGTCGATTCCTATGACGAGATGGTCAATCGCGACAAGCGCTGGCGTGGCCAGAATGGTGATGCCGATTACGATCTGGAACAGCCGCTGGCCGCCTCGCACCAGTCGCTCATCTATGTGAATCCCGAAGGGCCCTATGCCAATGGCGACCCGATGGGCTCGGCTCGCGATATCCGCGTCACCTTCACCCGCATGGCGATGAACGACGAGGAGACGGTGGCGCTGATCGCGGGCGGCCACGCCTTTGGCAAGAGCCATGGCATGGTGAAGGCCGACCGCATCGGCGCGCCGCCGGAGATCGCGGCGATCGAGGAGATGGGGCTGGGCTGGCACAATCCCGAAGGCACCGGCAATGCCGAGTTCACGATGACCAACGGCATCGAGGGCAGCTGGACGCAGGACCCGACGACCTGGGACAACAGCTATCTCGAAAACCTGCTGGGCCTGGAATGGGAACAGACGCGCAGCCCGGCGGGTGCGCTGCAATGGACGCCGGTCAGCGGTGACGCGCCGCGCACCCCGGATGCGCATATCGAGGGCAAGACCCATGCGCTGATGATGATGACCAGCGACATCGCGCTGAAGGTCGATCCCGTCTATCGCCCGATCTGCGAGCGCTTCCTCAACGACTTCGACTATTTCACCGAGCAGTTTTCCAAGGCGTGGTACAAGCTGACCCACCGCGACATGGGTCCGCGCGAACGCTATGTCGGTCCCGAGGTCACGATCCAGCCCGACCTGTTGTGGCAGGACCCGATCCCGGAGCGCGATTACGAACTGATCGACGCGGCCGACATCGCGCAGCTGAAGCAGCAGATTCTGGGCAGTGGTCTGTCGGTCTCGGACCTGGCCTTCACCGCCTTTTCCGCGGCCGTCACCTACCGCGACAGCGACAAGCGCGGCGGCGCGAACGGTGCGCGGCTGGCGCTGGCGCCGCAAAAGGACTGGGCGGTCAATCGCCGCACCGTGCCCGTCATCGCGAAGCTGCGCGAGATCATGGATGCGTTCAACGGTGCGGCGACCGGTGGCAAGCGTGTGTCGCTGGCCGACCTGATCGTGCTGGGCGGCACGGCGGCGGTCGAGAAGGCGGCGGCGGATGCCGGGATCGCGTTGGAGGTGCCGTTCACCGCCGGGCGTCGCGACACCACCGACGAACTGACCGACGCCGACAGCTTCGAATGGCTGAAGCCGGTGGTCGACGGCTTCCGCAACTATGTCGATGATCACTTTGCCGAGGTGACGGCGGGCCGTGTCGCGCCCGAGGAACTGTTCCTCGACAAGGCGGCGCTGCTGAAGCTCAGCGCGCCCGAATGGGTGGTGCTGACCGGTGGCCTGCGCGCGCTAGGCGCCAACTGGGACGAGAGCGAGGCGGGTGTGTTCACCGACCGGGTGGGCGTGCTCAGCAACGACTTCTTCCGCGTGCTGACCAGCATGGACTATGTCTGGACCAAGCAGGACGAGGCCGGGCTGCGCTTCACGCTGGATGACCGGGATACGGGCGAGACGCGCTATGCCGCGACGCGCAACGACCTGATCTTCGGCGCCAACTCGCAGCTGCGCAACATCGCCGAATTCTACGCCGCCGAGGATGGCGAGGCCCGCATGGTCCGCGATTTCGTGAAGGTGTGGAACAAGGTGATGACGGCGGATCTGTTCTGATCGCCCGTGGCGGCCCGGCAGGACCGGGCCGCCACGTCACACGGACAAGCGCCATGAAGACCGTCACCGTCTGGTACGACAATGCCTGTCCGCTGTGCCGCCGCGAGATCGCGATAATGCGGCGGCTGGACACGCGCAAACGGATCGATTTCGTAGCGATCGGCGGGGACGGCCCGGACCAATGCCCGATCGACCGCGACACCCTGCTCGCGCGCTTCCATGCGCGGGAGAATGGCCGGATGCTGTCGGGCGCGGCGGCCTTTGCCGCGATGTGGCGGGCGATCCCGTTACTGCGCCCGCTGGGGCTCGCTGCGCGCTCGCCATGGCTGCTGGGGGTATTGGAGCGAGCCTATCGCCGGTTCCTGACGGTCCGGCCGCGCTTGCAGAAGTGGGCGGGCGGCCGTTCCTGAACATCGCTTCCCTCCCCGTCATAGGGGAGGAATGAAGCGGCCTACCGCCCCGGCGGCAGCCAGCTGAGGTCCAGCCCCTCGAACCGGTCGATATAGCGGGCCTCGCCCACCAGTTGTGCTTCGTTCAACAGGTGGACGCGGCCACCCTCTCGCTTGATCAGGCCCTCGTCCTCCAGCTGGCGCAGCATGCGGTTCACATGCACTGCGGTCAGCCCGATCGCATCGCCCATCTCCTCCTGGGTCAGGCCGGGCGCGAAGGAGGCGCCGACATCCATGCCCGCCTGGCGCATCTGGCCCCGCAGCGACAGCAGCAGCGTGGCCACCCGCGTCCGCGCCGAGGTGCGGCCCAGTCCCGCCAGCCGATCGGTGGTGATGACCCGTTCGATCTGGTTGAGGACGAGGATCAGGCTCAGCAGGCGCGGATGCTCGGTCGCCAGCATCGTGATCTGCCCCCGGTCGAACGGACAGACGACCGCGTTCGATACCGCCACCACCGTATCGGGCGACCGGTCATAGAGCAGCGCCGACAGGGCAAAGAGATCGCCGGGAAACAGGAAGCGCAGGATCTGGCGGCTGCCGTCGTCGAGCAGGACATAGCACATCAGCATGCCCTGTCGGACCACGTACATGTCCTCGCTGCGCATCTGTTCGTCGGTCAACACGGTCCCGCGCCGTATCGCGCGGGGCCGATCCTCCAGCTGCGACAGCGCGTCGCGCTCTGCTGGGGTCAGCGAAACCCATTTGTCCAGGCGATCCCCAAGCCCGAAATTTCCCACTGACACCTCATTCCCCGAGCGGAACAGTGCCTTAGCCATCAAGGGGATCGGCATGCATTGATATCGATCAACCGGCCCTTTTCTTGGTTTTTCCTGCCGCTTTTCGCCCTCTGGGGCGGGGCGTGACCCTTGGCGATGCCCCGGACCTTCGCTAGGAAGGCGGGTCTATGGACCGTATCCTTATTCGCGGCGGCAACCGGCTGTCGGGTCGCCTGAAGATCTCGGGCGCGAAGAACGCCGCGCTCACCCTGATGCCTTGCGCCATCCTGACCGACGAACCGGTCACGTTGCGCAACCTGCCGCGTCTGGCCGATGTCGACGGGTTTGGCCATCTGCTGAACCAGATCGGTGCGTCGACCCGTGTCGAGGGGACGCGGCCGGAGGATTTCGGCCGGGTCATGACGATCCGCGCAGGCCAGCTGTTCTCGACCGAGGCGCCCTACGACATCGTGCGCAAGATGCGCGCGTCGATCCTGGTGCTCGGCCCCATCCTGGCGCGCGCGGGCGAGGCGCGGGTATCGCTGCCCGGCGGCTGCGCGATCGGCAACCGTCCGATCGACCTTCACCTGAAGGCGCTGGAGGCCATCGGCGCGGAGATCGAACTGACCGCCGGTTATGTGAAGGCCAGCGCGCCCGGCGGTCGCCTGTCGGGTGGGCGCTATACCTTCCCGGTGGTGTCGGTCGGCGCGACCGAGAATGCGCTGATGGCCGCGGTGACGGCCAAGGGCACCTCGGTGCTGGGCAATGCCGCACGCGAGCCCGAGATCGTCGACCTGTGCCGCCTGCTGATCGCGATGGGCGCACGGATCGATGGCGTCGGGACCGAGACGTTGACCATCGAGGGTGTCGACCGGCTGCACGGCGCCACCTATTCGGTGATGCCCGACCGGATCGAGGCGGGTTCCTATGCCTGCGCCGCCGCGATCACCGGCGGTGACCTGGAACTGGTCGGCGCCTGTGCCGAGGATATGCGCGCGACCCTCTCCGCGCTGACCGAGGCGGGCGTCACCGTCGAGGAAGGCCGCGATTCGATCCGGGTGAAGGCCGATGGCCCGCTCCAGCCGCTGACCCTGTCGACCGCACCCTATCCGGGCTTCGCGACCGACATGCAGGCGCAGTTCATGGCGATGCTGTGCAAGGCCGAGGGCACCAGCACCCTGACCGAGACGATCTTCGAGAACCGCTACATGCACGTACCCGAACTGGCGCGCATGGGCGCGGACATCCAGGTGCATGGCCGCACCGCGATGGTGAAGGGCGTCGAGAAGCTGACCGGCGCGCCCGTCATGGCGACCGACCTGCGTGCTTCGATGAGCCTGATCCTGGCGGGCCTGGCCGCCGAAGGCGAGACGTCGGTCGCCCGTGTCTATCACCTCGACCGTGGTTACGAGCGGCTGGAGGAAAAACTGTCGGCCGTGGGTGCCGATATCGAGCGCGTCGGCGACTGATCTTGGTCCTCCCCGGGCTTCTGCTTGGGGAGGCGGTTGTGGAGGGGTGTCACCATCGGTGTGGACACCCCTCCGTCAGCCCTTCGGGCGGCCACCTTCCCTTGCAGGGGAGGAAATAGCGGCCGTTACCACCAGCCCTCCGCCTCCAGCACCGGCACCATCGCGCGCGATACCCGCGCCTCGACCCCGCCGGTCAGGACCAGCCGCAGTCCACGCCCTTCGCGACGCGCCTCGCGCACGGCATCGCGCGCCACCCACCAACTGCGATGCACCTGCGCGCCGATCAGCGGCGCGACCTCCGGCACCGCGTCGCGCATCCGCAGCAGGATCAGCTCCGACCCATAGGCACCGTGGACGCGCAGATAATGGTCCTCCATCTCCAGCGCCACGATGGTGGGGCCGAAGCCCGGCGGCAGGCGGTCGAGCAGTGCGGGGTGGGGTGTCGCGATCGGCGCGGAGGATTCGGGCTGGGTGGATTCGGGCGGGGCGGCCTCCGGGGCGGGGGCTCGCCGCTTATCGCCATACCAGAGCAACAGGCCGGCCAGCCCGCCGATCACCAGCACATTGCCATAGAGCAGCACCGCCTGATCCGTATCGGGCCAGCGCATCGGCAGGCCCAGTCGCCCGACCCACCAGACGACAACGCTCATCGGTATGCTGGCCAGGATCGCGGCTCCGGCCCAGCCCGCCATTTCGGGCAGGTGCAACCGCGCCGCCACGACCAGCGCCCCCGCCATCACCGGCTTGTAGAGGAGATAGCCCGCCAGCATCAGCGTGATCCAATAGATCAGCCGATAGGCAAAGCTCGCCCCGAACGTCCCGAACGGCCCCAGCACCGCCAGCAGCAGCCCGACGCCGATCATCGCGGCGATATCGATCACTATGCGGCGAGAGCGGGGCATCACGGCCCCGTGACTATGGCCAATTGGCGCTTCGCGAAATGGCAAATCGGCCTGTCCACGAAGGGAAACGGCCGATCCGCGCAAACAGGCTGGCAAAGGCCCGGTGCGACGGCAGGACCGGGGGCGAACCGTTTCCGATCAGGATTTCGACCGATGACCGACCTTTCGCTTCTTCCTGCGCAGCCCCGCCGTGGCGACACATCACTGCTGTTGCGCGCCGCCATCCTGGCCGCCGGGGGTACGTTGTCGCTGATGGCGGTGGTCGCCATGGCACGCGGCGCGCTGGGCCTGTCGCCGACGCTGGCGCGGGCGCATGACGTGGCGGTGTGGATCCATCTCGGCTCGGTGCTGCCCGCCCTGCCGCTTGGGTTATATGTCCTGCTGTCGCGCAAGGGCGATGCGCGGCACCGGATGCTGGGCAGGATATGGGCGGGGCTGATGGTGGTCGCGGCGCTGTCGGCACTGGCGCTGCGCGACCTGAATCACGGGCAGTTCAGTTTTATCCACATTTTTATCCCCATCACCCTGATCGGCCTGTGGCGGGCGATCGCGGCGGCGCGGGCGGGGCGGATCGCTACGCACCGCAAGGTCATGGTCAGCCTGTATCTCGCCGGGTTGATCGGCGCGGGCTCCTTTGCCTTCATGCCGGGCCGGGTGATGGGGACGTGGCTGTTCGGTTGAGGGGCGGAACGGCGTGTTTCAGGTGATCAGCCGCTTGAGCGTCTCCACCCGGTCGGCTTCCTCGGCGGGCTTGTCGGTGCGGATGCGGGCGATCCGGGGAAAGCGCATCGCCACCCCCGATTTGTGCCGCTTCGATTCGTGGATCGAATCGAACGCGATTTCCAGCACCAGATTCTTTTCCACTTCGCGTACCGGTCCGAAGCGCTGGACGGTATGGACGCGCACGAAGCGGTCCAAAGCCCGCAACTCCTCGTCGGTGATGCCCGAATAGGCCTTGCCCACGGGCAGCAGTTCGCCCTCCTTGGTCCAGCAGCCGAAGGTGTAATCGCTATAATAGCTCGACCGCCGGCCACTGCCGCGCTGGGCGTACATCATCACGCAATCGGCGGTCAGCGGGTCGCGTTTCCACTTGTACCACAGGCCGACGCGCCGCCCGCCGCTATAGGGTGAATCGCGGCGCTTGAGCATCACGCCCTCGATCGCGGCATCGCGGGCGGTGGCGCGCAAGGCCTCCAGCGCGGTGAAATCCGCAGCCTCGATCACCGCGCTGACGTCGAAGCGCTCGGGGTCGAGCCTGGCCGCGAACGCCTCCAGCCGTTTCCGTCGCTCGGTCCAGGGGAGGGGGCGGAGATCCTCCGTCCCGTCGACCAGTATGTCGTAAAGCCGGACGAAGGCGGGGTAATCGGCCAGCATCCGGGCCGACACGGTCTTGCGCCCCAATCTCTGCTGGAGCGCGTTGAAGCTGGCCGCGCCGCCGCCATCCTCCAGCGTACCGCCCTGATGCTCGCCCTTGACCAGCAGCTCACCATCGACCGCGCCCACCGTATCGAAGGCGCTGGCGATATCGGGAAAGGCGTGGGTCACATCGTCGCCGGTCCGGCTGTACAGCCGGGTCTGCCCGGCGACATGGACGATCTGTACCCGGATACCGTCCCATTTCCATTCGGCGGCATATTCGTCGAGATCGACCCGCAGATCCTCCAGCGGATGCGCGAGCATGAAGGGGCGGAAGACCGGCACATCGGCCGTCGTCGGCTGCGCGCCCGTCCCCTCGCCCCAGGCGAACAGTTCGGTATAGGGCGGCGACAGGCCGTGCCAGATTTCCTCCACCGCCTCGACATCCAGCCCGAAAGCCTGTGCGAAGGCGGTCTTGGCCAGTCGCGCCGACAGGCCGATGCGCAGGCCGCCGGTCGCCATCTTCAGAAGGGCGAACCGCTCCTCCGCGGTCGACCGATCGAGCATGTCGGCCAGCACGGCGGGCGCGTCGGAGCGGGACAGATGCCGCAACCGCTCGACGACCGCACTGAGCGACAGCGGCTCGGGATCGAGCGGCCGGTCGGGCGCTGGCCAGAGCAGGGCGACCGTCTCCGCCGTATCACCGACATAGTCACGGCTCATGCGAAAGAGGACGGGGTCGACGCGTTGTTCGATCAGGGCGCGAATGAGCGCGGGCTTGACGCCGGGCAGGTCGAGGTTGCCGGTCAACGCCGCCATCGCCCAACCCCGGTCGGGATCGGGCGTGGCGGCGAGGTAATCCGCGACCAGCTTCAGCTTGGCGTTGCGCGACCGCGTGTAGATCAGCGCGTCGAGCAACCCCGCAAACTCGCGCATATGCGAATCAGTCGATCGCGTTCTTCACCGACTTGCCCGCGACCAGCCCGAGCACCAGGAAGATCACGAACAGCGCGATCGCGATGAAGAACAGGATCTTGGCGATCCCGACGAACGCGCCGCCGATACCGCCAAAGCCCAAGGCCCCCAGGACCAGACCGACGATAAGGAACGTGATGGCGAGCTTGAGCATGGGGCAATCCTCCTGACCTGATAAGGGCTTAACCGGCCAGGAGGGTTGGTGTTCCGGTTACGCATGAAGAGCGTGATTTGCAGCCCCGTTTCCAATCGCCATCCCAACCATATCCGCTCGCCCCGGCACCCACGGACACGGCAAATCCGGCCATGCGAGCGACCAAGCAAACGGTATAAGATAACCCAAATTTAAGCCTTGCCCGCAATATCGACGCAAACCAAAGCGCACCTCGCGAGAGGAGCCGGTAATGGATTGGTTGTTCGGGCTTCGTCCTGGAGAACCTGATGGCCCGCCGGGAGACGTTGGCCGCCTCATTCGGGAATCACGAATGACGTGATCCTGTTCCGCCATGCTTGGGTGTTGTCAAACGCCTCATCAATCGGGAAATTTCTTCATGCGGCCTACCATCAAGGTCAAATTGGGGGCGGTCTTCGTGATCCTGCTCTTGCTGATGTCGACGGTCATCGGACTGGGTCTGCTCAAGATGAATGCGCTGAACAGTGCGATCAACGACCTGGTGGCCGGTCCGGCCAAGCGCCTGGAACTGGCGCAAGGTTTCGCGATCAAGGCGTCCTATGTCGCGCGTCAGGAAAAGAACCTGGCACTGACCAGCGACGACGCGCTGATGCATGCGATCGACACCAGCCTGATGAAGGCGCGCGCCGATACGCAGGCGATCCTGAACGAAGGCTATGCCAACGCCACCGACGAATCGCGTCCCCTCTGGAATCAGGCGCGGGGCCGGTGGGCCGAATATCTGCCGATCAACGACCAGATTCGCGAAATGGGCATGCGCAACGACAATGCCGCAGCGGGCCAATTGTCGATCGGCAAATCGCGTGTCCTGCTGGGCCAGCTCTCGGACGTGTCCGATCAGATCGTGGCGCTCAGCAAGCGGAACATGGATAAGGCCGCGCGCGAAACCGATGAACTGTACGACCAGGCGGCGATGGTCCTGCTGCTGACCGGCGCCATCGCGATGGCGATCGCGATCGCCGGTGCCGTCTGGATATCGCGCATCGTGTCCAAGGGGCTGCGCAGCATCGGCGGCGCGATCACGGCGGTCGCGGACGGCGACCTGAGCACCGAAGTGCGCGTGACCACCAACGACGAGATCAAGGACCTGATGGATATCGTCAACCGCATGATCGAGCGGCTGCGCGATACGATCGGCCAGACCAGCCTGGCGGCGCAGAATGTCGCGGCGGGCAGCGAAGAGCTGTCGTCGACGTCGCAGCAGGTCAGCGAGGGCGCGACCGAGCAGGCGGCGGCCGCCGAGGAAGCCTCTGCCGCGATGGAGCAGATGGCGGCCAACGTGAAGCAGAATGCCGACAATGCCAGCCAGACCGAGAAGATCGCGCGCCAGTCGTCGATCGATGCCGATCAGAGCGGCGAGGCGGTGCAGCAGGCGGTCGTCGCGATGCGTACCATCGCCGACAAGATCACGATCGTGCAGGAAATCGCCCGCCAGACCGACCTGCTGGCGCTGAACGCGGCGGTCGAGGCGGCGCGGGCCGGGGAACATGGTCGCGGCTTTGCCGTCGTGGCGGCCGAAGTCCGCAAGCTGGCCGAGCGCAGCCAGATCGCGGCGACCGAGATCAGCGGCATGTCGAGCGACACCGTCACCGCGGCCACCCGTGCGGGTGACATGCTGGCCAAGCTGGTTCCCGACATCCGCCGCACCGCCGAACTGGTCGCCGAGATCGGCGCTGCGTGCCGCGAGCAGGATATTGGTGCGGTGCAGATCAACGAGGCGATCCAGCAGCTCGACAAGGTGACGCAGCAGAATGCGTCGGCCTCCGAACAAATCTCGTCCACCTCGGAGGAACTGGCCTGTCAGGCGGAGGAGATGCAGCAGAGCATCAGCTTCTTCCGGATCAACGTCGCCGATCGCGGCGCGCCACCCGCGCCGCGTGCCCCAGGCCGCAGCCCGGCACAAAGGCGCGCGACCGTCACGCGCGCCGGATCGATCGCCGATCAGCAGGCCCGGGTGCGCGGCTTCGCACTGGACCTGAGCGTCGGGGCGCCGGATGCCGAGGACGCCGATTTCGGACGGGCGGCATAAACCGCAAGGGGAGGGGCGGCAGGCCCCTCCCGATATTCCACGAAAAAGCCCCGGCTTTCACCGGGGCTTTTTTATCGTCGAAAGGCGCAGGCGCGGCTCAACCCTTGCGGCCCGCCTCGAACAGGAACCAGGCGCGTTCCTCGGCCTGGTCGGTCCATTCGTCGACGATGCCGCTGGTGGCATTGTCCTTGGCCTCTTCGGCGGCATCCTTGACGGCGCGGAAACGCTCGACGAGCTTCAGATTGTCGTCGCGCAGTTCGACCAGCATGTCGGCGGCCGACACGAATTCGCGGTCATTGTCGACGATGGTCTGGCGGCGGGCAATGTCGCCGATCGAGCGCAGCGTCAGGTTGCCGGTCTTGCGCACCCGCTCGGCAATCGCATCGGTCACGCCCAGGATCTGTGCGGCCTGATCGTCGAGCATGAGGTGATAGTCGCGGAAATGCGGGCCCGAGACGTGCCAGTGAAAGTTCTTGGTCTTCAGATACAGCGCATAGCAATCGGCCAGTGCGCCGTTCAGGGCATCCGCGACGCTGGCGGTCGCGTTGCGGTTGAGGTCGGTCGGCGTATCGAGCGCCGGGTTGATATCGGACATGGACGTGCTCCCGCAATCAGTCGTGGCAGTCTGGATCGTTGCGTGAACGAACCGATGGCGCAAATGCTCCCCCCATGTCCATCGACAAAGCCCGCGCAATCTGATCGATCGCCTAGATCAACCCCTTTGCCGACAAGCCGACGACCACGCCCGCCAGTATCAGCACCGCGCCGATCGCGATGCGGATCGTACGCCAGGGCAGGCGCTGCCACTCGCGCTCGCCCAGCATCAGCGGGGGCAGCAGCGCGCCGAGCAGGCCCAGGATCGCGGCGGGCCAGGCCGCCCAGGGCAGCGGCGATCGCGCGGCGGCGGCCGCCACCAGCATCATGCCCGAATCGGCGACCAGGATCGCGCCGCCCCCGAACAATGCGGTGCCGAACGCCCCCAGCCGGGGCCAGCCGAACGGCGATCCGGGCCGGGGCATGCGCGTGGTCAGCGCGATACCGATCAGGACCAGGGCGAGCGCCAGCAACAGGCTGCGCAATTCGGGGGTCAGCTCCGGCGCGATCGCGATGCCCAGCGCGACCGCCATCGCGGCAAGCACCGCTTGTGCGACGAGAAGGCCGGACAGCACGGGCACGATCGCCCCGGTCCGCTCGGCCAGCCGGGTCGCAAAGCCGCTCGACCGTCCACCAAGCTGGGCCAGAAACGTCACGACCAGAACGATCATCAATGCGTCCATCAGCGCGCCAGCCGGACCGAACAGGCTTCGGCGAAATGCTGGGTCGTCTCCAGGTCCTGGCGCTCGCTGGCCACCGCGTCGGTCAGCATCGCCAGCCAGCCATGGACGGGCGGTGTATCCACCGCGCGCATCAGCGCACGGTCGATGAAATGGGTGACGGTGACCGCAGAGGTCAGGCCATGCGCATGGGCCAGGCGGCGAATCGCGTCGATGCCGGGCATCAGCTCGGTGGCGGGTGCATAGGGTGCCCGGACGTCGAGCGCGGCGATTCGCGCCCGAAGCTGGTCGCGGACATCGGTATGCTCGCGAATCGCAGATCCCGAATCGGTCATGTTCCTCGCACCTTTCCCCTCGCCGCCATGGCGGTTTTCGTGCGCCCGCCTAGGAAGTCGATGGGACGTCGTATAGGCTCTTGGGTGTAAAGAGGGGCTTAAATGGGGCGAAATGCTTGACTCAGGCAGGTCCATGGGCCATGGACGGCCCTTATATAGCGGCGGCTTCGGCTGCCGCTTTCGCTTTTTCACGCATACAGGAACCAGGTCATGGCCAAGCCGACCACCGTCAAGATCAAGCTCGTCAGCTCGGCTGATACCGGCTTCTTTTACGTCACGAAGAAGAACCCACGCACCAAGACCGAGAAGCTGAGCTTCAACAAGTACGACCCGGTCGTGCGCAAGCATGTCGAGTTCAAGGAAGCCAAGATCAAGTAATTCGCGAGGGGCGCTGGCATAGCGCCCCGCGAAGGACTTGAAGGCGTGAAGCCGCCGTCCGGAAGGGCGCGCGGCTTTTTGTCGTTTGTTCTTTTTTGCATCCGCGGGCCAAAAGCGCACCCCCTCCCGCAGGCGGGAGGGGCGTGCTCGTGGCGGGTGTTTGGGGCGCTACCTACGCCGCCTCCGGGTACAGCGTCCCGATCAGCCAGTCGTGGAACAGCTTCACCGACTTCTGCTGCAACGCGCGCGGGCGGCACACGAACCAGTGGCTGTACGGGCTGTCGACCTCGATATCGAACAGCCGCACCAGGCGGGGGTCGTGCGCGTGTTCGAAATGGCTGGCATGCATGAACGCGACGCCCAGTCCCTGCGCCACCGCCTCCAGCATCAGGCCGCCCGAATCGAAGAAGTCGATCGCCTTGGGCTTGATGTCGCTCAGGCCCGCGACCTGGCACCAGGCGGTGAAGGCGTCCGGCATTTCGCGGTGCAGCAAGGCGGTCATGCCGTTCAGCTGTTCCGGGCGGAGCAGCGGATTAGGGCCTTCGAGCAGCCGCTTGGCGCCGATGACATAGACCTTGTTGCGGTCGAGTCGCTTGGCATAGAGCGACGGATCGATATCGCGGCCCAGCGCGATCACCGCGTCCAGCCCCTCGCCCAGCCGCGCGATGCCATGCCCGGCGGTGTCGATATCCAGATGCAATTCGGGATGCGCCGCGCGCAACAGCCCCATATGCGGGAACAGCCGCTGCGACGCATAGAGCGGCAGCACACCCAGTCGCAGGCGCAGTACCTCCTGCCCGCTGGTCATCGCCTCCACCGCGTCGGACAGCTGGTCGAGCAGGGGGGCGATCTGTTCCATCAGCCGCTGGCCGTCCTCGTTGGGCACCATCGCCTGATGCCGCCTGGCGAACAGCGGCTTGCCGACGAAGCGTTCCAGCGTCTGCACCCTGCGGCTGAGCGCGGGCGCGGACAGCGCCAGTTCCTCGGCCGCCGCCTTGATGGAGCCCAGGCGCACGACCTGGACAAATGCTTCGATCGCACCGAGCGGGGGGAGCCTGCGCATGGAGTACCTGTACTCGTTGACCTATTGGTCAGAGGATTGCACAAACTGCAATCATAGCCAAGCTTTTCGCACTTGCAACATAACGTTTCGCACCGCAAAAGGAACGGGCCTTTCAGGCATCCTCTCCTAAAAACTTTCACGGGCTGGTCGTTTCGATCGGCCCTTTTTTTTGCCTCGGCTGGGCCGTCCGCCCTTTTGCAGACCGGAACCCACCCCCACGTCCCGCGCTTTCGTGTCTCAGACACTTTGCCAAGGGACGATCATGGCCGACAGCGACGCGCCGACCCGCAAGATACAGGTGGCCAATAGCCGCCCCGAGGATTCGGGCCGGGGCCTGGCCCATGTCCCGCGCAGCCTGATGGCCGCGCTTGGCATCACCGAGGGGGATGTGGTCGAGATCGTCGGCAAGCAGGCGACGCCTGCGCGCGTCGTCGCCCCCTATCCCGAGGATGAAGGCCTGGACCTGGTCCGCATCGACGGGTTGCAGCGGGCGAATGCGGGCGTCGGCTCGGGTGATTTCGTCGAGGTGCGCCGCGTCGAATCGAAGCCTGCGACCCGCGTCGTCTTCGCGCCGGCACAGCAGAATCTGCGGCTCCAAGGCTCGGCCCAGGCGCTCAAGCGCACCTTCTTCAACCGCCCGCTCTGCCAGGGCGACGTGGTGGCCACCGCCGGACAGCAGCGCGTGACCAACATGCCGCCGGGCGTCGCGCAGTTCATGAACGCGCCAGCTTACGCGCTCCAGGAAATCCGCCTCGCCGTCGTCGCGGCCAGCCCGAAGGGCGTCGTGCATATCGACGAAAATACCGAGGTCGAGCTGCGCCCCGAATATGAGGAGCCGCGCGAGGCCCGGCGTGCCGACGTCACCTATGACGATATCGGCGGCATGGCGTCGACCATCGACCAGTTGCGCGAGATGGTCGAGCTGCCGCTGCGTTATCCCGAATTGTTCGAGCGGCTGGGTGTCGAGCCGCCCAAGGGCGTGCTGCTTCATGGGCCGCCCGGCACCGGCAAGACGCGGCTGGCGCGCGCGGTGGCCAATGAGTCGGATGCGCAGTTCTTCCTGATCAACGGTCCCGAGATCATGGGTTCGGCGTATGGCGAGTCGGAACAGCGGCTGCGCGACATCTTCGAGGAAGCGACCAAGTCGGCGCCCTCGATCGTGTTTATCGACGAGATCGACTCGATCGCCCCCAAGCGTGACCGTGTGCAGGGCGAGGCGGAGAAGCGGCTCGTCGCGCAGTTGCTGACGCTGATGGACGGGCTGGAGGCGCGGGCGAACCTCGTCATCATCGCCGCGACCAACCGGCCTGAGGCGATTGACGAGGCGCTGCGGCGGCCGGGTCGCTTCGACCGCGAGATCGTGGTGGGTGTGCCCGACGAGCGCGGGCGGCGCGAAATCCTGGGCATCCATACGCGCGGTATGCCGCTGGGCGACAAGGTCGACCTGAACGAACTGGCGCGCACCACCTTCGGTTTCGTCGGCGCGGACTTGGCGGCGCTGACCCGCGAGGCGGCGATCGAGGCGGTGCGGCGGATCATGCCGCGCCTGAATCTCGAGGAACGGACGATCCCGGCCGAGGTGCTCGACACGCTGTCGGTGACGCGCGAGGACTTCCTGGAGGCGCTGAAGCGCGTCCAGCCCTCGGCGATGCGCGAGGTGATGGTGCAGGCGCCCAGCGTCCGCTGGGATGACGTCGGCGGCCTGGACACCGCGCAGATGAAGCTGAAGGAAGGCGTCGAGCTGCCGCTGAAGGACCCGGACGCGTTCCGGCGACTCGGTATCCGCCCCGCCAAGGGCTTCCTGCTTTATGGGCCGCCCGGCACCGGCAAGACGTTGCTGGCCAAGGCGGTGGCGCGCGAGGCGGAGGCGAATTTCATCGCCACCAAGTCGAGCGACCTGCTGTCCAAATGGTATGGCGAGAGCGAGCAGCAGATCACGAAGCTGTTCGCCCGCGCCCGCCAGGTCGCGCCCACGGTGATCTTCATCGACGAACTCGACAGCCTCGTCCCCGCACGCGGCGGCGGGCTGGGCGAGCCGCAGGTGACGGAGCGGGTGGTCAACACCATCCTGGCCGAGATGGACGGGCTGGAGGAGTTGCAGTCGGTCGTCGTGATCGGTGCGACCAACCGGCCCAACCTGATCGACCCGGCGCTGCTGCGGCCGGGGCGGTTCGACGAGTTGATCTATGTCGGCGTGCCGGACAAGGTCGGGCGGCGGCGGATCCTGGGCATCCAGACCGCCAAGATGCCACTCGCCAGCGATGTGGATCTGGACGATGTGGCGGCGCGGACCGATCGCTTCACCGGCGCCGATCTGGGCGATGTGGTGCGCCGGGCGGGTCTGATCGCGCTGCGCAAGTCGCTGGGCGCGACACAGGTCGACATGGCCGCCTTTGACGAGGCGCTGACCGAGGCACGGGCCAGCGTGACCCCGGAGATGGAGCGCGACTATGAACAGATCGCCGCCAAGCTGAAGCAGGACGCGGCGGCGATCCAGCCGATCGGCTTCATCGCGCCGGGGATGCTGACACCGCGCGGGGACAAGCAGCCCTGAGGCGGAGGCCATCCTCCTTCTGAAGCCCCTCCTCCCGGCAGGGGGGAGGGGCTTGGGGTGGGGGCAGAGCCACAGACGACGATCTCGATGAGACTCCTTTCCCTCCCGCCTGCGGGAGGGGAGCGGCAAGATCGGAGGTCGGGGCTAATATGCCGACCACCCATAACTCCGCCCCACCTTGGCCACCGCGACCTCATACCGCGCATACCATCCCGCCCGCCCCCGCTCCCGGATCGACGCATGTTCGGGATGCGCCCGCCACGCCAGGGCGCTCGCCTCGTCCGCCCACCAACTGACGGTAACCCCGGATCCGTCAGCGTCGCGGGCGCTGTCGACACCGCGATAGCCCGGCTGTGCCGCCGCCAGCCGATCCATGGCCGACGCCGCATCGGCATAGCCCGGTTCGTCATCCCCCGTCCGTTGGGACATGAAAATCACCGCGATCTGACTCGTCCGGTCCATGATATTCCCCCATCCGCCCCGTTCGCTTTGCGACGGAATGCACCCATCGCGCGCAACCCAATAGCTTGAAAGTCGTTCGGCACCTGTGCGACGAGGGGGTTTCCCTCGCGCGTCCCTTACGCGGGGATCACGAACGACAGGAACTCGATGCCCAGCTCGACCACCGCCGCGCGCAAGTCCCGCACCGATGCCACGGGTTATCCGTCGCCCGGCCAGATGTTCTTTCAACAGTTCCTGAAGCATCCGGTGATGGTGGGCTCGATCATTCCGTCGTCGGGCAAGCTGATCCGCAAGATGCTGGGCCCGGTCGACTGGGCCAATACCAAGCTGTTCGTGGAATATGGCCCCGGCGTCGGCACCTTTTGTCGTCCGATCCTGGAGCGGATGGCGCCCGACGCCAAGCTGATCGCGATCGATACCAATGCCGATTTCTGCGACTATCTCAGCCACACCATCGTCGACTCCCGTTTCGCGGCGGTGAACGGCTCGGCGGCCGATGTGCAGAAGATCGTGCGCGACCATGGTTTCGATCATGCCGATTACGTCCTGTCGGGCCTGCCCTTCTCGACCCTGCCGCCCGGCGTCGGCCCGGCGATCGCCAAGGGCACGCACGACGTGCTGCGTCCCGGCGGCGCCTTCCTGGTCTATCAGTTCAGCCCGAAGGTGAAGGACTTCCTGGTCCCGCACTGGTCGAACATCGACCATGACATGGAATGGTGGAACGTGCCGCCCGCGCAGCTCTACTGGGCCTGGAAGGACTGAATCACGCCTCCCCGCCACGGGGAGGATCAATCGCCGTCGGGCGATTCGATCCCGAAATTCAAACCGCGCGATACCGACGGGTCGATCACCGCGATCAGCAGATAGGCGGTAAACTGGCGCAGTCGCTGGAACCAGCCGGTGTTGCGCTTGTACCAGTCCGGGGTGATCGCCTCCGACCGGGCGACCTCGCCATCGATATAGGCGCGGACGTGTCTCGCAAAGGCCGCGTCCTCCACCCTGAGCATCAGTTCCAGGTTCACGAACAGGCTGCGCATGTCGAAATTGGCCGAGCCGACATGCACGGCATCGTCGATGACATAGAGTTTGGTGTGCAGCTTGGTGAGCTGATATTCGAAGATCTGTACGCCCTTCCGCAGCAGGCCCGCATAGGTGAAGCGCGCCGCCGCGATGGTCGCCTGATTGTCCGACTTGCCCGCCGTCACGACCCGCACCTCGGCATCGCGGCGCCCGGCGCGGTCCAGCCGCCGGAGCATCGTCGGGCTGGGGGTGAAATAGGCGGCGATCACGTCGATGCGCTTGCCCCGCCGCATATCGTCGCGCACCGTCCGCGCCCAGGGCGACAGCCGCCGGGTCGGCCCGCCGATCAGCCAGCGAAGCCGCCCCTTCGACTCGCTCCAACGCGCCAGCGTCTTGTTCAGGTCGCGCAGCCGCCCCTTGGGATTTTCCGTCCAGGCGAACAGTGCATCGAAATACCCCGCCATCCGCGCCGCCGCCGGCCCCTCGACCAGCAGGCCCAGGTCGCGCCAGCTCTGGTCGGCGGGCGTGCCGAAATAATCGTCCTCGATATTGAAGCCGCCGATGATGATCCGTGGATCGGGTCCTTCGGCATCGGCCAGCGCCAGCTTCTGGTGATTGCGCAGCAGATAGCGGCGGCCGAAGCGCGGCTCGAACCGCGACAGCCGTGCACCGGCATCGACCAGTGGCTGGAAGAACGCCGCGTCCGCACCCGCGCCGAAGCCGTCGACGACGACCGATACCGCCACCCCCCGTCGCGTGGCGGCGATCATCGCATCGCGCACCCGTCGCCCCGTCGCGTCATCGGCATAGATATAATAGAGGATGCGCAAGCTCGTCCGCGCCCCCTCGATCAGGTGCATCACCGCATCCAGACGGCGCGGCCCGGTATCGAGCAGGGTCAGGGCCTGTCCGTCGACGTCGAAACGCGGCTGTTCGGACGGCGGAGCAAGCGACAGGGACGTGGCGACTGACAAGATATCCTCCGGGTCGCTATAACGATCCAGGCGACATGCGCGTTGCAAGGGCCAAGGCTTTTGACTTGCCCCCCCTTTGCTGTTAGGGGGCCCTCTTTCATCCCAGCATTATTTGCGAAGGACACACGCATGGCGCGCGTCACCGTCGAGGATTGCGTCGACAAGATTCCCAACCGGTTCGATCTGGTGCTGTTCGCGGCGCAGCGGGCTCGTCAGATTTCGGGCGGGGCCGACCTGACCGTCGACCGCGATCGCGACAAGAACCCGGTCGTCGCCCTGCGCGAGATCGCCGAGGAAACCGTCCGTCCGACCCATCTGGAAGAGTCGGTGGTCAGCAGCCTCCAGCGCGTCCAGATCGACGACGAGGACGAGGCGGACGACGTCGGCAGCCTGCAGGCATCGGCCGAGGCGCTGCGCCTGACCGCCGCCGCACCGCCGCGCAACCAGAATCTAGGTGCCGACTACGACGGCTGATCGCCGTCCGTCACCCTGATGAAAAAGGGCCGGTGCGAACCCTCGCACCGGCCCTTTTCACGTCTGGCGAATTGCGGCCCTTAATAGCCGTCCCAGTAATCCCGCCGCGCGGCATGTTCTTCGTGCCGGGCGAAATGCGCGTCGCGGCGTGCCTCATGTCGACGGACGGCGGCCGCATGGGCATAGGCGTCGGCCGCGCGGTAATCGCCATAGTAGGCCGCGGTGTCCGCCGCCCGCTGGTCGCGGCCCGCCTGATAGGCCCGGACCTCCGCGCCGCGTGCGGCCTGATGCGCGCGATATTCGTCATAACGCCAGTCCTGCGCGCTGGCGGCGGTCGCACCCAGCATGGCGCTACCGGCCAGCGCGACCAGCAATCCCGTCCTGAGCAGTGTCATCGCAACATCCTCGAAACGATAGGCTCCCGTACGCTGCGGACCATGTGCGACTTATCCTGAACGGACCGTGGCGCCGGCGTTCAGCGAATTGGCAGCTTGGCTGCGAGCCGGTCGGGCAGAACGTCGGATCGCCAGCATCGGCCTCGACCGAACTCCTACGTTGCGGCGCTTTCACAATGACCTGGTCGTCGTTGCGACCCCGTCGGGTGCGCAAGAAGCGCTTCTATCCGGCATGGCGCCCCGCCACCGACCCATACTGTATTGACTCAATAATACACCGCGCTCATGGTCCTTCACAATCGACGGAGAGGATATGCATGCCCAGCGATATCGACAGGCCCGGCGATCGACCCGGGCTCGACCAGGCCCTGCGCGGGCGGCGGCGCGCGCGGCGCGTGCTGGACCTGCTCGAGGGGTGGGCGATGGTCGGCGTCATGGCGTCGGCCCTGTCCGCCGATCGCCAGCGCGAATTGATCGGGCGATTGCGCCAGTCGCCCCTGCAGCGCACGCCGGATCGGTCCGTGTCGTCACCGGATGCCGTGTCCGATGCCTTGGCCGATTTCGCCGCAGGCCGCGACATGGTGGTCCTGGTCGGATGGCATGTCGATGAGGAGCCCGCGCTGCTGCTGTCGTTCCGGGCGCTTATCCGGGCGCTGCCGTATCTGCGCACGGTCTACCCGGACGGCTTCGTGCTGCTCGACCAGTCGCTCTGCGCGGCATTGCTCGTCGATGTCGATGCCGACGATCCCGCGCGCGTCCGGATCGACCGGCTGACGTTGAAGGCGGAGGGTCGGCAGGACTGACCGCTCATTCGAGGCGACAGGTCGAAGCGGGTTAGTGCAGAGTCTTTGTCCAGCCCATCATCCCGGTCGAGCCGGAGAGCGATATGCTTCGTCATCGCTCTCCGATCCTTGCGATTGCGAGCCCGCAATTCCTCAATAGGCATAGGCCCGGACGAGATCGTACAGATAGTCGCGCCCGTCATAGAGCGACTTGGCCCGGATCCGCTCGTTCAGGCCGTGGATGCCCGACATGTCCTTTTCGATGAATATGCCCGGCGCGCCGTAGACCGGGATGCCGATCGCCTGGAAGAAGATGCCGTCGGTCGCGCCGGTCGACATCATCGGGACCAGCGGCACGCCGGGGAAGTGCTTCGCCGCCAGCGTCTTCATCGGGCCGATGATCTTGGGATCGAGTTTCGGCGGAATGGCAGTCGGGCGGACCGGCTGGTTGGCGGTGACGGTGATCTTGGGGCCCGCCAGTTCCTTCAGCCTGGCGAGCGTGCCCTCGACGGTTTCGCCGGGGAAGATGCGGCAATTGATATTGGCGGTCGCGCGCTGGGGCAGGGCGTTTTCGGCATGACCGGCCTGCAACAAAGTCGCGACGCAGGTGGTGCGCAGCGTCGAGTGCAGCGCCTTGTCCTGGCTGACGATCGCATCCGCCGCCTTGTCGTTCGGATCGGCGAGCAGGCGGGTGATCGCATCGCCCAGCTGGCCGCCGACCTTTTGCGCGGTCGCGGTCATGAAGGCGCGGGTGGTGTCGGTCAGGTGGATGGGAAATTCGTAACCCTGCACCGCCTTCACCGCATCGGCGACCTCGTAGATCGCGTTTTCCGGTGTCGGCTGCGAGCTGTGACCACCCGGATTGGTGGCGAGGAAGGTATAGTTCTGCGCCGCCTTCTCGCCCACTTGCACCGCCAGCAATTCGCGCTTGCCGTCCGAATCAAGCCGCCCGCCGCCGCCTTCGTTCAGGACGAACTCGGCCGCGATCAGGTCGGGCTTGTTCCTGGCCAGCCACTCCGCGCCGTTGAACGCGAAGGTCGTCTCCTCGCCACAGGTCAGCGCCATCTTGATCGTGCGCCTGGGCGGGGTCTTTTTCAGGCGGATCAGCGTATCGGCCCAGACCGCGCTCATCGTCTTGTCGTCGACGGTGCCACGACCATAGAGGAAGCCGTCCTCCTCGATCAGCTTGAACGGATCGCGGGTCCAGTCCTCGCGCTTGGCCTCGACCACGTCGAGATGGCCGAGCAGCAGCATCGGCTTCAGCGCCTTGTCGGTGCCGGGCAGGATCGCGACGATGCCGCCGTCCTTGGGATGCTCGGGCACCGAGAACAGGGTGATATCGGCGTCCTGATAGCCCGCCGCCTTCAGCCGGTCGGCGATCTGTGCCGACGCCTGGGTGCAGCTGCCCACCGACAGGCTGGTATTGGTTTCGACCAGTTGCTTGTAGAGGTCGAAGAATGCCTTCTGGTCGGGCCTCCCTTGCGCCGCCGCGATACCGGGCATCAGCGCCAGCGTCGCCGCCACCCCGCCGAGCCATTTTGCCAACCGCATGTGATCCCCCTCTTTTCCATGTCGGCGGGGAATAGAGCGGTTCGTGCGACCGGGTGCAAGCGTTCCTCCCCTGCAAGGGGAGGGGGACCATGTGCAGCATGGTGGAGGGGGCGTGCCATGAATGACATCCTTTGTGGAGAACCCCCTCCACCACCGCTTCGCGGCGGTCCCCCTCTCCGTACCGGGGAGGATCGCAAGTCCTTTGCCCCGGCCCGATTTCGCGCTAGCAGTCGCCGATGGACCAGCCTGACATTTCCACTCGCCCCCGCCTGATCTCGCCTTCGCTGTTCGCGCTGTCGATCTTCTATGGCGGCATGGTGTGTATCGCGGGCGTGCTGGGCAACAAGCAGGTGGCGCTCGGCCCGCTGGCGGTGGAGGCGGGGATCTTTGCCTTCCTGCTGCTGGTCGTCACGTCGAGCGCGGTGGCCGAGCTTCACGGTCCGGCCACTGCCGGGCGGCTGGTGCGGGTGGGCTTCGTGCCGCTGCTCGTGTCGCTGGCGCTGTCCTGGGTGGTGTTCGTGCTGCCGGCATCGCCCGACATGATCCCGGCCAATCGCGACGCGATCCAGCTCGTGCTGGGGTCTACCTGGCGGATTTGGCTGGGCGGGATCGTCGCCTATGGCGTGTCGCAGACGCTGAACGTCACCATCTTTGCAGCGCTCAAGGGGCGGGAGGGCAGCAAGCTCCTCTGGCTGCGCGCGGCGATCGCCAGCATGCTCAGCCAGGTGGTCGATACGCTGTTGTTCGTCACCATCGCCTTTTACGGCGCCTTCCCGATCGGCCAGCTCCTGGTCGGACAGATGATCGCCAAGGTCACGCTGTCGGCGGTGCTGGTGCCGCCGCTGATCTATGTCTTCGTCGCGATCGGGCGTCGGCTGGACCGGGCCTGATCCATATTGCCGGTTTTCCCCGCCGCGCGCGCGCGATAAAGGGCCGCTCATGACCAACCACGATCCCGACGCCGCCCTGCTCGCCAAGGCCGAGACGCTGACCGAGGCGCTGCCCTATCTGCAGCGTTATGCGGGCAAGACCTTCGTGGTGAAATATGGCGGCCACGCCATGGGCGACCCCGAGCGGCAGCGTGATTTCGCCGAGGATATGGTGCTGCTGAAGGCGGTCGGCATCAACCCGGTGGTGGTGCATGGCGGCGGTCCGCAGATCGGCGCGATGCTCAAGCGGCTGGGCGTCGAGTCGCAGTTCGTCAACGGCCTGCGCGTCACTGACCGCGAAACCGCGCAGATCGCCGAAATGGTGCTGGCGGGTTCGATCAACAAGGAAATCGTCAGCTGGATCTCCGCCGCCGGCGGCCGCGCGGTCGGCATCTCGGGCAAGGATGCGGGCCTCGTCATCGCCGAGAAGATCCAGGGCCGCGAGGCCGATCCGCTTCAGGGCATCGAACGCCATGTCGATCTGGGCTTCGTCGGCGAGCCGGTGTCGGTCGACCCGCGCCTGATCGAGAGCCTGTGCGCCGACGGCATCATCCCGGTCATCGCGCCGGTCGCGATCGGGCTGGACGGCCATACCTACAACATCAACGCCGACACCATGGCGGGCGCGATCGCCGCGCGGCTGGGCGCGTCGCGCTTCTTCCTGCTGACCGACGTCGCGGGCGTGCTCGACAAGCAGGGCGAGCTGATGACCGACCTGAACCCGGCCAGGATCGCCGAACTGCGTGTCGATGGCACGATTTCGGGGGGGATGATCCCCAAGCTGGAAACCTGCGTCAACGCGGTCGAGGCGGGCGTGGATGCGGCAGTGATCCTGGACGGCCGGGTGCCGCACGGGATGCTGCTGGAGATCTTCACCAAGCAGGGTGCGGGGACGTTAGTGCGTCGGTGATGGGGTGAGGTCGTGGGCGTAGCCTTCGACTTCGCTCAGGCCGAACGGGGTTGGGGTAGTAGAACCCGGCCTCTGGCCGCTCCCCTCCCGTAAACGGGAGGGGATGGGGGAGGGCAGGCCCCAAGCAATGCGCTCTGCGAGGCTCCTTACCCTCCCCAAACCCAGTTTCAGGTAAACGATGCCCCGCATCGTTTAAGTCATGCCGGGGGCATGACCGACCTGAAACTCGCCTGCGGGAGGGGCTTCAGAAGAAGAAGGCGGGAGGGTCTCGACCCTCAAAAATCGACCGCGACGCCCTTCAACTCCCAATCGCCATATCGCACCGGATTCTTGCCCAACGGATCGTCTTGCGGCTCCGGCTTGGCCTCCGGTTCCGGCACCGGCGGGTTTTGCGACAGGTAGGCGGGCGGCTTCACATGGTCGGGGCGCTGGCCCATGGGCGGTCCTTTCGACTAAGGGGCAATGATTGCAGCCCATGTCGGGGCTGACAGGAGTTTTGCCAAGTGACACGTCCTCCCCAATCGCCGACCCGTGGCCGTTCCGATCGTCGCGGGCCCCCGAAGGGCGAGGACCGGCGCGGGCGGCAGCAGCGCCCGACCGACCCGCTGGGCACCGCCGCCCGCCGCGCCGCCATCCGCCTGCTCGACGCGGTGCTGCGTCGGGGCGAGCCGCTGGAGGCCGCGCTCGCTTCGGCGACGCGCGCGCTGGCGGGCGGGCCGGACCGGGGTCTGGCCCATGCCATCGCGGCGGAGACGTTGCGCCGCCTGCCCGATCTCGACGCGCTGATCGACTCGGCGACCAAGCAGCGGCTGCCCGACGATGCCAAGGCGCGCTTTGCGCTGCGCATCGCGCTCGTCCAGGTGCTGGCGCTCGGCACGCCGCCGCATGCCGCGATCTCGACCGTGCTGCCGCTGGTCGATGGCGGCCCGCGCAAGCTGGTCCACGGCGTGTTCAGCACTATCACCAAGAGCGGTGTGCTGCTGCCCGAAATCCCCGCTCTCCCCGAGGCGACCGAAGCACGCTGGGAAGAGAATTGGGGGGAGGACATGGTCGAGGCCGCCGCCCACGCCATCGCCGCCCCGCCGCCGCTCGACCTGACGCTGGCCGATCCGGCGGCGACCGAGGAATGGGCGGAAAAGCTGGGCGGGGTCAGCCTGCTGCCCGGCCATGTCCGCCTGCCCTCTGGCCATTCGGTCATGGAGCTGCAGGGCTTCGACGAAGGCGCCTGGTGGGTGCAGGACCTGGCCGCCTCGATCCCCGCGCGCCTGTTGGGCGAGGGCAGAGGCAAGGTGCTCGACCTGTGCGCCGCGCCGGGGGGCAAGACGCTCCAGCTCGCCGCCGCCGGGTGGGACGTGACCGCGATCGACCAGTCCGAGCAGCGTCTGGGGCGGCTGAACGAGAATCTGGAACGCACGAATCAGACCGCCCAAGTGGTCGTCGCCGATCTGCGCGAATGGGCCCCCAAGGACCAGGTCGACGCGATCCTGGTCGATGCGCCGTGCAGCGCCAGCGGCATCTTCCGCCGCCACCCCGATGTCCTCTACCGCGTCCGCCCCGCGATCATCGCCGAGATGGCGGAGTTGCAGCGGGTGATCCTGGCCCGCGCCGCCGACTGGCTGAAACCCGGCGGCACGATGGTCTATGCCACCTGCTCGCTCGAGCCCGAAGAGGGGGAGGCGCAGATCGCGGCGTTCCTGGAGCAGCGGCCCGATTACGCGCTGTCGCCGATCACCGGCGACTGGCCCGGCATCACCGAACAGGGCACGATCCGCACCCTGCCGACGATGCTCGCGAAAGAAGGGCGGCTCGACGGGTTCTTCATCGCGCGGCTGCAACGCAAAGGCTGACTTGGGCGCGATATGGGGTTAAGGACACACGCCATGCTCCCGGTCCGTATCGCTCCCTCCATCCTGTCCGCCGATTTCGCCAAACTGGGCGAAGAAGTCAGGGCCATCGACGCCGCCGGCGCCGACTGGATCCACATCGATGTGATGGATGGGCATTTCGTGCCCAACATCACCATCGGCCCGGCGGTGGTGAAGGCGCTGCGCCCGCACACGACCAAGCCGTTCGACGTGCATCTGATGATCTCGCCGATCGACGCCTATCTGGACGCCTTCGCCGAGGCGGGGGCGGACACGATCACCGTCCACCCGGAGGCGGGACCGCACATCCACCGCACGATCCAGCATATCAAGGGGCTGGGCAAGCGGGCGGGCGTCGTCCTGAACCCCGCCACGCCGGCCAAGATGCTGGATTACCTGATCGACATGGTCGACCTGGTCCTCGTCATGAGCGTGAACCCCGGTTTCGGCGGACAGAGCTTCATCGAGAGCCAGCTCAAGAAGATCGCCGCGATCCGCAAGATGATCGAGCATTCGGGCCGCGCGATCGACCTCGAGGTCGATGGCGGCGTCGATCCGCATTGGGCCAGACGCTGTATCGAGGCCGGGGCCGACGCGCTGGTCGCGGGCACCGCCGCCTTCCGGGGTGGCCCGGAGCATTACGCCGCGAACATCGCCGCTTTGCGCGGTTGAGCGTAATGCCCGATCGCATGGGGGCCGAAGAGGCCCGGATTGCCGCCGACAGCATCGAAGAGGGCAAACGCCTCGTCCGCGTGCAGAGCGGCGGCCTGTCGCTCGCCGATCGCCTGAGCGAGCATCTCCACCGGCTGACCTGGCGCACGCCGCTCCATTCGCTGCGGTTGAAGGGTCGGCATCCGCTCAAGCTGATGGCGGTGCCCGAGGACCCGGTGCTGGGCGATATCGAGCGCGGCCATGCGCTGCTTGGCGGGGTGCTCGACTGGCGCGGCGAGGAACGCGGGGTCGAATCGATCGATTTCGCCCGGCCCGACTGGTCGACCGGGTTCGCCGACCATCTGCACAGCTTTGCCTGGCTGCGCGACCTGTCGACCGTCGCGACTCGGGCGCAGGGCGCGCCGATCGCCGAATATCTGATGGGCCGCTGGCTCGACGCCTTTGCCGAGACGGTGGATGCCACCGCCTGGCGGCCCGACCTGTGGGGTCGGCGCATCCTGTTCTGGACCGCGCACGCCCCGCTGATCCTGTCGTCGACCGATCTCGTCTATCGCTCGCGCGTGCTCAACACGATGGCGCGCGGGGCACGGCATCTCGATCGCGGTGCGGACAAGGCACCGCCGGGCGTGGCGCGAATCGCCGCCTGGTGCGGGGTGATCGCGGCCGGGCTGCTGCTGGCGGGGGGCGATCCGCGCCAGGCGTTCGGCGAGGCGGGGCTGGCCCGCGCGCTCGACACCGGGCTGTTCGCCGATGGCGGCGTCATCGCGCGCAGTCCGGCGGTGCAGCTGGACGCGGTCATGCTGCTGACCATGATGCGCGAAGTCTATGACGCGCGTGGACTGGCATTCCCCGAAGCCTTCCAGACGCGGTTGCAGCGCATGATTTCGGCACTGCTCGGCGTCATGCATGGCGACCGCGCGCTGTCGAGCTGGCAGGGCTCCGGCCCGGAGACGCCCGAACGCATCGCCGCCGTCATCGAGGCGTCGGGCGTGCGCACCCGGCCGCTGCGCCAGGCGGGCGACTGGGGTTATCAGCGGCTGGCCGCCGCGCAGGCGGTGCTGGTCATGGACGCCGCGCCGCCGCCGATCGCCCGCGCGATCGAGGGCGGCTGCGCCTCCACCCTGGCCTTCGAGTTTTCGGACGGGGCTCAGCGGATTGTCGTGAATTGCGGCGGCGCGCGTGCGACCGTGGCGCAGGTGCCCGCCAGCCTGGCGCACGGCCTGCGCACCACGGCGGCGCATTCCACGCTGACGCTGGGCGATTCGAACTCCACCGCGATCCATGCCGACGGCACGCTGGGGCGCGGCGTCGCGCAGGTCGAGCTCAGCCGCCAGGAATCGGACGCCGCCAGCCGGATCGAGGCGAGCCATGACGGCTATGTCCGCCGCTATGGCTTCACCCATCGCCGCCAGTTGCTGCTGACCGGCGACGGGCGCGAATTGCGCGGCGAGGATGCCTTGCTGCCCGAGGGGCGCAAGCGTCAGGCGGGTAGCACGAACTTCGCCCTGCGCTTCCACCTCGGCGACGGGGTCGAGGCGATGGTGACCGCCGAGAGCGGCCAGGCGATCCTGCGGCTGGAGGACGGCGCGCTGTGGCAGTTCCGCTGTCGCGGCGGCGTGCTGGCGATCGAGGAATCGCTGTGGATCGACGGCACCGGGCGCCCCGTCGCGACCCAGCAGCTGGTCGTGATCGGCGAGACGCCTGCCGGCGGCGCGCATGTCAGCTGGGCGTTCAAGCGGGCGCTTTGACGGCAGGCCCGGCGATCACGCCGGAGCCCGCCGAAAGGGCTCCGCTCAATCGATCCGGTACAATCTGAGCGGCGAACCCTTGGGCAGCGGCAGCGGCGTCAGCCACTTCGGCGTCCAGCCATGCGCCAGCCGGTCGTAGAAGCCCCCCGGCGCGCGCGCGCGGTAATTGGTCGACTCGGCCATGTCGGGGCAGATCAGCAACAGCGTCGCACCATGCCGCTTCATGATGCTGTGCGCCTGCGCCTCGCCGCCCTGGAAGGCGTGCTGCACGTCCAGGATCGCATCGCCGTTGCGGTGATAGGGCCCCGCGATGGCATCGTGATGAGTCGTCACGATCAGGCGCGGTCCCAGGTCGACGAAGGTGAAGACCGTGGCGCGCGGATAGGCATTGACCCGGGTCAGCACCGATGTCCGCACGCACTGGCCGGTCGCGGTGTTGACGCGGTTGGCATAGGCGTTGGACTGGGCGGCGGGCAGATACTTGACCACCCATGTCGCCGTGATCCCGGTCGGGACCAGGATCGCCAGCACGATCGCGGGGACGCGCAGCAGGGGCGAGCGCAGCCGGAGCAGCCAGGGCAGGATCATCCATAGCAGCGCGGCGATGCCGGGCACCGCCAGCATCTGCGCCGCCGGGGCGGCGCGCGCCTGCCACAACAGCATCAGGCAGGCAAAGGTCGTGAACAGCGCCACGGCGGTCCAGCCGATCGTCCGCCGCCGCCATGCCGCCGCGATCGCACCGATCATGCCGATCAGCGGCATCGTCGCCATCGGCAGGGCGACGCGCAGCGGATGCTTGTAGATCGGCTTGGCCTCGCGGACATTGTTCAGCCAGTTGCGCTGCAACTCGGGGCTGACCTGTTCGGGACGGGTCAGGCATTGCGGGAACAGGCTGGCAAAGCCGCCCGCGATCACCGCGCCCGCGCCGACCGCCAGGCCCAGGCGCGCCGCGCGCGACTCCGGGTTGATCCGGGCCATCACGAACAGCAGCGCGCCGGCCACGACCGTCACCGACAGCCAGACCGGGGTCAGCGCGTCGCAGCGCATGGCGTAATTGGCATTGGAGGCAAAGGCGGCGAACCCCGCCGCGCTCCCCCCGCCCAGGGTCAGCGCATAGACCGCCAGCCGCTCGGCCTCGGCCCGGTCCCAGACCCAGCGCAACGTCAGGATCGCGCCCGCCATCGCGGCATAGGGTAGCATTTCCAACCCGATCGCCAGCGACACCGCACTGGCCAGGCCGACCAGTGTGCCGCCGCGCCGTGCCTTCGGATCGCACAAGCCGGCGACGGTGACCGCCAGCATCGCCAGCTGCCACCCGTGATGGTCGATGCGCATTGGCATGTACATCAGCTGGGTCGCGCCCGCACACATCAGCAGGATCATCGCGAGCGGCCAGGCGAGCGGCGCGATCAGCCGCCGCGCGGTCGCCGCGATAGCCAGCATGGTGATCGACAGCGGCAGGATCGGTGCGATCCCGCACGCGAGCCGCTCCGCCCAGGCCGGGGTGGTGAACAGGCGGAAGAACAGGATCAGGCCCGCGATCGGCAGGTCGACGATGCGGCTCCAATGGATGTCGAAGCCGACCGGCGGGTTCATCCGGTACTGGCGCAGATCATACCAGCCTTGGCCCGCCATCCAGGCGCGCACCTGCATCAGGCGCATATTGTCGTCGGTGTCGGACAGCGACCACCAGCGGATCTGACCCCACCGGTCGTAGAGATACCAGGCGGCGATCGCGGCCCACGCCACCAGCACCCAGCGTTGCCAGTTGCGATCGATCTCGCGCTGCAGACGTTCCAAAGACGCTTCCCTCATACCCGCCCGCAGCCTAAGGCGCGGGGACTCGGGGCCCGCTCTATCGCGGGCCGCGCAAAGGGCAAGGTTGGGCGAGGACGCGTGGCAATTCTTCACGATCGGATCGAACGGTGGCGGGACAGCGGGATGCTGGGCCAGCTGATCCGTTTCGGTATCGCGGGCGGATTGTCGACATTGGTCTATTCCGCCGTGTACCTGCCGCTGACCGCGTGGGTCCTGCCGAAGAGGCAGGTGGTGCTGGCGGTGCCGCCGGCCTTCCTGGTCGCGGTGATCTTCGGTTTCTTCCTGCACAGCGCCTGGAGCTTTCGCGGCCACGGCACCCGCGATTCCAGCGGACGGCAGCATTTGAAATTTCTGGTGGTGCAAGGCTTTGGACTTGTGCTGAATGCGCTCTTCACCTGGATCGTCACCGGGCTTTTGCATCAACAACCCTGGGTCGCGCTGATCCCGGTGGTCACGATCACGCCGATCGCGACCTTCGCGCTCAACCGCCAATGGGTCTTCGGATAAGTTCATGGACCGTATCGTTTACGACCGCATGGCCGCGCACGACTCCACCCATTGGTGGTACCGCGCGCGCCGCGACATCCTGGCCGACTATCTGACCCGCTACGGAAAGCTGCCCGGAAACGCCCGCATCCTGGAGATCGGTTGCGGCACCGGGCACAACCTGCCCATGCTGGCGCAGTTCGGCACGGTCGACGCGATCGAGATCGATCCGGCCGCGAGGCAGATCGCGTCCGAGCGGCTGGGCAAGCCGGTGCAGGCCGCGCCGCTGCCCGAACTGCCGGGGATCGAACGCGGCGCGTACGACCTGATCGCGGTGCTCGACGTGGTCGAGCATATCGAGGACGACGTCGCTGCGCTGGCCGCGATGAAGGCCTGCCTGAAGCCGGGCGGCAAGATCCTGATCGCGGTGCCCGCGCACCAGTGGATGTGGTCGGCGCATGACGTGGTGAACCATCACCATCGCCGCTATTCCAAGGGCACGCTGGTGTCGGCGATCGAGAAGGCGGGGCTGAAACCCCGTAAGCTCAGCTATTTCAACTCGCTGCTCTTCCCCCTGGCCGCCGCCGCGCGCATCGCCGGGCGGCTGACGGGGCGCGACGACAGCGACGATTCGCCGCCGCCCGCGCCGCTCAACAAGGCGTTCGAGGCGATCTTCCGGCTGGAGCGGCATCTGGTCGGCCGCGCGCCGATGACGCCGGGGGTATCGATCGTGACTTTGGCGGAGCCTGTTTGAGTTGGGCGTCGGGGCGTGGCCTTCGACTTCGCTCAGGCTGAACGGCTGTTGGAACATTGGGCTGGATACAAACTCCCGTTCAGCCTGAGCCCTTCGGCTGGCTGGTGAGCCAGCCGCTCAGGATAAACTTCGGCGCGTAGCGCCGAAGTCGAAGGCCGCGGGAATCCCTCACCTTTCCGGGTTCCGCTCTCTTCCTAAGGGCGATACGGAAGCCCCCATGCTGGACTTTCATCGCGCCGATCTGGCCCGACTGGCCGCGCGGGACCGGTTGCGGGGACTGGCTCCGCAACGGGGCAGGGACTTTGCTTCCAATGACTATCTCGGCCTGGCGGGCCATCCCCGCCTCGCCGCCGCCATCACCCACGCGGTGGCGGAAGGCGTGCCCGTCGGATCGGGCGGGTCGCGGCTGTTGCGCGGCAACCATCCCGAGCATGAGGCGCTGGAGGCGGAGGCTGCCGCGTTTTTCGGCGCGGAGGCCAGCCTCTATTTCTCGTCCGGCTATACCGCCAACGCCACGCTGCTGGCGACGCTGCCGCAGCGCGGCGACCTGATCGTCCATGACGCGCTGGTCCATGCCAGCATGCATGAAGGGATGAAGCTGTCGCGCGCCGAAAGCGTCGCGGCGGCGCATAACGATCCGGCCGCCTTTGACGACGCGATCCGGGCCTGGCGTGGGCGGGGCGGCAAGGGCACCGCCTGGATCGCGGTAGAGAGCCTCTATTCGATGGACGGAGACACCGCGCCGCTCGCCGACCTGATAGCGGTGGCCGAATGCCACGACGCGATGCTGATCGTGGACGAGGCGCATGCCACCGGCGTGTTCGGGACGCACGGGCAGGGCCTGGCGACGGCGGGCGAGCGGGTCGTGACCCTCCACACCTGCGGCAAGGCGCTGGGTTGTGAAGGTGCGCTGGTTGTCGGGCCCGCGATCGTGCGCGACTATCTGGTCAATCGCGGGCGGGGCTTCATCTTTTCCACCGCCCCTTCGCCGCTGATGGCGCGCGGCGTGCGCGAGGCCTTGCGTATCCTGGCCGACGAGCCCGAACGGCGCGCCGCGCTCCAGGACCGGATCGCGCTGGCCAGCGAACATCTGGCAAAACATGGCGCGCTGGCACAGGGGACGCCGATCATGCCGCTGATCCTGCACGACAATGGCCGCACCATGCGCGCGGCCGAGGCGCTGCAGGCGCGCGGCTATGACATTCGCGGCATCCGGCCGCCGACCGTGCCGGTGGGCGCGGCGCGGCTGCGGTTGTCGATCACCCTGAATGTCGAGGACGCGGACATCCGCGCGCTCGACGCTGCACTGCATGAGGTTCTGGCATGAGCGCCGTCATCGTCACCGGCACCGATACCGAAATCGGCAAGACCGTCTTTTCCGCCGCGCTGACCGGCGCCCTGGGCGCAAGCTATTGGAAGCCGGTCCAGGCGGGCACCGATGACGAAGGGCATGGCGATGCCGAGACGGTGGCACGGCTCAGCGGGCGTCCGGTCCTGCCATCGGCCTATCGGTTGAAGACCCCATGCTCGCCGCACCGCGCCGCCGAGATCGACGGGGTGACGATCGAGAAGGATCGCCTGGCCCTGCCACAGGTCGACGGGCCGCTGGTTGCCGAGGGGGCGGGGGGCGTGCTGGTGCCGGTGACGCGCCAGTTGCTGTTCGCCGACCTGTTCGCGCATTGGGGGCGCCCGGTGGTGCTGGTCGCCCGGACCGGGCTGGGCACGATCAACCACAGCCTGGCGTCGATCGAGGCGCTGCGGTCGCGCGGCGTGGACGTGCTGGGCGTCGCGTTCGTCGGTGACGCGGTCGAGGATAGCGAGGCGACCATCGCCGCGATCGGTCAGGTGAAACGGCTCGGCCGCCTGCCGCGTCTCGCCGATCTGAATCGGGACACGCTGGGGCAGGCGTTCGCGGCGAATTTCGACGTCGAGGATTTTCGATGACCTCCCCGGTCTGGCACCCCTTTACCCAGCATGGCCTGGGCGAGCCGATCCCGTGCGTCGCCACCGCGAGCGGCGCGGTGCTGACCACGGTTGACGGGCGGCAGGTGATCGACGCCATCTCCAGCTGGTGGGTGACGACGCACGGGCACAACCACCCCCGCATCAGCGCCGCCATCGCCGCCCAGGCGAGCAAGCTCGACCAGATCATCTTTGCGGGGTGGACCCACGAACCCGCCGAGGAGGTCGCCGCCGAGCTGGTGCGGATCACCCCGCCCGAACTGACGCGGGTATTCTTTTCCGATTCCGGGTCGACGGCGGTCGAAGTCGCGCTGAAGATGGCGCTGGGTTATTGGCTGAACCGCGGCGAGCCGCGCCACCGCATCCTGGTCCTCGAACACAGCTATCACGGCGACACGATCGGCGCGATGTCGGTGGGCGCGCGGGGCGTGTACAACCGCGCCTATGCGCCGCTGTTGTTCGATGTCGGCACCATTCCCTTTCCCCATGACGTGCAGGCCACGCTCGACGCGCTGGAGGCGGAATGCCGGGCGGGGGCGGCGGCGTTCATCGTCGAGCCGCTGGTGCTGGGGGCGGGGGGGATGCTACTCTACAGTCCCGAGACGCTGGCGGCGATGCGGTCGATCTGTACGGCGCACGGCGTGCTGTTCATCGCCGACGAGGTGATGACCGGCTGGGGCCGCACCGGCACGCTGTTCGCTTGCGATCAGGCGGGGGTGGTGCCCGACATTCTCTGCCTGTCCAAGGGGCTGACCGGCGGCGCGGTGCCCCTGGCGGTGACGCTGGCGACCGAGGCGATCTTCGAGGCGCACTGGTCGGCGACCGATCGGTCGAAACAATTCTTCCACTCTTCCAGCTACACCGCCAACCCCATTGCCTGCGCAGCGGCGGCGGCCAATCTGGCGATCTTGCGCGACGAGCCGGTGCAGGCGCGGATCGACGCGCTGGCGGCGGCGCAGGCACGGCATCTGGCAGTGGTGTCCGGCGCAGCGGCGGTGCGCAATCCAAGGGTGCTGGGCACGATTGCGGCGTTCGAGCTGGGCGCAGGACAGGACTATCTCTCCGACCTCGCCCCCCGGCTTCTCGCGCATTTCCGAGAGAGCGATCTGCTCGTCCGGCCGATGGGCAACACCATCTACGTGATGCCGCCCTATTCGATCACGCCCGAACAGCTCGGTACAGTGTGGACCGGTATACAGGGTGCGATCGATCGGTTTGGGGGAGCGTCAGGAAGCGACCAATTCCAGAGCTGATTGGCATTCACACTATTCCTCCCCTGTAAGGGGAGGGGGACCATGCGCAGCATGGTGGAGGGGTGTCACCGCTGGCGACGAAAACCCGACATCGCCAGCCGGGACACCCCTCCGTCAGGCCTTCGGCCTGCCACCTCCCCTTACAGGGGAGGAATTGATTTAGCCGGTCAGCCCCGCCGCCGTCGCCAGGCCCAGGAATGCCAGGAAGCCGATCGAATCGGTCGTCATCGTCACGAATACCGAAGACGCGACCGCCGGATCGGCGTCGAACCGGTCGAGCGTCACCGGCACCAGCACGCCCGCCAGCCCCGCGACCAAGATGTTGGTCATCATCGCCGCCGCGATCACCATGCCCAGCGCCGGATTGGCGAAGACCAGGCTGACCCCCACGCCGATCACCGCCGCGACGGTCACGCCGTTCATCATCGCCACGCGGATTTCGCGCATGATCGCGCGGGTCGTGTTGGACTGGGTCAGCTGATTGGTCGCCAGCGCGCGCACCGTCACCGCCAGCGTCTGCGTCCCCGCATTGCCGCCGACGCCCGCCACGATCGGCATCAGCGTGGCGAGCGCCACCATCCGCGCGATCGTCCCCTCGAACGCGGCGATCACCGACGAGGCGACCATCGCGGTGATCAGGTTGGCGAGCAGCCAGCGCACCCGGCTCTTGTAGCTGTCGAAGATCGGCTCGTTGATGTCGCCCTCGCCCGCGCCCGACAGGCGCAGCACGTCCTCGCCCGCCTCCTGCTGGATGATGTGGACGATGTCGTCGACGGTGATCATGCCGACCAGCCGCCCGCTGGCATCGACGACGGCGGCCGAGATCAGCGCGTATTTCTGGAAGCGCAGCGCGACCTCTTCCTGGTCCATGTCGACCGGGATCAGCGTCTGTTCGCGCTTCATCACGTCGCCGATCACGATGCCGCCCGGCGCACGCAGGATCCACGACAGCTGGCAGGTGCCGATCGGCCGATGACCGGGATCGACGACGAAGATTTCCCAAAAGTCGGTCGTCAGTTCCTCGTCGTCGCGCAGGAACTCGATCGTCTCGGCCACCGTCCAGTGTTCGGGCACCGCGATCAGCTCGCGCTGCATCAGGCGGCCGGCGGACTCCTCGGGGAAGGACAGCGCCTCCTCGATCGCGGCGCGGTCGTCCGGGTCGAGCGCGCGCAGCACCGCGCGCTGCTCGTCCTCGTCCATGTCCTCGATGATGGCGACCGCGTCGTCGGTATCGAGCTCGGAGGCGATGTCGGCGACTTCATGCGGTTCGAGCGCCTGGATCAGCTGCTCGCGCACATAGTCGTTCATCTCGGCGAAGACGTCGCCGTTCAGCAGGTCCGCGACCGCGCGCGCTAGGTTGACGCGTGCCTCGTCGCCGACCAACTCGAACAGGTCGGCGATGTCGGCCGGATGCAGTGGCTCGACCAGCGCCCGTGCGCCCTCGTCGTCGCCATCCTCCAGCGCGTCGAGCACGGCGGTGACATATTCGGGCTTCAGCCGGTCGTCTTCGTCCAGCTGGGTCTCGGGCAACTGGGGCTCCTGCGTCAGGGCCTCGGCGTCGCGTTCGGGGAGTTCGGTGTCGCTGATCTCGGCCTCCCTCGATCGATCATGTCAAAATGGGATCATGAACGTGGTGTCATGCCCCTAACTTGCGATGGCGGCATTTGCCAGCGGGCACGGGAATGCCTACCTGCGGGGCATCAACCAAGGAAGACCCTTATGGCCGAGACTTTTTCCAAGCTGACCCTGACGCTCGACAGCGGCGACGTCGTCATCACGCTGCGCCCCGACCTGGCGCCCGAGCATGTCGCACGCATCGGCGGGCTCGCCAACGAAGGTTTCTATGACGGCGTGGTGTTCCACCGCGTGATCCCGGGCTTCATGGCACAGGGCGGCGATCCGACCGGCACCGGCATGTCTGGTTCGGACAAGCCGAATTTGAAGCAGGAATTCAACGCCGAGCCGCACGTGCGCGGCACCTGTTCGATGGCGCGGACCAACGATCCGAACTCGGCCAATTCGCAGTTCTTCATCTGCTTCGACGATGCGCGTTTCCTCGACCGCCAGTACACGGTGTGGGGCCAGGTCGAGAGCGGCATGGAGCATGTCGACGCACTGCCGAAGGGCGAGCCGCCCCGCAGCCCGGGCAAGATTTTGAAGGCGACCGCGGAGTAATTTTTGCGAAAGCCGGGAAAAGGGGAGTCTCGAAAGGGGCTCCCCTTTTTTGTTTGGCCCTGCCGATCGCCCCAGGCACGCCCCTCCCGCAAGCGGGAGGGGATGGGGGAGGGCAAGGCCCCAGGCGATACGCTCTGTGAGACCCCATGCCCTCCCCAACCCCTCCCGCCTGCGGGAGGGGCTATCGCTTGGCGGAAAGGTCAGGCACCCCTCAAGCGTCGCGAAACACCGGCCGCCGCCGCTCCATATTCGCTTGCACCGCCTCGCGGTGGTTCGCCCCCTGCATCAGCGTCACCTGCTCGGCGCTTTCCATCGCCAGCATCGCCTCGGGCGCGCTCCCCATCGCACCGAATAATCGCTTGGCGCTACGCACCGCATCGGGACTCCGCCCGGCGATTGCGCGCGCCAATGCCAAAGCCTCACCACGCGGATCCTCCGCCAACCGGGTGACGAACCCCGCCGCCTGCGCCTCGGCGGCGTCGAACTCGCGTGCGGTGTAGATCCACTCGCGCAACACATCGTCGCGCACGCCATTCCACAAGGCGAAGCCGCCCATGTCGGGCACGATGCCCCAATGCACCTCGCGAATCGCAAAGCGGGTGGCGGGATGCGCCAGCCGGATGTCCGCCCCGCCCATGATCTGCGTCCCCCCGCCGAACACCACGCCGTGGACCGCCGCGATCACCGGCACCGGCAGCGTGCGCCAGCCCCAGGCGACCTGCTGCACGAGGTTGGCCGGGCCATGGCTGCGCGCCGACAGGTCCAGTCCCGCCAGATCGCCCCCCGCCATCGCCGCCATGTCGAGACCGGAGCAGAAGCCGTCCCCTTCGCCCGACAGCACCACCGCGCGCAGATCCGTTCGTGCCGCCAGCGTGGCGATCGCCTCGGCCAGCGCGGCGAACATCGCCCGATCGATCGCGTTCAGCTTTTCCCCGCGCGCCAGGCGGACATCGGCCACGCCGTCCGTCACCGCGATCGTCACCCGGCCGTCCATATCTCTCTCCTTTTGCGCCAATGCCTGGCTGGTGTAGAGCATCGCACCATGGGGTTCGACATGGAACGCTTCGTCGCGATGGGCGGCCTGGGCGGCGGGCACGGCCATCATCTGGGCATCGCGTACCGCGCGCACGGGCCGGACTGGGCGGAGCTGGCGCTGCCCTATGACGCGCGGCTGATCGGCGATCCGACCAGCGGCGTGCTCGCCTCCGGCCCGATCGTCGCGATGATGGACATGGCGACCAGCGTCGCGGTCTGGCTGAAGCGTGGCGTGTTCGCGCCGCATGTGACGCTGGACCTGCGTGTCGATTATCTGCGCCCCGCCGTGCCCGAACGCGCCGTGATCGGGCGCGGGGAATGCTATCGGATCACACCCAGCGTCGCCTTCGTCCGGGGGATCGCGCATGACGGCGACCCCGATGATCCCGTCGCGCATGTCGCGGGCACATTCATGGGGATGAAGCCATGACCATCGCGCGTACCGGCATCGGACTGGCGATGGTGTTGCCCCCCTATGCCGAATGGCTCGGCTGTTCGATCGAATGGGTCGACGGGCTGCCGCAACTGGTCATGCCGTTCGGCGACCATGTGATGGGCTGGCCGGGGCTGCTGCAGGGCGGTGCGATCGCCGGGTTGCAGGAGGTGGCGGGCATCGCCGCGCTCACCCACCGCCTGACGCAGGAGGGGGGCGGGCGGATCAAGCCGGTGACGGTGACGACCGATTACCTGCGCACCGGTCGCGACCACCCGACCCGCGCGGTCGGCACCATCCTGCGCCTGGGCCAGCGGATCGCCAATGTCGAGGCGACCGCATGGCAGGAGGATCGCGAAAAGCCGATCGCGACCGCCCGACTGAACTACCGCATCCTGCGCGGCTGAGGTTTCGCCAGCGCCTGCCGGATCGCGCCGTCCGCGACCGGCGCCATCGCGGCATAGCCCGCCGCGTTCGGATGCACCCCGTCGGTGCCATAAGCGGGGTTCAGCGCATCGCCGACATGCAGGACCGACCAGTAATCGGCATAGGTCGCACCGACACGCGCCGCATAGTCCTTCAACCACATGTTCAGCGCCGCGATACGCGGAGCGGTCGGCAGGCCAGGCTTCCACTCGAAATGATCGGCGGGCGGGATCGACGCCAGGATCACGCGGATGCCATGCGCCTGCGCCAGCTCGACCATCGACATGATGTTGCCCTGCACCTGCGCGTCGGTGGTCGGGCCGGTATTGCCCGCAATGTCGTTGGTGCCCGCCATGATCTGGACGACGGCGGGCTTCAGGTCGATGACGTCCTGGCGAAAGCGAAGCAGCATCTGCGAGGTGGTCTGCCCGCTGATCCCGCGCCCGATCCGGTTGGGCACGAAGAATTGCGGCATCTTGCCGACCCAGCCCTCGGTGATCGAATCGCCCATGAAGACGATGCGCGGCTGCCCCGCCACCGGCGCGCCGAGCCGGGCATTGTCGGCCCGGTAGCGCGCCAGATAGGCGAAGTCGTTGTGCAGCCGCTCTTCCCATTCGCGGGTCCAGCGCTGCGCATCGGTTTCCCTGGCCGGGGCTGCCGTCGTCTGGGCGACGGCGGGGGCGGCGAGGGTCAGGGCGGCCAGCGCGGCCAGCATCATGCGGCTCACGGGCGCAACTCGGCTTGCGTGGCGGTGACGTTCCAGCCGCGAAGGGCCACGGTTGGCTTGTCCGCCTTGGCCGTGGGATAGCGAATTTCGATCACGCGGGTCTCTCCGGGCAGCAGGGTGACGTAATTGTCGCTGAAATAAGCGGGCAGCACCTGGGTGCCGTCGGCGTTCATCACGGTCAGCTTGGTCTCGACCGCCGGGACCGAGCCGCTGTTGGTCAGGGTGATGTTGGCGGTCGTCTCCTCGCCCTGTCCCTGCAAGCTGGTGGTCGCAGTGACGGTCGCCGCGCCCATCGTGGTCAGCGCGCGATAACCCGCATCGTCCGGCGCCTGCCAATAGGCGTTGGTCGACAAGACCTGCCCGCCCGCGTCCATTGCCTCCAGCCGGATGAGTACCGGCCCGCGCTTCATGGCGGATGCGAGGTCGAGGGTCAGGACCGGCGTCACGCCCTCGGCATTGGCGGCGACCTTGGCCTCCTGCTCGCCCTCGCTGCGGCCATCGAGCCCGACGATCTTCGCGCGCACCTGCACGCCCTTCAGCGCGTCGCGGGTGTTGTTGACCAGCACGACCCGGTTGTCGGGCAGGTTCATCTGGACATGGACCGGCTCGGACGCCTTCTTCACGCCGTAGAAGGCGGCATGGGTGTCATAGTCGGACGAGAAGATCTGCCACGCCGAGGACGGCCAGGCGGGCTGCGTCATCCACAGCATACGGCCGGAGTTTTCCGTCCACAGGCCCGCATTCATCCCCTCGAAGATGGCGCGATAGGATTCATACTCCATCATCTGCGCCTTGCGCTCGAAATCCTCGAGGCCCGTCGCGGGGCCGAAGCGGCGTTCGAGCGCATCGGTGAAGCTCTTGACCGCGCCGTTCCCGGTCTGGTGCCAGTCGTGATAGGCCCAGACATCGCCGATCGGCCAGCGATCCGCCTCGGCCGGGATGGCGCGCTTCCACGCCTCCAGCGTGGGTAGCGAGGGCGTGCCGACCTCGACGGAAAAGCCCTTGGCCAAGGTGGTGAAATATTCGACCGGCGGCCGCCAGTTATAGGGCCCCGACCCTTGCAGGTTCACCGCATTGGATGAGGGCATATAGAGCCGCGTCCCGTCCTCGGCGCGCAGCAGCGTGTCCAGGCCGGCGTTCAGGATCGGTTGCGGCACGCCCTCGTTCCGGCCGAACCAGGCGACGATCGAGGGATGGTTGCGATAACGGCGCACGACGTCGGTCGCATTGGCCAGGAACAGCTGCGGGTCCTGGGCCTCCATATTATAGTCCTGGGTCGACTCCCAGAAGTCGGACAGGACCATCAGGCCATATTCGTCGGCCAGATCGAAGAAGCTGTCCTCGGTATTCTGGCCCACCCAGTTGCGGATGATGTTGAGATGTGCGTCGCGGTGGAGGCGGAAGAACGGCTCCAGGCGCGTACGGTCGACGCGCTTCATGAAGTCGTCCATGCCGATATTGCCGCCGCGTGCCGCGATACGCACGCCGTTGACGCGCAGGACCAGATAGGGGGCCAGGCGCGGATCGTCGGCGACCTTGGCGACCGCCGCCGACTGGTCGCCGCCCGGCATGAAGCTCATCGCCCAGCCATTGGCGGTCTTGCGGATGCCCGCATGGCTGGTGTCGACCACCCGCTGGCCGCCGCGCACGCGGTTGAGGTCCAGCGTCACCCGCTCCAGATCGCCGTCCCCGTCGAACAGCGACAGGTCGTAGGTCACTTGCCGCATGCCGAAGCGCAAGGCCTTCGAATCGGACAGCGCGCCGTCGACCGCCGCCGTCAGGGCCAGGTCGTGCAGCGCCGGGTCGCCATAGCCGTTGGGCCACCACAAGCGCGGATTCTTGACCGACAGCTGCGGGAACTCGGCGGGCGACAGGACGGCACGAACCGTCTGGCCCGGCGCGACCGTTACCGGCTTTTCGACCACGACATCGTCGAACACCGCGCGGACGGTCGTCGTCACCGGCGCCTGGCCGTTATTGGTGACGGGCACCGCGATCTCGACATCGGCGACCGAATTGTCGGGCTTGGGCAGGGTGGTGACGACCTGCGGGTCGCCGATCACCGCCGGGCCGGTCGCGGCCAGCGTCACGCCCTGCCACAGCCCGGTGTTGCGGTCGCGGACCGACGGTATCCAGTCCCAGCCCTCGGTCGCGACGAAGGTGGGGCCGTCCATCATCTGGACGCCGCCATTCTCGCCGACGCCCGCCGTCATCGACTCCTCGTGCGCGATACCCGGATGCGGCGGCGGCGAGACGCGCACCGCAATCGCATTGCGCCCGGCGGCCAGCGTCACGGGGAAGCGGCCACGGATGAAGGCGCCCTTCATCGTGCCCGCCATCCGGCCGTTGACCCAGACCTCGGCGGAATAATTCACGCCGTTGAAGGTCAGCCACATGGTCCGCCCCGCCGCCTCGGGCGGGGTATCGAATTCGGTGCGATACCAGTAATCCTGCCGCGCCAGCGTCTCGGGGATGGACAGGTTGTTCAGCCCCACCGCCGGATCGGGATAGACGCCGCGATCGACCAGCGTGGTCAGCACCGTGCCCGGCACGGTCGCGGCATACCATTTGCTGGCGTCGAAATTGCCCTGTGACAGGTCCGCGCCGCCGGGGCCGACCTTCGCCGCCTCGATCAGCCGCCAGCCGTTCACCGCCCATTGCCCGGTCGCGGTGGCGACCAGTGCGGGGGTCTTGGGTTCGGGCCTGGCGGTGCCGCTGGTCGGGATCGGGGCCTTGGACTGGGGCAGGGTCCAGGCGTCCTGCGGCACGGTCTGCCCCTGCATCTGCCGGGTCTGATAGGGCCAGCTGGGGCTGCCGGTCTGGAGCGCGAGGCGGGCCGGATCGGGCGCACGGCGCGCGGCGAGGCGGATGGTCAGCGGATCGACCGCCTCGCGCACCATGCGGAAGTCGACGACCTTGCCCGCAAAGACCGGCTGAAATCCGCGCGGCGCCAGCGTCGCGACGCCCATGACCGGTTCCAGCGACAATGCGCGCTGCACCACCTGTCGCCCACCCACGAACAGCCGCACGACCTTGCCGTCATAGCTGGCGGCGATGTGCGTCCACTTGTTGCGGTCGGCATCGCCGCCGCCCTGCACCACGCCCGCCTCGGTGACGAGCGCGGGCTGGCCGTCGACCAGCGCGAGGTAGCGGCGCGGGCCGGAGGCGGGATTGCCGAAGCCGCCGATCAGCATCGTCGTGCCCTTGCCCTGCACGTCCCTGGGCTGGACCCAGGCGGACAGCGTCCAGCTGGTGGCCGCGACCGGGCTGGCGACGATCGCGCGGCGATAGGAATCGCCCCCCTGCGGCATGTCGGCATTGATCGGACCCAGCGGGGTCGCCGGCGGCGTGGCCGCAGGGGCCGTCTGCGCGGAGACGCCCAGGCTCCAGCACAGCGCCGTCATCGATGCCAGAGCCCCCATCGCTCTTGCCGTCGCCACGCTCATGCCCGCTCCCTTTTTAATCGCCGCCGGATAAAGCAAAGGAAATCCCCTAAAGTCAAAGCTTCCCGGTCAACGCGCGATCATCCCGTCCGGTGGCACGCCCGCCATGGCGCGGCGCGATGCCCGAATCACATTTTGCGCTTCGATCGATCGGCGTCTATCGGGTCCGCAAACTCCTCCCAAGCTTAGGACCCGCTGCCCGATGGCCGTTTCGCTCCCCACCGCTCCCTCCGTCGATCTGGTGCCGGTTCGCCGCGCGCTGCTGTCGGTGTCCGACAAGACCGGCGTCATCGACCTGGCCCGTTCGCTTGCCGAGCGGGGCGTCGACCTCGTCTCGACCGGCGGCACCGCCAAGGCGATCCGCGATGCGGGCCTGCCGGTGCGTGACATCTCCGAGGTCACCAACTTCCCCGAGATGATGGACGGCCGGGTCAAGACGCTGCACCCGATGGTCCATGGCGGCCTGCTCGCGGTGCGCGACGACCCCGCGCACGCGGCGGCGATGACCGAGCATGGCATCGGCGCGATCGACCTGGTGGTCGTCAACCTCTACCCCTTTCAGCAGACCGTCGCGAAGGGCGCGGAGCGGCCGGAGATCATCGAGAATATCGATATCGGCGGCCCGTCGATGGTCCGCTCGGCGGCCAAGAACCATGGTTACGTCTCGATCCTGACCGATCCGGCCGACTATGCCGACTATCTCGCCGATCTGGCGGCCAATGACGGTGCCTCGAGCCTGAAGACGCGCCAGCGCCTCGCCGCCAAGGCGTTCGCCGCCACCGCCGCCTATGACTCCGCGATCGCGCAGTGGTTCGGCTTCGTCGACCAGGGCGAGGCGTTTCCGGCCACCCTGCCGCTCGCCTTCACCAAGCATCCCGAAACCCTGCGCTACGGCGAAAATCCGCATCAGGTCGCCGCACTCTATCTGCCGCAAAAGGGCGGCCAGGGCATCGCCCAGGCCGAGCAGCTGCAGGGCAAGGCGCTGAGCTACAACAACCTCAACGACGCCGATGCCGCGCTGGAGCTGGTCAGCGAGTTCATCGACGGGCCGCCGACCGTGGTGATCGTCAAGCACGCCAACCCCTGCGGCGTGGCGAGCGGCGATACGCTGCTCGAGGCGTATCAGGCGGCCTTCGCCTGCGACACGGTGTCGGCGTTTGGCGGCATCATCGCCTGCAACCGTCCGCTCGATGCCGAGACGGCTGAAGCGATCTCGGGCATCTTCACCGAAGTGGTGGTGGCCCCGGACGCGTCGCCAGAGGCGCGCGCGATCTTCGCCAGGAAGAAGAACCTGCGCCTGCTGCTGTCGGGCGAACTGCCCAACCCGTCGCGCCCCGGCCTGATGATGAAGTCGATCGCGGGCGGCCTGCTGGTCCAGAGCCGCGACAATGGCCGCCTGACCGATGATATGCTGAAGGTCGTGACCAAGCGTGCACCGACCGAGCAAGAGCTGGCCGATTGCCGCTTCGCCTGGACCGTCGCCAAGCACGTCAAGTCGAACGCCATCGTCTATGCCAAGGGCGGATCGACCGCTGGCGTCGGCGCGGGCCAGATGAATCGCCTGGAGTCGGCGCGCATCGCCGCGTGGAAGGCCAAGGATGCCGCCGAGAAGGCGGGCTGGGCCGAGCCTCGCACCATCGGTTCGGCGGTCGCGTCGGACGCCTTCTTCCCGTTCGCCGACGGCCTGCTCGCGGCGGTCGAGGCGGGTGCCACGGCGGTGATCCAGCCGGGTGGCTCGATCCGCGACGACGAGGTCATCGCGGCGGCGGACGAGGCGGGCCTGGCGATGATGTTCACCGGCATGCGCCACTTCCGGCACTAAGCAAAATTTCTCCCCGGCACGGGGAGGGGGACCATGCGCAGCATGGTGGAGGGGTGTCCCGCTCTCGATAAGGGCGACACCCCTCCGTCAGTCCTTCGGACTGGCACCTCCCCTTGCAGGGGAGGAAATTCTTACCGCGTAATCCCGCCCGCGTTGGGCAAGGTCGCCTCTTCCACGCTCGGGGCCTTGGCGAACAGCGCGCGGTCCGCCGGACCGAAGGCCCAGCGCCACAGGATCAGCAGATAGGTCGCCGCGATCGCGGGCTCGCCGAACAGCAGTTCGGCCCATTCCAGCCGCTGGGGCAGCAGCGTGAAGGCGCCGCCCACCACCACCGCCGCGCCTGCCGCCCAGACCAGCGGCCAGCGGAACGGCGACACCGGCGCCTTCAATATGCCCGACAGCACGCGTGCCTTGATGACCGAGGTCATGGTCACACTCATCGCCAGCGCGACCGCCGGGCCCGCCGCCGCCCATGTGTCGGGCCAGCCCAGCGCGCGCATCCCCAGGATCAGCGCAAAGCTCAGGCCGATCTGCACCCCCAGCATCGCGATGGAGATCATCAGGTTGCGGTGACGCGCGGTATAGACCAGCGCCGATTCACACACCGCCCCCGTCGAGGCGAGCACCTCGGCGAACAGCAGGAAGGCGAGCGCGGCGGTGCCCGAGACGAATTGCGGGCCGACCACGCCCATCACGCCTTCGCCCGGGATCGATCCCATCAGCGCCAGGCATCCTTGCGCCGCCATGATCCAGAACGCGACCTGGCGGACCTGTCGTGCGATCGCGGCCATGTCGCCATTGGCCAGGCTCTGGGTGATGACCGGGCCCAGGATCGGGTCGAAACTGGTCTTCAACTTCTGCGGCAGCGAGGCGACCTGCTGCGCCATATAATAGATGCCGACGATGCGCGGCTCGAACATCACGCCCAGGATGAAGCGATCGACATTGCGCGTGCCCCATTCCAGCGCGTCGGCCCCGGCCAGCGGTGCGTTGGCACGAGCGAGCGCGAAGACGCGGGCGAGGCGCGGGCTCCACCCGTGTGGCAGGCCATAGCTGCGCAGGAACGGCACCAGGCTGGCGATCAGCGCCGCCGTCATCGACGCGACATAGGACAGGACCAGCCCGTCGCGGATGGTGAAGAAGGAGAAGACCCAGGCGGCGATCGAGATCGTCCAGGGCTCGATCACTGCGCGTGCGGTCACCGTCGCCTTGACGTTGTGGCGATAGGCGAGCGCGGCCAGGCTGACGTCGGACCAGGCGATGGCGACGATGATCGCGGGCAGCCACCGGTCCAGCCCGGTGATCGCGCTGTTGGGATAGAGCAGCTCGGGAAAGCTCCACAGCACCGCGCTCGCCGTGATCGAGGCGAGAAAGGCCAGCGCCATCGCATCCCAGACGACATGGACATGCGGCCGCTCGGTCGAGGCCAGCGCCTGTGCCAGCCCGCGCTTCATGCCCAGCGTCGCGACCAGCGCCGCCAGCTCGACCACGACGACCGCGATGGCGAAACGCCCGACCAGATCGGGGCCATAGATCCTTCCTGCGATGAACAGGAATGGGATGCGCGCCGCCAGCCGCAGGGCGAACCCGGCGATATTGGTCCGCCCACCCTTGGCGAGCGCGTCGATGTCCTGGGTCTGAGGCATCAGAGGACGCGAAGTCCCAGAGTTGGTTGGCATAATATGAACGCACCCCTCCCCTTCAGGGGAGGGGCCGGGGGTGGGGCATCGCCGCAGATGCGACGCTGGTGGACATGCCCCACCCCAACCCCTCCCCTGAAGGGGAGGGGCTTGTGTCGATTGCGAGGATTTCCTTCCCTGGAAAGGGAGGTGGCAGGCCCAAGGCCTGACGAAGGGGTGTCACCGGCCGCGAGGATCACTGCCGTAGTGGACGGCCATGCCCCTCCACCATGGCTGTCGCCATGGTCCCCCTCCCCAAGCCGAGCTTGGGGAGGATTGGCGTATCGGCGGGCGTGGATCAATGCGCCGCGCCCCAGCTCTTGCCGAACCCGATCTCTACGCCCAGCGGCACCGACAGCGAGACGGCCGGTTCGGCCGCGCCCGCCATCACTTCGCGGATGACCTTGCCCGCCGCTTCCGCATCCGCCTCGGGTGCCTCGAATACCAGTTCGTCGTGTACCTGGAGCAGCATCCGCACATGGCCCAGGCCTGCGGCGGCGAGCGCGGGTTCCATGCGGACCATCGCGCGCTTGATGATGTCGGCGCTGGTCCCCTGGATCGGTGCGTTGATCGCGGCGCGCTCGGCCCCCTGGCGCTCGCCCTGGTTGCGCGAGGCGATGCGCGGAAAATGCGTCTTGCGCCCGAACAGCGTGGTGGTGAAACCCTTCTCGCGCACCGCAGACAGGGTTTCGGCGATGTAGCGGTTGATGCCCGGGAAGCGCTCGAAATAGCGGTCGATCATGGCTTGCGCCTCGTCCGCCGACACGTCGAGGCGGCCCGCAAGCCCCCAGCGCGAAATGCCGTAGAGGATGGCGAAGTTGATCGTCTTGGCTCGGCCGCGCGTGTCGCGATTCACCTCGCCGAACAGCTCCTTGGCGGTCAGGCTGTGGATGTCGTCGCCATTGGCGAAGGCGTCGCGCAGCGCGGGCACGTCTGCCATATGCGCGGCCAGCCGCAATTCGATCTGCGAATAGTCGGCGGCGATCAGGACATGGCCCTCTTCCGCGATGAACGCCTCGCGCAGCTGCCGCCCGACCTCGGTACGGATCGGGATGTTCTGCAGATTGGGCTCGGTCGAGGACAGGCGCCCGGTCTGTGCGCCGGTCAGGCTGTAGCTGGTGTGGACGCGGCCGGTCTTGGGATTGATCTGCGCCTGGAGCGCGTCGGTATAGGTGCTCTTCAGCTTGGACAGCTGGCGCCATTCCAGGATCTTGCGCACGATCTCCGCCGCATCGCCGCCGTCGCGCGCCAGGCGTTCGAGTTCGGTCACATCGGTCGAATAGACACCGGACTTGCCCTTGCGTCCGCCTTTCAGTCCCAGCCGGTCGAACAGGATCTCGCCCAGCTGCTTGGGGCTGCCGATGGTGAAGGGGGTGCCCGCCAGGCCATGGATCTCGCCCTCCAGCGCGGCGATCTGCCCGGCGAACTCGGTCGAAAGGGCGGCCAGCCGCTCGCGATCGACCTTGATGCCGCGCCGTTCCATCCCCGCGATCACCGGCACCAGCGGCCGGTCGACCATCTCGTAGACGCGCGTCGCCTGCTCCATGGTGAGGCGCGCCTTGAATCGCTTCCACAGCCGCAGCGTGACGTCGGCATCCTCGGCGGCGTAGCGGGTGGCGGTCTTGAGATCGACCTCGTGGAAGCCGAGCTGCTTCTTGCCGGTGCCGACCACCTCCTTGAAGGCAAGGCAGGTGTGCGACAGGTGAGTCGCGGCCAGCTCGTCCATGCCGTGCCCGTGCAGGCCGGCATCGAGGTCGAAGCTGAGGACGATCGTGTCGTCGTGCGGCGCGACGGCGATGCCGCGCTCGCCCAGCACGATCATGTCGAACTTCAGGTTCTGGCCGATCTTCAGGACCGACGGGTCCTCGCACAGCGACTTGATCCGCTCGAGCGCTTGCGCGACCGGAATCTGCACCGGCACTTCCGACAACAGGTCGTTGCCGCCATGGCCGAGCGGGATGTAGCACGCCTTGTTGGGCGCGAGGCACAGGCTGACGCCGACCAGTTCGGCCTGGGTCGCGTCGGTCGAGCTGGTTTCGGTATCGATCGCGATGAAGCCCTGGTGACGGGCGTCCGCGACCCATTGGTCGAGCGTGTCGAGGTCCTGCACCGTGACATAGCCGTCGAGATTGCACGGCTCGTCATCGTCCATCGGGGCGGCGGGCGCGGCTTCCCCGGCGGCGGGGGCGGGCGCGGCATCGTCGGTGATCTGGCCCATCTTGGCGATCAGCGAGCGGAAACCGTGATGCTCCAGGAACGCGCGAAGCGGCGCATCCGGGATGGTCGGATGCAGCGCCAGTTCCTCCAGTGGCTGCGGCAGCGGCGCGTTGCACTCCAGCGTGACCAGCCGCTTCGACAGCCGGGCATTGTCGGCATGTTCGATCAGGTTGTCGCGCAGCTTGCCCTTCTTCATCTCGGGCGCGGCGGCGAGCACGGATTCCAGGTCGCCATGCTCGACGATCAGCTTGGAGGCGGTCTTGGGCCCGACACCCGGCACGCCCGGCACGTTATCGACACTGTCGCCCATCAGCGCCAGCACGTCGCCCAGCTGCTTCGGCCCGACACCGAACTTCTCGACGACATAGGCCTCGCCCAGGCGGCGATTGTTCATCGTGTCGAGCATGTCGAGGCTGCCATCCTCGACCAGCTGCATCAGGTCCTTGTCGCCCGACACGATCGTGACCTGCCACCCTTGCGCCAGCGCGGCGCGGGCATAGCAGGCGATCAGGTCGTCCGCCTCCAGCCCCATCTCCTCGATGCAGGGCAGCGAGAAGGCGCGGGTGGCATCGCGGATCATCGGGAACTGGGGCACCAGATCGGGCGGGGGCGGGGGCCGGTGCGCCTTGTACTGGTCGTACATCTCGTTGCGGAAGGTCTTGGACGACTTGTCGAGGACCACCGCCATATGGGTCGGCCCGTCGGCGGCGTTGATCTCGTCCACCAGCTTCCACAGCATGGTGGTATAGCCGTACACCGCCCCCACCGGCTCGCCATGCTTGTTCGTCAGCGGCGGCAGGCGGTGATAGGCGCGAAAGATATAGCCGGAGCCGTCGACAAGATAGAGATGGGGCATGATCCGCGCGGTTTAGCGGAACAGAGAGAGGGTAAACAGCCCCTGATGTTAGCGGTTTTTCGGGCGTGTGGCGGATGGGTCACGGTTGAGCGGTATGCTCGCTGCCTCGCCAGATGTGGCTTATGGCGGAATGTTGAAAAGCAGCGAATGTCTGGAATGGGTGGTTACCTGCCGTTACCGTCGAGCAGCGCTTTGAGCTCGCTCACCGCGCCGACAAGGTCTCCAGCGGGTAGAACGATCACATCGCTCGGTATCGGCTCGAAGCCCATCTTTGGT
>NZ_JAXOJH010000013.1:0-127701 GCF_036663655.1 Sphingomonas flavida
CGTCCGCACAGCAGCCTCGGCGGCATGGCACCCGCCGACTTCACCAACCGCCCGCGCCACGGGCATGAGGACACCGAAGCTAACTTATCGGTGGCCTGAAAATGGGGAGCAGGTCAGCACGGATATAAGCCGCTGACTGGCGATGCGCCGCGCCCATTAACGGGAAAGCAAGCGCGCATCGCACAGGCAGGGTGCATGCTCGCTCGCCTGCTTCATGCCTTTAGGGACGCACCCTGGCTCGGTGCCGAAAGGGCGCGGGGGTATCGGCTGCTTTTCGTATCGACGGCATTGATTTGCGGTCTGGGGTGGATCCTGCTCGGTCGCGATGGCGTCGATCCGATGGGCAAGCCTTTCGGGACGGATTTTCTCGCCTTCTGGTCTGCTGCTCGGCTGGCGCTTGCCGGGGTGCCCGAAGCGGCGTGGGACCTTGCGAGGATCGGTGCGATGGAACGGGCCTCGGTGGTCGTCGATCCGGGGCTGTCCTCCTTTCTTTATCCTCCGCCGTTCCTGCTGGTCTGCCTTCCTTTTGGAATGCTCCCCTATTGTGGTGGGTTGGCGGCGTGGCTGGCTTTGACGGGCGGGTTGTATCTGGCGGCCATAAGGCGGTGGCTCGTGCCCCACCATGGCGTGTTGATGACCGTGACCGCCTTTCCCGCGGTGATCGTCAATATCGGACATGGCCAGAATGGGTTTCTCACCGGTGCGTTGCTTGCGAGTGGGCTGGGGTTGGCCGGGCGGAGGCCCTGGCTTGCGGGAATGCTGCTCGGCACGATGATCGTCAAACCCCAACTGGCGCTCGCCTTGCCGATCTTCGTGATCGCCGGGGGGCATTGGCGTGTGATGGGCGGTGCGCTGGCGAGCATGGGCCTGTGGTGCCTAGCGTCGATGGTCGTCCTTGGGCAGGAGAGCTGGGTCGCTTTCTTCCACGCCGCGTCGGTGGGGCAGGCCATTCTGGACCAGGGCCTTGTCGACCCCGCCAAGATGGTCAGCCTGTATGCGGCCATGCGGGTGCTTCATTCGCCCGGCTGGCTGGCCTTTGCAGTACAACTGACGGGCGCGACCGGCGCGGCGCTGATGCTGGCCTTCGTCACGCGCGCACCCGGTGTTTCACGCGAAGCCGCCGGTGCCTTGACCGCCGCCGTCACGCTGCTCATGAGCCCCTTCCTGCTCGACTATGACCTGACGCTCGCGGCCATTCCGATCGCGTGGCTGTTCTCGCAAGGCGTGCGGCGGGGGTTCCGGCCGTGGGACAAGCTGGTTCTGGCGGCGTGCTTTGCCCTGCCGTTGGTGGGGCGGTCGATCGCCATGGCAACGGGCGTGCCCGTCGCGCCGGTTATCCTGTGGGCGCTGGCGATCCAGGTCGCACGCGCCGCCCTGCGGACACATGGTGATGCTGGTCGCCCGAATTGTGGATGAACATCGCCTATCCCGTTTCCAATAACGGTCGGGCTCGCCTAAGATGTCGCGATACCCAGCCATGGGTAGGGGGCGGCAGGGGGCAGTTCGCATGATGGACGACGGCAATCGTGAAGCTATTGTCACGATCGAGCATGTCGGCAAGACGTTCGGCGACAAGGTCGCCTTGCGCGATATCAGCTTTTCCATTCCGCAGGGACAGATTTGCGGACTGCTCGGCCCCAATGGTGCGGGCAAGACGACGCTGTTCCGGTTGTTGATGGGCATACTGAAGGCGAGTTCGGGGCAGTTGCAGGTTGCCGGGCTCGATGCTTTTGAGGACCGGGTGGCGGTGAAGCGGGTGATCGGTTTTCTGCCGGACGAGCCGGTCTTCTATTCCTATCTGTCGGCACGCGAACTGCTCGAATTGTGTGCGGGCATGCACGGTCTGGATGTCCCGGCCACGATGGCGCGCATCATGCCGCTGGTCGAGCGCATGCGGCTGGCGGACGAGCTCGATCATTATGCCGAGGATTTTTCCCGCGGGATGAAGAAGAAGCTGGGCCTGCTGCTCGCCATGCTGCACGGCCCGCGCCTGCTGGTGCTGGACGAGCCGACCAACGGGCTGGACGTCGAATCGACCCATCTCTTCTACGACCTGATCGCCGAGGCCGCGGCGAACGGCACGACCATCCTGTTCTCGACCCATTTGATGGACCATGTCGCGCGGCTGTGCAGCCATGCTGTCGTCATGGCGCAGGGGACGTTGATCGCGCATGGCTCGCTCGACGCGCTGAAGGCGCGCTATGGCCAGGATGATCTGGAGGCGCTGTTCCTGACGCTCACCGCGCGGCCGCACGCGCTGTGAGCGAGGCGAGCGTGCCGGGTTTCTGGCGGACGGTCTGGCTGTTGCTGCGTTCGTCGCGCAAGCGATCACGCGGGCGTCAGCGACGCCAGCAGCAACTGCTCAAGGGGCGTCGCGCCGACTGGATGGTGAAATGGACGTCGATCGGGACGATCCTGTCGCTCCTGCTGGCCTGTCTAGTTCATGGGCTGGCGGCGGTGACGGTGGTGACCGCGGTCGAGGCGGCGCAGAGCGCCCAGGCCCAGCGGCATGGGCAGATGGTGGTCGGGCAATGGTTCTACGACACGGTGGGCCGGAGCGTTCAGGGCGGTACGCCCCCCGATGCCAGCGGTTTCCGTGACGAAGCCGAACAGATTGCCGAGCATAGTGGCGCCGATCGGGACGTGGTTGAGGCGCAGTTGCGCGAGACGGTCGCGACATCGGGCAATCGTCATCTGGTGCGGCAGGACGACACCAAGTCCGGACTGGCGGACCTCCCCCCGAGCGGCCCGGCCGCCGCGCTTCTCGGCTCGATCATCCTGCTCTGGTGGTTCGCGATGGTCGTGTGCCAGGGCGAAGGGCCGGAACTCGATATCCAGCGCAGGCGCCATCCGATGTGGGAATGGCTGTTGAGCCACCCCGTCACGGCAGGGGCGGTGTTCTTTGCCGAGATGCTGGCACCGCTGGCCGCCAATCCGGTCTATTGGGCGGCACCGCTGTTTCCCGGCTTGCTCTATGGCATTGCGCATGGGCCGGTGATCGGGGCGGTGGCGGCGATCCTGATCGGCATTCCGCTGACGGTGGCGGCGGCCTGTGTCGGCAAGATGCTGGAGATCGCGGCGATGTTGCGGCTGCCGCTGCGTCGTCGCGGGGCGGCGATCGGGATCATCGGCTGGTTCGGCTTTGCCTCGATGATCCTGATGTTCGTGGTCAACCGCGTCATGCCGGGCATCGCGCACATGGTGTCGGGGTGGATCGACGAGACGGGGCCGTCATGGCCAGTGCTGCGGTTGTTCCTGGGCATGGATGGGGCGGGTGACTTTGCCCTGTGACGCGGCGTGGCGGTGTCGGGGGCGTTCAGCATGGTCGCGATCGCCGCATCGGTCGCGTTCAGCGCGCGATCGGTACGCCAGGGCCTGAGCGGCGCCTTCGCTTCTGACGGCGTCGGCGTCCGGCGGGGCAAGGCGGGGCGGTTCGGCCGCGAACCGCTGTTCCGCAAGGAGTATCTGTGGTTCGTGCGCGATCGCAGCGCGCTGGTCCAGACGATCCTGATCCCGGTCACGATCGCGGGCATACAGCTCGTCAATTTCCACAGCGTCATGGTCCATGCGGCGGATATGTGGAATTACCTGTGTGCCGCCGCGATCTTCTTCGGTACCTATTTCCTGTGGATACTGGGGCCCAAGTCGCTGACCTCCGAGGGCTCCGCACTCTGGATCGCGATGACGTGGCCGCGCGGGCTGGAGGCGATGCTGAAGGCCAAGGCGTGGCTATGGTCGATGATCGCGAGCGCGCTGGTCGGCATCGCGCTGCTGGTCGCGTGCTGGATGTTCCCGCACGACGCGTGGAAGATCGCGCTGGTCGGCGTCGCCTGGTGCCTGTTCGCGCGCAGCATGGCGGAAAAGGCGGTGACTCTGGTCACGATCGTTTCGGAATCGGGCGAGGCGCAGAAGGTGCCGCGCGGGCGGCTCTGGGCGGCGCAGCTTGGCATGTTCACCTTCGCGGTGGGGGTGGTGACCCAGCAATGGCATCTGGTGATCGTCGGCATCGTCTATTCTTGGATCACGGCCGCCGCGATGTGGGAAAATCTGCGCGCACGGCTGCCCTATCTCTACGACCCGTGGTCCGAACGACTGCCGCCGCCGCCCACGCTGATGCATGCGATGATCGCGATCAGCATCCTGGTCGAGTGCAACGCGATCATCAGCGCCTTCACCTACACCCTGGGCGGCAAGGCGATCATGGCGACGGTCCAGGCGCTGAGCTATGCCCTGTGTGCGATAGCGGTGTCGATCGGCATGGCACTGTTCCTGGCCAGGCGGGGGGTGGCGGCCGCGACCCTGTGGCGCTGGCGGGACGAGGACGATGCCGATCGGACCTGGTTCGCACGCTACATCGCGCGCAACCGGCGTGACGCGGCGTGGCTGTTGGGCGGAATCGGGGGCGGACTGGCGCTGGCGCTCTTCGCGCATGGCTATGGCGAGGTCTTGTCGCAGATCCCCTGGACGGTCGAGCTCATGCGTGTGGCGCGCGGGCGGATGGATGCGATCCCCGGCATGGCGGTCAGCCACGGCGTGATCGCCATATTCATGGCACCCTTTGCCGAGGAGTTCCTGTTCCGGGGGCTGCTCTATCGCACGCTCGACCGGCAATGGGGCGGTGGCTGGACGGCGGTGGCGGGGGCCGCGGCGTTCTTTGCCATCTACCACCCGCTCCTGTCCTGGTTGCCCGTCGCCCTGGTCGGTGCCGCGAATTGCGTCCTGTTCAAGCGGTCGGGGCGGCTGGCCCCGGCGATCCTGCTCCACATGACCTATAATGCGGTGGTCGTGCTGTGGAGCTGAGGGGCCGGGGCCACGTGTCCGTTAGCGGGCGCTGGTCGCGGGGGCGGCAGGCGCCTTGGGCTTGACGTAGCGGTCGAGCCAGTCGGTCATCTGCCACAACGTCTCCTCGGTGGATTCCAGCGCGCGATAGCCATGCGGCTCATTGGGCAGGACGACATAGCGCACCGTCGCGCCATTGCCCTTCAGAGCGGCATACATCCGTTCCGACTGGATGGGGAAGGTGCCGCTATTGTCGTCCGCGCCGCCATGAATCAGCAGGATCGGTGCCTTGATCCGGTTGGCGAAGGTGAACGGGCTCATCGTCGTATAGGTGTCGGTCGCCTGCCAATAGGTGCGCTGTTCCGCCTGGAAGCCGAACGGGGTGAGCGTGCGGTTATACGCGCCCGAGCGTGCGATGCCGGCGCGGAACAGATCGGTATGGGCGAGCAGGTTGGCGGTCATGAACGCGCCATAGCTATGCCCGCCCACCGCCATGCGGCTGCGGTCCGCGACGCCCAGCTTCACGACCGCATCGACCGCCGCCTGGGCATCGGCCTGAAGCTGCTGGATATAGGTGTCGTTGGCCTCCGTCCCGCCTTCGCCGATGATCGGCATGGCGGGGTTGTCGAGGATGGCATAGCCCTGGGTCAGCAGGAACAGATGGCTGATCCCGCGCGGCCGCACGAAGCGATTGCCCTGGTCGACCGTCTGCCCGGCGACCTTGGCATCGGTATATTCGGCCGGATAGGCCCAGAGCAGCGTCGGTAGCGGCCCGTCGCGCTTGGCGTCATATCCGGCGGGCAGATAGAGCGAACCCGACAGCGGCAGGCCATCGGCGCGGTTATAGGTGATCGTCCGCTGCGTCACGCCCGCAAAGACGGGGGCGGGGTCGGTGAAGCGGGTGACGGCCTTGGCCTGACCGCCCTTTACGGGGCGGATCACGTAATTGGGCACCTGGGTCGCGCTTTCGCGTCGGGTCAGGATACGCTGGCCCTTGTCGTCGAGCATCGCGACGACCGTCTCGTAATAGGGCGGCTTGGCGGTCCACAGCCGGGTCTGTGCGCCATCCGCCCGCTTCATCGTCGCCAGGAAGGGGAAGGCGCCCGCCTTCGTCGCGCCTTCGCCGGTGACATAGACCGCGTCGTGGCCGGGCGTGAAGCGCATCACCGGCCTGCCCGCCGCATTTTCCTCCATCACCGGGCGGCCGGGATCGCCATACTGGTCCTGGTAATTGCGGGTCAGCAGCATCCGGCCCTCGCCGGGGCGGCCGGGGGCGACGGCCTGGCGATGCTCGGTCCGGCTGCGCCATTCGCGGTCGACGACCATCGCGAACCCGTCATCGCCCCATATCGTGGCGGAATAGCGGGCAGGGGTCTTGGCCAGTTCGACTGCGGGTCGGTCAAACGGCGCAGCGCGCATCATGACCTTGTCGTGGAAGGCGATCTTCGCCTTCGGATTGCCGCCGTCCAGCGCCTCGGCCCAGACCAATGTGGCGGGGGCGTCGGCGCGCCATTCCACGTCGCGGGGGCCCTTCACGGTGGCATCGAAATCGACGGGCAGATCGTCGGCCAGCGGGCGGTCGACCACGACGAACCCGTTGTGCATGCCCGGCGCGGCGATCGGCTGGACCGCGATCTCGGTTGGGAAGAAACGCGCAGGGAGTAGATAGCTATAGGGGCGCTTGAGCCGCTCGGTCAGAAGATAGCGGCCATCGGGCGACACGCTGAAATCGCTCCAGACCGCGCGCCCCTCGATCGGGTGAAGGGCGCCATCCGCCACGTCGACTTTCGCCAATGCGCTTGAGAAATAGTAATCGAACAGTGCCTCGTCATGCGCGTCGCCGAGCAGATCCTCATAGGTGCGTGCGGCAGAGGTGCGCCCGCTGCTTTCCTGCACGACGGGGCCGCGCGGCGTCGGGCTTTCGGCCGGAGGGGCGGCCTCGATCCGCGATACCAGCCGGGCGATGAGCGACCGGCTGTCCGGCATCCAGGCGAAAGGTGTCCCGAACGCGCCGTTCAGCCCCTTGGCCACCGGACGCGCGGTCCCGTCGCGGTCGGCGATCCACAGCGCGAGCCCGTCCTTCTCCTGCACATAGAAGGCCAGATGCGCACCGTCCGGCGACCAGTCGGGCGCGGCGAAGCGGGTGCCCTGGGGCAGGCGGACCGCGACCGTCCGGCCGCTGGCGACATCCTGGAAGCTGAGCGCGTTCAGCCACTGGACGCGCACCTCGGCCTGGCCGTTGGTCGCCGGATCTATGCGATATCCGCCCAGTCGCAGGATCGGCTTCGACAGGTTGGCGATGGAGGGCAGGTTCTCGCGCCCCAGGATCGCCATGGTGCGATGATCGGGGCTGAGCGCGACCGCCGGGGTGGGCGGGGTTTCCAGCGCCCTGGCAATGGCATCGGGCGCGCGGTGATAGCCGGTCGCAGGGGGCTGGGCTGCGGTCTGCGCACCCGATGGCGTGGCGGCGAGGAGCGGGGCCGTGGTGGCCAGAAGGACAGTAACCAGACGCGTTCCGACGAGCATTCCCAACCCCTTGTTATAACCTGACAAGGGGGTGTGGCACGCCCGCCGTGCCCGCGCCAGACCCTCTCCGGCCCGCCCGCCCATGAGGCAGATGGGCCGGAGCGTGGAGTCACCAGACGTGGACGCGCTTTTCGGGCGACAGGTACAGCGCCTGACCCGGCTGGACGTCGAACGGCGCATACCAGGCATCCAGATTGCGCACGGTCAGCACGCGCCACGGCGCGGGGGCGTGCACGTCGCTGGTGATGCGCGCGCGCAACGCCTTGTCGCGCATCTTGGTCCGCCACCCTTGGGCAAAGGCCAGGAAGAAACGCTGGTCGCCGGTCAGCCCGTCGATGACGGGGGCGGGCTTGCCCTTCAGCGAGGCGTGATAGGCCTCGTATGCGGCGGTCAGCCCGGCCACGTCGGCGATATTCTCGCCCAGTTCCTGCTCGCCGTTCAGGTAGAGGCCGGGCAGCGCCTCATAGCCGTTATACTGCGCGACCAGCGCCTGTCCGGCCTGTTCGAACCGCTTCAGGTCGGCGGGCGTCCACCAGTTGTGCAGCCGCCCGGTCGAATCGAAATCGGCGCCCAGATTGTCGAAGCTGTGGCTGATCTCGTGCCCGATGACCGATCCGATCGCGCCGTAATTGGCGGCCGCGTCGAACTTGGGATCGAAATAGGGGCTCTCCAGGATCGCGGCGGGGAAGTTCAGCGCGTTCTGCAGCGGCAGGTTGACCGCGTTCACCGTCTGCGGCGTCATCCACCATTCGCTGCGGTCGACCGGCTTGCCGAGCTTGCCGAGATGATAATGGTACATGGCCAGCCGGGCGCGCTGCGCATTGCCGACGGGATCGTCGGCGCGCACGTCGAATTTCGGGTAGTTCCACCAATGGTCGGGATAGCCGACGCCGACCTTCAGCACGGCGAGCTTGGCGCGTGCCTCCTTCTTGGTCGCGGGCGCCATCCAGTCGAGCGCGGCGACCCGCCGGTCGAAGGCGCCGACGATGTTGGTCACCATCGTCTGGATCTCGGCCTTGGACGAGGCGGGGAAATAACGCTGGGCATAGATCTTGCCGACCGCCTCGCCCAGCGCGCCGTTGACGGCCGACAGCGCCCGCTTTTCGCGCGGCTGCTGCGCGGGGGTGCCGGTCAGGGTGCGGCCGTAAAAGCCGAACGACGCATCGTCGATCGCCTTGGGCAGCGAGCCGGTGACCTGGTTGATCATATGAAAGGCCAGCCAGTCCTGCCAGCTTTGCAACGGCTCGCTGGCGACCAGGGCCGACAGCTTGGTGGTCGCCTCCGGCTGCCACACGATGAAGTCGCGTTGTCCGGCGGGCATTCCGGCGGCGGTCCAGAAGGCGGTCCAGTCCATCCCCGGCGCGCGGGTGGCGAAATCGGCACGGGTCCAGGGATTGTCGCCCTTGTGTGCGTCTTGGCTGGTGATGATGTCGGCCTGCGCGGCGGCGATCTTGGTCTCCAACGCGAAGACGCGCTCGGCGCGGGCCTGTGGGTCGGACAGCCCGGCCAGCTGCATCAGCTGGGCCAGATAGGCGCGGTAGGCGGTGCGGATTTCCGCCATGTCGGGCTTGTCCGACAGGTAATAATCGCGCTCGGGCAGGCCCAGGCCACCCTGCATCAGATAGGGGACGTTGCGCGTCGGCTGGTTCAGGTCCTGGCTGACGAACAGGCCGAACAGGTTGTTCGTGCTGGCGTAATTGTTGTTGTTGAACGGATCGGTGTCCGATCGCATCGCCGCGCCGATGGCGCGCGACAGATCGCGCTTGTCCCTGATCGCGGCGATGGCGGCCAGGTCGCCCTGGATCGGCTTCAGCCCGCGTGCCTCGATCCCGGCGGTGTCGACATAGGCGGCGTAATAATCGGCGATCCGCTGCTGGTCGCTACCGGGTGCACCCTTCGTGGCGGCCGCTCCCTTGATGATCGCGGCGGTGCGCGCCTCGGCGCGCAGCGACACGTCGAGCCCGACGCCGATCGTCGAGCGGTCGGCGGGAATCTCGGCGGTCTTGCGCCAGCCGCCATTGGCATAGGCGTCGAAATTGTCGCCCGGCTTGACGCTGGGGTCCATATAGCTCTTGTCGACGCCGGGCAGCGTGCCGGGCACCGACGATGTCTGCGCCATGGCGGCGGTGGTGACGAGGAGGGCGGCGGCGAACGCGTAGCGCTTCATGGGTTTCCTGCGATCCTGTGATGTTGGCGGGGATGGAGAACCCCTCGCCGGGGCAAGTCAAGTGAACGGCCTGTCATACTGGCTCAGGATTTGGGTGCCTCGCTGGCATGGCGGGCGCGGAACAGCCGGCGGTCCTCGATGAAATAGACGAGCACGAGTACGCCCAGCCCGATCGCCAGATAGCCGATGGCCAGCGGATAGGTGGAGCCGTCATAGGCCTGGCCGATCGCGGAGCCGACGATCACCGCGCCGACGCTGGTGATGAAACCCTGGATCGACGAGGCGGTGCCCGCGATATGGCCGACCGGCTCCATCGCCATCGCGCCGAAGTTCGATCCGCACAGGCCGATACAGGTCATGCTGAGCGCCTGGAACAGGATATAGGTGACCAAGGTCTCCTGCCCCGCCATGATGACGCCCAGATGCAGCAACGACAGCATGATCAGCCCGATGACGGCGGTCTGCGAGATCAGCCGGGTGCCCAGCCGCTCGACCAGGCGGCTGTTGGCGAAGGATGCGCAGCCCATCGAGAAAGCACATAGCGCAAACAGCAGGGTGAACCGGTCGCCCGCGCCGAATTCGTCGACGAAGATCTGCTGCGCCGACGAGACGAAGGCGATCACCCCGCCAAAGGTCATCGACGCGCACACCGCATAGCCCGCCGAAAAACGGTTGGTCAGCGTCAGCCGATACGCGCTCTTGAGCGAGGCGAGCGACAGCGGCGTGCGGCGCGCGACCGGCAGGCTTTCGACCAGGCGCAGTGCCGACCAGGCCAGGACGAAGGCAGCGAAACCGGCCAGCGCATAGAAGATGAACCGCCACGGCCCGAATGCCAGCAGCACCTGCCCCAGGCTGGGCGCCATGATCGGCACCAGGAAGAAGATCATCTGCGCGACCGACAGCGTCCGCGCCATCTGGCGGCCGGAAAACCGGTCGCGCACGATCGCCACCGCCAGCACGCGGGTGGAGGCGGACATCAGCCCCTGGAGCACCCGCGCGCCGAGCAGCGCGGGGAAGGTCTGCGACCCCGCGGCAAAGACGCTGGCCCCGACGAACCCCGCCAGCGTGATGAGCAGGATCGGCCGCCGTCCGTATCGATCGGCAAGCGGTCCATAGACAAGCTGGCCCGCGCCAAAGCCCAGCATATATACGGTGATGATCCATTGCCGGTGGTTGGCGGTCGCGATGCCGAGTTGGTGGCCCATATCGGCCAGCGCGGGCAGCATCAGGTCGACACCCAGGGCGTTGACCGCCATCAGGGCGGCGATGAAGGCGATGAACTCGCCCCCACGCATGGGCGTACGCTCGGTCTTGTCAGTCATGGCGTCCGTCTAGGTTGGCTGGGCGGGGGTGGCCATGGGTAAATCGCCCAGGGCGTTAAGGTATCCCGGCATCCCGCAGCCCCTCGACTTTGTATCCGACGCGCCCGACAAGACCGTCATGACGAACGAGCATGGCGAGGGGCGACGGGTCGGCCGCTGGCGTCTGGTGACGCTGGCCGGGGGTGATTTCGCGTTCAACCTCTATTGGCAGAGCGTGATGCTCTACCTGCTCTTCTATTATACCGACGCGATCGGAATCGCGGTCGAGACGGCGGCGGCGATCTATCTGGCGGCGTCGGTTTGGGACGGGCTGGTCAGCTTTGCGGTCGGCGCGCTGGTCGATCGGCAGGGTGGGGCGCGCCATTATCGCTGGGGCTTGATCGGCGGCGCGGTGCCGCTGGGGATGGCCTTCGCCATGGCCTATGCGCCGCCGCCGGTCGCCGGACAGGCGGGGCTCGCCTTCGTGCTGGGCGGGCACTTGCTGTTCCGCACCGCCTATGCGCTGGTCAACATCCCCTATCTGGCGATGTCGGCGCGGGTCAGCATGGACAGCCGCGACCGGTCGTTCGTCGCGGGGCTGCGGATGCTGGCGGGCACGGCGGCGGCAGTGCTGGTGGCGATCGGGACGGTGCCGATCGGCGGCATGGTGATGGGCGTAGAGGGCGGCCCGCGCGCCTTCATGGGGGCCGCGCTGCTGTTCGCGGGCCTGGGCAGCGTCATCCTGATCGGGGTCGGCTGGACCTTTCGCGACGGCATGGCCGGGGTCGCCAAGCCGCCGCCGCCCTCGATCCGCATCTCGCTCGCGGCGGTCGCGCGCAACCGCGCGTTCCTGACGCTGGCGGTGGCGATGATCGCGATGATCGTGGCGACCACGGTGCTGGGCAAGTCGGTCCTCTATTATTTCAAATACCGGCTGCACGATGTCGGGGCCGGGCAGCTCGCCCTGGCGTCGATGATGGCGGTCAGCGTGGTGGCGGTTCCGGTCTGGATGGCGCTGGCGCGGATGATCGGCGCGGTGCGGCTGTGGTTCGTCGCGGTGGGATGCTGCGGCACCGGGCTGTTGCTGTTCGCGACGGTCGACCTGCCGCAGGTCGGCGCGATGCAGGCCTTTCTGATCGGGATGCAGGCGGTGACGGTCGGCTTGCACTTCGCCTTCTGGGCGCTGTTGCCCGACACGATCGACCATGGCGAGCGGGCGACCGGCATTCGTGCCGAGGGCATCGTGTTCGGCCTGGCCGCGTTGTTGCAGCGGGTGGCGATCGGGCTGGCCACCGTGATGATCGGGCTGGTGCTGGGGCAGGCGGGCTATGTCGCCAATGTCGACCAGACGCCCGAGACGCTCGCCGCGCTGCGCCGCCTGGTGGTGGTGGTGCCGCTGGCCTGTTTCGTGCTGTCGGGGCTGGCGATGGCGTTCAGCCCGTTGCGGCGGACCGGCTGATCCTCCCCGGCACGGGGAGGTGGCAGGGCGAAGCCCTGCCGGAGGGGGGCTTGCCGCCGGATAAGTCCCTCGCGGCGATCCCCCTCCACCATCCTTTGGATGGTCCCCCCCCCGTGCCGGGGAGGATTTACCGGACCAGATCGAACGTTCCGTGCGCGCCGTCGGCCTGCGCCGAGGGGGCGATCCACACGTCGAAGGTGCCCGGCTCGACCGTGGGGCGCAGGTCGGTGCCCAGGAACTCCAGTTGCGCACGGGTCAGGGTGAAGCTCACCCGCTCGCTTTTGCCCGGCGCCAGCGCGACCTTGCGGAACGCCTTCATCTCGCGCACCGGCCGGGTGATGCTGGCGACGCGGTCGTGGATGTAGAGCTGGACCACTTCCTCGCACGCGCGCGTGCCGGTGTTGGTGACGGTCGCCGAGACGGTGATCCGCCCGTCCCATGCCAGGTTGGCGGGCACGTCGGCCGCGTCATAGGTCACCTTGCCATAGGTCAGGCCGTGCCCGAACGGATAGAGCGCGGCATTGGGCGCGGTCCGCCACTGCGTCTTGTAGGGGACGCGCGCGCCCGCTGGCGCGGGACGACCGGTTTCCTTGTGCGCGTAATAATAGGGTTCCTGTCCGCTCTCATAGGGAAAGCTCAGCGGCAGGCGACCCGACGGCCCGACCTTGCCGAACAGCATGTCGGCGATGGCATGGCCGGTTTCCGAACCCAGGAACCAGGTGACGAGGATGGCGGGCGCATCCCTGACCGCGCCCTCCAGCGCCAGCCCGCGCCCGTTCTTCAGGAGGACGACGATCGGCTTGCCGGTCTTCGCCACCGCCTCGGCCACCGCCATTTGCGGTGCGGGGATGGTGATCGAGGTGCGCGACTGCGCCTCGCCCGACATGGTCTCGCTCTCGCCGATCGCCAGCACGACCACGTCCGCCGTTTGCGCCGCTGCGACCGCCGCCTCGATCCCGCCGGGCAAGGCCTCCTCGACGCCCGAGCCGAGCGCGACCGTGACATTCTTCGCCCCCGCCGCGCGCAGGCCGGTCAGTAGGTCGATCGCCTGGTTGTTGTCGCCGTACACGACCCATGGGCCGTTCAGGTCGTGCTGGCCGCTGGCGAAGGGGCCGATCAGCGCGATCTTGCAGGTCGGGTCGAGCGGCAGCAGGTCGCCGTCGTTCTTCAGCAGCACCATCGACTTCTGCGCCGCCTCGCGCGACAGGGCGATGGCGGCCTTGGTCCGCGACCGCGCCGTCTCGCGCTTGCGGTCGATGCGGCGGAAGGGATCATCGAACAGGCCCAGCATCTGCTTGACCGCCAGCACCCGGCGGACCGAGCGGTCGAGCACCTCTTGCGGCACCGCCCCTTCGCGCACCAGGCTGGGCAGGTGGAGCGTGTAGAGGTTCGACTGCATACTCATGTCGACCCCCGCCATGAAGGCGATGCGCGCCGCGTCCTTGCCGTCCTTGGCGAAGCCCGCCGCGATCATCTCCTCGTCGCCGGTATAGTCGGACACGATGATGCCCGGGAATTTCCACTCGTCGCGCAGCAACTGCTTCATCAGCCAGGGATTGCCGGTCGAAGGGATGCCGTTGATCTCGTTGAACGAGGCCATGCCGCTCATTGCGCCCGCGTCGAACCCGGCCTTGTAGGGCGGCAGATAGACTTCGCGCAGCGTGCGTTCGGACATGTCGACGATGTTATAGTCTAGGCCACTCTCGGCCGCACCGTAGGCGGCGAAATGCTTGATGCAGGCCATCACCGCATCGTCGGCGGCCAGGTTCCTGCCCTGGAAACCCTTGACGCGGGCGATGGCGAACAACTGGCCCAGCATCGGGTCTTCGCCCGCGCCCTCCATCGTCCGGCCCCAGCGTTGGTCGCGTGCGATGTCGACCATCGGGAAGAAGGTCCAGTCGATGCCCGCGCCCGCCGCCTCGAACGCCGCCATGCGCGCGGTGCGCATCGCCAGGTCGGGATCGAAGCTGGCGGCTTCCGCGACCGGCACCGGGAAGATCGTGCGGTGGCCATGGATCACGTCGGCGGGGAAGATCAGCGGGATCTTCAACCGCGAGTCTCGCATCACCGCGCCCTGCATCCGTCGCGCCATCTCCGCGCCGTTGCCGTTGAACACGCCGGTCAGCTTGCCCGCGACCGCATCGGCGAGCTGCCCCTCGAAGCTGGGGCCGTTGGACGGCGGGTTGAGCGCGGTGGCGACCCCGCCACCCCAGGCGGCGGCGTTCAGCTGAAGCTGCCCGGCCTTTTCCTCCAGCGTCATCTTCGCCAGGATCGCCTCGACCGACGCGGAAAGCGCGGTGCCGTCTCCTTGTGCCAGCAGCGCGCGGGCGGGGCTGGCCGCCCAGGCGGCGATGGTCCCTGCGCCCAGCAGCGCGGCGCGCCGCGAAATGGTGATCTCCGACATCGGCCTCATTCTCCCCTAAGCTACGGCGAACATTCGGACGTTTCGCACGGCCGCATTGATGTTGACGCTTTTGTGTAACCGGTTACACAGACGGGAGGCATCGCACAAGATGCGGCGCACGCTATAGAGGGGCCTTGGGCGATGGGCCCGTGAAGGGGAGGGGTGTGAGGCAGTCATCGGCCACGATCCGCGACGTGGCGCGGCAGGCGGCGGTATCCGTCGCATCGGTGTCGCGCGCCATGAACGGGCATAGCAGCGTCCATCCGGACACACGCGCGCGGGTGATGGCCGCCGCGCAGGCACTGGGATACGTCCCCCATGCGGGTGCGCGCAGCCTGTCGCTGTCGCGCAGCCATGCGATCGGCGTCGTCCTGCCCGACCTGCACGGCGAGTTCTTTTCCGAGATCGTGCGCGGCATGGACCGCGAGGTGACGGCACGCGGATACCATCTATTGCTGTCGAACATGCACGCCGATGCCGAACTGGCGGCGCAGGCGGTGCGGTCGATGCGGGGCCGTGTCGACGGGCTGATCGTGATGGCGCCGCAGCTGGTCGCGGGTGGGCTGGACGATGCCCTGCCGCTGGGCGTGCCCGCCGTGCTGGTCAATTCGCAACACGCCTCGGGCCGGGCGGCGTTCCGCATCGACAATGCCGTCGGCATCGAGGGGGTCGTCGCGCATCTGGTCGCGCAGGGGCGGCGGCGCTTGATCCATGTCTCCGGTCCGTTCGGCAATATCGACGCGGACGAGCGGCGCCAGGGTTTCCTGGCCGCGATGGCGCGGCTGGCGCCGGAGGTCGAGCCGATCGTGATCGAAGGCGATTTCCGCGAGGAATCGGGTGCGGCGGCGATGCTGGCCGTTGCGGAGCGGGCGCTGGTCCATGACGGGATCGTCGCGGCCAACGACATGATGGCGCTGGGCGTGCTCAGCGTGCTGCGCGAGCGGCAGGTCGCGGTGCCCGGCGCGGTGGCCGTGACCGGCTTCGACGATATTCCGCTGGCCCGCTATCTGGGGCTGACCACGGTGCGCGCGCCGACGGCCGAGCTGGGCGCGCGGGCCGTCGCGCGGCTGGTCGACGCGCTGGAGGGCGGCACGCTGGTGCTGGAGACGCAGACCATCGCGACCGAACTGGTGATCCGCGCGACCAGCCCGGCGGTGTCGGCATGACGGCGGCGGCGCATCCCAATCCGCCGCTCAAGACCGTCACCATCGTCGGCGGCGGCACCGCCGGATGGATGGCCGCCGCCCTGCTCTCGCGGCTGTTGCTGGGGGCCTATACGATCCGGCTGATCGAATCGGAGGAGATCGGCACGATCGGCGTGGGCGAGGCGACCATCCCCGCCATCCGCACCTTCAACGGGCTGGCCGGGATCGACGAGTTCGAGATGGTCCGCGCCACCCAGGCGACGTTCAAGCTGGGTATCGAGTTTCGCAACTGGCGGGCGCCGGGGCACAGCTATATCCATGGTTTCGGCAAGATCGGGCAGGACCTGTACTGGCTGCACTGCCACCAATTCTGGCTGAAGGAAGCCGCGCAGGGGCGGGCGAAGCATTTCGACCATTATGCGCTGAACACGATGGCGGCGCGGATGAACCGCTTTGCCATGCCCGATCCGGCGCATCCCAACTCGCCGATCGCCGATATCGACTATGCCTATCATTTCGATGCCTCGCTCTATGCGCGCTATCTGCGGGTGCGGGCGGAGAAGGCAGGGGTGGAGCGGATCGAGGGGCGGGTCGTCGCGGCCAACGCCCGCGCGAGCGACGGCCATCTCGACCATGTCGTGCTGGCCGATGGGCGCACGGTGGACGGCGACCTGTTCCTCGACTGCTCGGGGATGCGTGGCCTGCTGATCGGCGAGGCGATGGGGGTGGGGTATGAGGATTGGAGCCAGTGGCTGCTCTGCGACCGGGCGCTGGCGGTGCCGAGCGCGCGGGGAACCGGACCGCTGACCCCCTATACGCGGTCGACCGCGCATGGCGCGGGGTGGCAGTGGCGCATTCCGCTTCAGCACCGGACCGGCAACGGCCATGTCTATGCCAGCCGCTTCGTCTCGGACGACGCGGCGGCGGCGACGCTGCTCGCGCATTTCGATACGCCAGCCCTGGGCGATGCCCGCCCCGTGCGGTTCCGGCCGGGCAAGCGGGTGCGGGCATGGGAGAAGAACGTCGTCGCGCTCGGGCTGGCTGGCGGGTTTCTCGAGCCGCTCGAGTCGACCAGCATCCACCTGATCCAGACCGGGCTGCTGCGGCTGCTGGCGCTGTTTCCGGGGCGTGGCTTCCACGCCGCCGATATCGCCGAATATAATCGCCAAACCGATTTCGAATATCGCGACGTGCGCGACTTCATCATCGCGCATTACAAGGTGACGCAGCGCGAGGACACGCCGTTCTGGCAGTATCTGCGCCACATGGACGTGCCCGACAGCCTGGCCGAGCGGATCGAGCTGTTCCGCTCCTCCGCGCGCTTCTTCCTGCACGGCAAGGCCGAGCTGTTCCGCGAGGAAAGCTGGGTCCAGGTGCTGTTGGGGCAGGGGCTGGCCGCGCAATATGACCCGATGGTCGACATGGTCCCCGATGCGCAGGCGACCGCATTTCTTCGCGATGTCGAGGAGGTGATCGCCGAGGTCGCGAGCGGCCTGCCCACCCATGAGGCATTCATCGCCCGCCACTGCCAGGCGCCACCGCTCCCCGCCTGACCGGCCTGCTCGACCCGGCGATCTGTGACGTTTGCGCAACAGCCCTCACGATAGTGACATAAGCCGTGTCACGACGGTTGTAACCGGTTACGCGGGCAAGTAACCGGTTTCATAAGCCTCTCCGTTTTCGGGTGAGCGGCGTCCGTCGTCGCGGCATCCGGGGCAAGGAAGGGGTGCAAGGGATGATGGAGGGGACTGGAATGGCATCCACCAATGATCGCGCGCAGATGCGTCGTGGGATTTCCGCGCTGGCCCTGGCGGCCGCGCTCGTCGTCAGCGCACCCGCTCATGCCCAGGCCAGCGGCACGCTGCGCGGCCGGGTCGAGGGTGCGTCGGCGGGCACCACGGTCAAGATCACCGACCTGACCACCGGCCAGGTCATCACCGCGCGCACCAACGCGGCGGGTGACTATACCATCCCCGGCATCCGCCCCAGCACCTACCGGGTCGAGGTTCAGGGCCAGCAGCCCGAACAGGTCGTCGTCCCGATCGGCCAGATCATCACCGCCGATATCGGCGAGCCCGCCGCTGCGCCCGGTGCCGGCGGTGAGGAGATCGCAGGCGGGGCTGCGGCGTCCGGCGATGTCGTCGTGACCGGCCGCCGCACCCAGGAGGTGCGCACCGCCGAGGTTTCTACCAACGTGTCGCAGCAGCAGATCGAAAGCCTGCCGCAAAGCGACCGCAACTTCCTGAACTTCGCTGCGCTCGCACCGGGCGTGGCGGTGACGCCGGGTCGCAGCAACCGCCAGGTCCAGGCGGGTGGCGTCAGCGCGGACAACGTCAACGTCTTCATCGACGGCCTGTCCCTGAAGAACCAGGTCAATCACGGTGGCGTGGCGGGCCAGAATTTCAGCCAGGGCAATCCCTTCCCGCAGCTGGCGGTACAGGAATTCAAGGTCGATACCCAGAATTACAAGGCCGAATACGAACAGTCCGGATCGGCGATCATCACCGCCGTCACCAAGACCGGCGGCGACAGCTATCACGGCACGCTGTTTGGCGAGTGGCAGCCCAAATCCTTCTACGGCACCAAATATTTCGACCGGCCGGGCCAGCGCAACAATCTGGACGGCACGCGCGGACAGGGCGATTACGACCGCAAGCAATATGGCGCCGACCTGGGTGGTCCGATCATCAAGGACGTGCTGCACATCTATGGCGCGTTCGAGGCGACCGACCAGAAGGCCCCTTCGACCGCGGTGCAGCTGGGCAATACCAGCACCGCCGACCCGACCCAGGTCGTGCCCCAGGCGATCGTCAGCCAGTTCAACGGCAGCTATCCGCAGGATTTCAGCCAGCGGCTCTATTTCGGCAAGCTGACCGGCTATGTCAGCAACGCCGACACGGTCAATCTCAGCGGCTTCTTCCGCCGGGAAAGCAACCTGGCCGACTTCGGTGGCATTGCGGTGCCCTCGCACGGTCACCTGCTCCAGTCGAAGATCGACCTCTATCAGCTCGAATGGAACCACCGCGGCGACCATTGGCTGAACGAGATGACGCTGGCCTATAACAGCGTCTTCAACGGCACGCCGCGCACCAGCAGCGGGCCCGAGATCGTGCTGGGCCGCCCGGGCGCCGCCGTCGCGCAGCTGGGCACCAACGGCTTCGAGCAGTTCGACAACCAGAAGACCTGGACGTTCAAGAACAACGTCACCTTCTTTGGCGATCGCCACGTCGTGAAGGCGGGCGTGAAGGTCTCGCTGAACGACCTGTCGCGCGCCGAGGACAACCTGGGCAACGGCGCCTATTATTTCACGCCGTCGACCTACACCACCTTCGACGCCTCGACCCCGCAACAGGCGGCGGTCTCGGTCGTGCCGGTGCGCCCGGCGACCGCGAAGAACACGCAAATCGGCCTGTTCCTGCAGGACGACTGGACGGTCAATGACCACATCACCGTCAATGCCGGTCTGCGCTGGGACTATGAAACCAACGCCAAGAACGAGAATTTTGTCACGCCCACGGCCATCGCCAATGCGTTGCGCAATTATCAGCCGTGGCAGGCGGCGGGCATCAACCCGAACGACTATATCTCGACCGGCAACAACCGGAAGCCGTATTGGAAGGCGTTCCAGCCGCGCCTGGGCATTTCCTACGACCTGAACGGCGACCGCGACACGATCTTCTTTGCGGGTGCGGGCCGCTATTACGACCGGCCGCTGTTCATCGCGGCGGGGATCGAGACGGTGAAGCAACTCTATCAGCAGACCGTCACGCTCAGCTTCTGCGACGGCCCCGGCCAGCCGAGCTGCGCGAGCATCCGTGCGGCCAACAATGGCGGGCTGCCGCCCGCGACGCTGGCGTGGAACAGCAGCTACAAGAATGTCGACGCGCTGCGCGCGGCGGCGACCGCGACGGGCGTGGGCGGCGAGGTCTGGCTGCTCAACAACAACACCAAGCTGCCCTATTCGGACCAGTTCAACATCGGTTTCCGCAAGCGGCTGGGCGTCGTGCAGACCTCGGTCACGTTCAGCCACATCCGCAGCCACAACATCTTCAAATATGTGCGCGGCAATCGCCTGCCCAGCGGGCAATATACCAGCCAGGGCGACCAGTGGATCGAGGACAACTTTCCCGCCCAGGGCATCCTGCCCGGCTATAGCGGCAAGCTGAACATCGGGTCGAACGACGGCAAGGCGGAGTATAATGCGCTCTACTTCACCGCCGAAAAGCCGTTCGTCACCGGTTCGACCTGGGGCTTCACCGCCACGCTGACGGTGCAGCAGGCCAAGAGCAACGTCGCGCAGGAGTTGCAGGGCGACGAGTTCTTCAACGGCCCGCGCGTCGATGCTTATGGCTGGAATTATGTCGCGGGCGTCGAGAAATGGCGCTTCGTCGGCACCGGCATCGCCAAGGGGCCGTGGGATACCAAGATCTCGGTCACCGGCACCTTCAGTTCGGGCCCGTCCTTCGGCCAGGTCATCTTCCCGGCCGTGAAGCCTGAGAATGCCAGCGCCTATGGCAATTTCGGCGGCGTGTTCTGGCCCGACCAGATCGTCGGCTATGCCGCGGTCGACCTGCGCGTCTCGAAGAACTTCAAGATGCCGTGGGGCCATGACCTGGAGGTCAATCTGGCCGCGTTCAACCTGTTCGATTCGGTCAACCGGACCTATTCGGCCTGGGGTGCGGGATCGGGCGTGAACCCGACCAAGCGGGAGTTCGACACCACCGGCGTGCCGCGCTCGTTCCAGGTCGGCGCACGGTACAAGTTCTAAAGGTCGGTCGCCATGCCAGCGGCCTATTTATTCCTCCCCTGCAAGGGGAGGGGGACCATGCGCAGCATGGTGGAGGGGTGTCCCGCTCTCGATAGGGCGACACCCCTCCGTCAGGCCTTCGGCCTGCCACCTCCCCTTGCAGGGGAGGAATGGAGGAGCCCATTCATGGGGAATGCCGGAATGTCAGTAATGCCATGACCCCGCGCCTCCTTCGTGTCGGGCAATCGCAAAGCCCGGTCGTGGTCGTCGACGACGTGAGCGGCGATGTCGCGGGCATCGTCGCGATGGCGGCGGCGCTTGCCCCGTTCCCGCAGATATCGGGCAGCCATTATCCCGGTGTCCGCCATGTCCTGACCCTCGGTGACGGCCCGGCCCACGCCTATGCCACCGCCCTGCTCCAGGAGGTCGCGCCCTTTATCGGCGGGGCGTTCGAGGTCGACGGCTTCGACTGGATCGAGGGCAGCTTCTCGATGGTCACCGCCGCGCCCTCCACCTTGTCCCAGGTTCAGCGGATGCCGCATTTCGATGCGGTCGACCCCGATTATCTGGCGGTCCTCCATTACCTGTCCGAAACGCGGGGCAGCGGCACCGCCTTCTATCGCCAGCGCGCGACGCGGATCGAGCGGGTGGCGTCTGCCAATCGAGACGCCTTCATCGCCGCCGCCCGCCGCGACGGCGCGGGGCTGTCCGGCTATACCAACGGCAGCAACGCCGCGTTCGAGCAGATCGGCATGGTCGAGGCAAAGACCGACCGGCTGGTCATCTATCAGGGATGCCTGCTCCATTCGGGCATCATCCCGCCCGACATGGCCTTCAGCGACGATCCGCGTATCGGCCGCCTGACCACCAATCTGTTCGTCCAGGCCCGGCGATGATCCTAGCCCTTGCACTTGCCGCTGCGGCCCAGGACAAGACCTACGCCAACCCGGTCGATATCGATTACCGCTATAATTTCGAGCAGGTGAACGAGGGCGTATCTTACCGCACCGGCGCGGACCCGGTGATCGTGCGGTTCAAGGGGGCCTATTATCTCTTCCTGACGCTGGCCGACGGCTATTGGCGCTCGACCGATCTTGTCGACTGGCGCTTCGTCACGCCCAGCCGCTGGCCCGCGCAAGGCATCGTCGCGCCCGCCGTCACCTCGGACGGCGAGCGGCTGCTCATCATGCCCTCGATGACCGACCAGGGCACCATCTATGCGACCAGCGATCCGGCGAGCGGCCGCCTCGACTATTTCGTCCGCCGGATGCCGGTGCTGCCCGGCGCGGTGCGTTCGGGATTCGAGGACGCGATCAAGCCGGGGCAGGTGCCGCCCGGCCCGTGGGACCCGGCGCTGTTCCAGGACGACGACAAGCGGTGGTATCTCTATTGGAACTCGTCCAACGTCTTCCCCGTCTACGGCGCGCCCGTCCATTTCGCGGACGGCCGAATGGCCTATGGCGAGCCGCGCCGGTCCTTCATCCTGCTCGATCCCGCGCATCATGGCTGGGAACGCTTCGGCCAGGATCATAGCGGGACACTGCCCGACGGGACGCCGATCACCCCCTTCATGGAGGGGGCGTGGATGACGAAGGTCGGCGGGCGTTACTATCTGCAATATGGCGCGCCGGGCACCGAGTATAACGCCTATGCCACCGGCACTTATGTGGGGACGTCGCCGATGGGGCCGTTCACCTATGCGCCGTACAATCCGGTCGGCTACAAGCCCGGCGGCTTCGTGCAGGGGGCCGGGCACGGCAATAGCTTCCGGGACGCGCACGGCAACTGGTGGAACACCGGCACGCCCTGGATCGGCTATAACTGGACGTTCGAGCGGCGCATCGGCCTGTGGCCCGCCGCGTTCGAGGCGGATGGCCAGATGCGCGTATCGACCCGCTTCGGCGATTTTCCGCACCGGATGCCGACGACCCGCGTGACCGACCCGGAATCGCTGTTCACCGGCTGGATGCTGCTCTCCTACCGCAAGCATGCGGTCGCCAGCGGTGAGGTGGCGGGGCATCCGGCGGCGGATGCGACGGACGAGAACCCCCGCAGCTTCTGGTTGTCGCCATCAAATGCGCCGGGGGCGACGCTGACGCTGGACCTGGGGGCGGTAAAGACGGTGCGTGCGGTTCAGGTGAACTTCGCGGACTATCAGGCGGGGCGGTTCGGCGACGCGCCCGACATCTATACCGAGTTCCGGCTGGAGCATTCGGCGGACGGCCGGACCTGGCATCCGCTGGCCCGGACCGAGGGACCGCGGCGCGACCGGCCCAATGCCTATCTCGCGCTGCCCGTCCCGGTGCGCACCCGTTATGTCCGCTACGTCCATGGCCATGTCGGGGCGGCGCATCTGGCGATCAGCGACCTGCGTGTGTTCGGCAACGCCGACGGCGTCGATCCCGCCGCCCCCGAACAGGTCACCGCGACACGCGAGGCGGACAGCCGCAACGCCGTCATCCGCTGGCGTCGGGTGCCGGGCGCGGTCGGTTATAATGTCCGTTGGGGCATCCGGCCGGATCGACTGGCCCTGACCTATCAGCTGTTCGCCGACCGGGTGGCCGAGGGCGACCAGGCTATACTATCCCTACGCGCGCTGACGGTCGGACAGCGCTATCATGTCGCGGTCGAGGCCTTTGACGAACATGGCGTCTCCCGCCTCAGCCGCATTCTGGCGATGTGATCCAAAGGGCCCGGCTGTACCTCACCCCGGAAAGCGCGAAAGTCGATCGGTCCGGGGGAGCTTATTTCCCGGCGGATCGTCGTTCGGTTCAGCTTGGCGTAGGATTGGGTACGATAAGCGCGCCCACCTGCGACGACATTTGGACGAATAGGGGCTATCATACCGTCATGACTGCATTGCCTTTTTCCGTGAATCGCCCCTTTGCCGGCCGTCTGCTCGGCGCGCTGACGGCCGGATCGCTGGTCGCCACCCCGCTGCTGGCGCAGGTCGCGCCCCCGCCGGTGATGATGCCCGCCCCCGCCGCACCGTCGACGCCGCTGGCCCGCCCGCAGGCCCAGACCACGCCCGCCATCACCACCACGCCGGTCGCGCCGTCGATCGCCAATCCGGCAACGGTCGCGATGCCGACGCTCAGCGAGGCGCAGATGCGCCAGCTCGCCACGCTGATCGCGGAAGGAGAGGTCACGCAGGGCCTTCGCCAGGGGCCGCCGCGCGACCTGTCGACCCTGTCCGCCACCGCGCTGACCCGCGTCGCGCTGGACTATGCGCACGCGGTGCACGTCGGGCGGCTCGATCCGGGCGATTTCACCAAGGACTGGGGCATCCGGCCGCAGCCCTTCGACGCGGCGCCCGGCTTTGCCGATGCGGTGCGGGGCGACCGGCTGGCCGCCTGGGTCGCCTCGCTGCCGCCGCCCTATGCGGGGTATGACGCGCTGGTGAAGGGGCTGGCGCGTTATCGCGCGATGGCGGCGGCGGGCGGCTGGTCGTCGCTGCCGTCGACCACAATCAACTTCGGCGCCAGCGGCCCGCAGGTGCTGGCGTTGCGCAAGCGCCTCGCGATGGAGGACCCTGCCGTCAGCACGACGGGCGATCGGTTCGACGAGGATCTGCTCGCCGCCGTTCGCCGGGCGCAGCGTCGCTATGGCCTGAACCCGGTCGGCACGGTGGGTGGCCAGACCGTCGCCATGCTGAACGTGCCGGTCGCGCAGCGCATCCGCCAGATCATGGCGAACATGGAACGCTGGCGCTGGCTGCCGCAGCAGCTGGAGGCCAAGCGCGTCCAGGTGAACATCGCCGCCGCCGTGCTGACCGTGTTCGACGGCGACAATCCGGTGATGTCGATGAAGGCGGTGACGGGACGACCCGGCAACGAGACGCCGATGCTGGTGTCCACGATCCGCAGCATCGTGCTGAATCCGCCCTGGAACGTGCCCAGCTCGATCGCCAACAAGGAATTGTGGCCCAAGGAAAAGGCCAATCCCGGCTATCTGAAGCGCGCCGGTTTCCGTGTGATCGACAATGGCGACGGCTCGAAGCGGTTGCAGCAATCGTCGGAGAAGAGCGCGCTGGGGCGGTACAAGTTCGACTTCCCCAACGACTTCGCGGTCTATCTGCACGACACGCCCGCCCAGTCCGGTTTCTCCAAGTTCGACCGGCTGGCCAGCCATGGCTGCGTCCGGCTGGAAAAGCCCGCCGAGCTGGCCTCGCTGATGCTGAAGTCGACGCCGGAGTGGCAGCAGCCGCAGATCGACGCGACCATCGCTTCGGGCAAGACGGTGCGCGCGACCATGGCGGAGCCGGTGGCGGTCTATCTGCTCTATTGGACCGCCTTTGCGAATGCCGATGGCCAAGTGGGCTTCCGCGAGGATCCCTATGGCTGGGACGCGCAGCTGGCCACCAAGATCGAGGCCCGCTCGGCCGAGCGGGCGCAATCCACACGCGACTAAAGGGGTAAGGACATGATGAAGATCGCCACCAAGAGCGCCATGGCGCTGCTTGCGGCCGGGCTGCTGCTGGCGGGCTGCTCGCGCTCGTCGGAAGACCCGCCCGTGCCGGTCGAGAACGACACGCCGGTCGCGGAGGAGAATATGGCCGTGCCGGAGGAAACGCCGGTCATGACCAACGATGCCGATGCCGTCGCACCGGTCAACATGGCGGCCGACACGGTGCCGCCGCCGCCGCCCGAGCGAACGGTCGACCAGCAGATGCTGGACGATGCCTCGGCCACCGGCATGACCGCGCGCGTGCAGCGTACGCCGAGCGGCGATGCGCCTGCCGAGGGTGTCGAGCCCAAGGACGGGCAGTAAGCCGACTACTCCTCCCCGGCACGGGGAGGGGGACCATGCGCAGCATGGTGGAGGGGGCGTTCCGCTGGGGACGACCTGTGTGGAAGTTCCCCTCCGTCAGGCCTGCGGCCTGCCACCTCCCCGTACGGGGGAGGATTTACCGTTCGACCTCGCGAACCAGAGCCGCGCGCTGCGCCTCGGTCGGCTGCCACTGGCCTGCCATCGAACCCCCGGCCGCGAACAGCGCGTCGACCACCGACGTCGCATCACCCTCCGCCCACAGTCCGGCGAGTTCCGCCCGGCGCGGATCGGGCGAGGCGTCATTCCCCGTCCGGATAAACCGCAACCAGGCCGCCAGCGCGGTCAGGGTCGCGGGCGCGTCGCCGCCATGCGCCGCCAGCGAGGACAGCCAGCGCGGGCCGACCTTTTGCGATCCATCGCTGGCGATCTGCGACAGGCGATGCTCCAGCGTCACATTGGCGAAGCGGGCGAGCAGCGCATCGGCATAGGGCTCCAGCGCCTGGCCCGGTGCGGCGGTAAAGCTGGTGGCCGCCTCGGCCCGCATCAGCCGTTCGACCACGGCGCGGATCGCGGGATCGGCGACCGCCTGGTGGACGAACTCGTGTCCCCGCTCCAGCCCCAGATAGGCGAGCGCCGAATGCGCGCCGTTGAGCATCCTGAGCTTGGCGGTTTCATAGGGCGCGACATCGGCCACGAACTGTGCGCCGCCGATTTCCCAGCGGGGGCGGTCGCCGGCGAAATCGTCCTCGATCACCCATTGGCGATAGGGCTCGGTGATGACGGCGGCCTCGTCGCGCATCCCCAGGACCGTTTCGACACGGGCGCGATCGGCGTCGGTGACGGCGGGGACGATCCGGTCGACCATGGTGTTGGGAGAGCGCCAGTCCCGCTCGAACCAGTCGCGCGCGGCCGCTTCGCCCTGATGGTCGAGGAACGCCGCGACGCCGCCGCGCAGCACTCGGCCATTGTCGGGCAAATTGTCGCAGCTCACCAGCGTCAGCGGGTCCAGGCCAGCGGCGTGCCGCGCGACGACCGCCGCACCCAGATAATGGTAGATGCTGTTCCCGTCCGCAACGATCCCGGCCATGTCGGTCGCGCCGTCGGGCCGCCGCCAATAGCCCTTTTCGGTGACGGTCAGCGTGACGATCCGCGTCTCCGGCGCGGCGAGGCGTCGGGCCAGCCGTTCGGGCGTCCTGGCGGCGACGATCACGTCGCGGATCGCGCCGATCAGCCGGACGGCCTCACCCTCGCTCGACCGTTCGGTGACGGTATAGAGTCCGTCCTGCGGGGCCATCTGGTCGTGCACCCCGCCCGAGCGAAGCGATGCCGCCGCGATTCCCCAGTCGCGATCGCCCGCCGCCATGGCATCGTCGGTATAGACCGCCTGATGCGCCCGGTGGAACGCGCCCAGCCCCAGATGGACGATCCCTATACGCTGCGCCGCGCGGTCGTAACCGGGCCGCGATACGGTGTCGGGCAGGGCGGCGGCCGTTGCCTCGCCAAGGCGGGTCACAGCTTGTACGCCGAGCGGACCAGCCCGTTGGTCAGCGCATGGGCCAGTTCGACGGCCTCGTCTTCCTCCAGCCGATGCTCGGCGACCAGGCGCGCCAGGAAACCGCAATCGACCCGCCGCGCGACATCGTGCCGCGCCGGAATCGACAGGAAGGCGCGGGTGTCGTCGTTGAATCCGACGGTGTTGTAGAAGCCTGCCGTCTCGGTCGTCATCTCGCGAAACCGGCGCATCCCCTCCGGGCTGTCATGGAACCACCAGGCGGGGCCCAGCTTCAGGCAGGGATAATGTCCGGCGAGCGGGGCCAGCTCGCGCGCATAGACGCTTTCGTCCAGCGTGAAGAGGATGATGGTCAGGTCGCGCTCGTTGCCGACCACGTCGAGCATGGGCTTCAATGCATGGACGTAATCGGTGCGCATCGGCATGTCCGCGCCCTTGTCGCGACCATGGCTGGCGAAAAGCCCTGCATTGTGGTTGCGATATGATCCGGGATGAATCTGCATCGTCATGCCGTCGGCGACGCTCATCTTCGCCATCTCGGTCAGCATCTGCGCGCGGAAGAGTTCCGCATCGGCGGGTGTCCAGCGGCCGCCGACGATCTTCGCGAACAGCGCCTCGCATTCGGCCGTCGACAGGTTCGCGGTCGCCGCTGTCGGATGGCCATGGTCGGTGGCGGTCGCGCCCAGCGCGCGGAAGGCGGCGCGGCGCTTGGCATGGGCGGCGAGATAGCCGGGCCAGCTATGGACATCCTCGCCGGTCAGTTCGGCGAAGCGCTGCATCGCGCCCGCGAACTGCTCATGCTCGACATCGATCACGCTGTCGGGGCGATAGGTGGTGATGACGCGGCCAGCCCAACCGGAGTCCCGGATCGCCTGGTGATGGACCAGCGGATCGTCGGCGCCCTCGGTCGTGGCCAGGCATTCGATCCGGAACCGCTCGAACAGCGCGCGGGGGCGGAAGGCGGGGGTGGCCAGCGCCGCGCCGATGGCGTCGAAATAGCGGTCGGCGGTCGCTTCCTCCAACGCTTCGTCGAAACCGAACACCTCGGCGAACACATGGTCGAGCCACATGCGCGACGGGGTGCCGCGGAACAGGTGATAGTTGGCGGCGAACAGCTTCCACGCCGCGCGCGGATCGGTCGCCGGGCGGCCGCCACGATGCGGGATGCCCAGATCGTCCAGTGCGATGCCCTGGCTGTAGAGCATACGAAAGACATAATGGTCGGGCGCGAGCAGCAGGTCGCTGGCGTCGGCCCAGGGCTCGTCGGTGGCGAACCAGCGCGGATCGGTATGGCCATGCGGGCTGATGATCGGCAGGTCGGCGACCTCGGCATAGAGCGCCCGCGCGATGCTCCGCATCGTCGGATCGGCGGGCAACAGCCGGTCAGGGTGCAGTTCCAGCTTGCGGGTCATGCGGTCAGCTCCAGTTCGGCCGGAGCCGCATTCGCGTTCAGGCTCCGCATATGCATGATTCCCCGCTCCAGCCCGCGCAACTCGGCCAGGCCGCGCATCCGCCCCAGCAGCGAATAGCCGGGGTTGGAGGTGCGATGAAGGTCGTCCATCATCCGGTGGCCATGGTCGGGACGCATCACGATCGCGCGGTTCTGCGCATGCGAAATCTCGACCACCGCCTGCACGACTTCCGTCATCCGGGCGTGGCCGCCCAGATGCTCGGCCTCGTGGAAATTCCGCTCGCCCTCTTCCCAGCCGACCGAGCGAAGGTGGAGGAAATCGATCCGATCGGCAAAGCGGCGGACCATCGCGGGCAGATCGTTGTCCGGCCGCGCGCCGAACGATCCGGTGCAGAAGCACAGCCCGTTCGCCATCGACGGCACGGCGGCGTAGAGATGCTCCAAGTCGTGCGCCGTGCTGACCACGCGCGGCAGGCCGAAAATGGGGAAGGGCGGATCGTCGGGATGGACGACCAGCCTGATGCCGACCTCCTCCGCGATCGGGCAGACCGCGCGCAAAAAGGCGATATGATTGGCGCGCAGCCGCTCGGCATTGATCCCGGCATAGGTGTCGATCGCGCGCTGGAAGGCGGGCGAGTCGAAGCTCTCCTCGCTGCCCGGCAGCCCGGCGATGATCGTGCGCTCCAGCCGGTGGCGCTCCTCGGGCGTCATAGCGGCGAAGCGTGTCGCGGCGGCGGCGCGGACGCTTTCCGAATAATCGGCCTCTGCGCCGGGGCGCTTCAGGATATGGATGTCATAGGCCGCCACCGCCGCCCATTCGAAACGCAGCGCCGTCGCACCGTCGGGCAGCCGCCAGTCCAGGTCGGTGCGCGTCCAGTCCAGCAGCGGCATGAAATTATAGGTGACGGTCCGCACGCCCTCCGCCGCCAGGTTGCGCAGGCTGTCGCCATAGGCCTGGACCAGCTCGTCGGTCAGTTGTCCGCGCTTGATCGCGTCATGGACCGGCAGGCTCTCGACCGTCGACCAGCCGAGTCCGGCCGCCTCGATCATCGCGCGCCGCTCGGCGATCGCCGCGCGCGGCCAAACCATGCCGTTGGGGATTTCGTGGAGTGCGGTGACGACCTCGGTCGCGCCCGCCTGGCGGATATGGGACAGGGGAATGGGGTCGGCGGGTCCGAACCACCGCATGGATTGGATCATCAACACGTCCGCTAACCCTCGTCCCGTCTCGTATTTTCAAGCGGGTAGCGGTAGCATTGCGGTTTCGGATTGACCAGTTACAAACTTTGGCCTTGCCACTGTCGCGTGGTGTATGGACCATGGTAGCATCAGGAGAGAAGGCCCATGCAGATCGTCGTCGTCGGGGAAGGGATGATCGAATTGACGCAGGCGGATGGCGGCCTGTGGCGGTTGGGGCATGGCGGCGACACGCTGAACACCGCGATCCATCTGGCGCGCATGGGGCGCGACGTGCGCTACGTCACCGCGCTGGGCGACGATCCGTTCAGCGATACGCTGCTGGCCGACTGGTCGGCGGAGGGTGTCGCCACCGACCTGATCCTGCGTGATCCGACGCGGATGCCGGGGCTATATGCCATCACCACCGATGCGACGGGCGAGCGCAGCTTTGCCTATTGGCGTGGCGAAAGCGCGGCGCGGCGGACCCTGTCGCTGCCCGGCGCCGACCGGGTGATGGCACAGGCCGAACAGGCGGACCTGCTGCTCTTTTCGCTGATCACCCTGGCGATCCTCGATGCCGAGGGCCGCGAGCATCTGTTCGCGCTGGCCGGGCGGGTGCGGGCGCGGGGTGGCCGCGTGGCGTTCGACGGCAATTATCGCCCGCGCCTGTTCGCCGATCAGCAGGTCGCCCGCGATCTGTGCGCCCGTGCGATCGCGGTGTGCGACATCGGCCTGCCGACGCTGGAGGACGAGACGATGCTGACCGGCGCGACCTCGGCCGAACAGGTTCAGGCCCGCTGGCAGGACGGCGGCGCGGGGGAGGTCGTGGTCAAGCTGGGGGCCGATGGGTGCCTGTTGTCGGGCATCGGCATGGTGCCCCCGCCCGAACGGCTGAAACCCCGCGATACGAGCGGTGCGGGCGATGCGTTCAACGCGGGTTATCTGGGCGCGCGTCTGGACGGCGCTTCGCCAAGCGAGGCCGCACTGGCCGGGCATCGCCTGGCGGCGTGGACGGTGATGCGCGCGGGCGCGATTCCGGCCAGGGACGATGCCCTGCCACACTGAATAGGCTGTTTTTGGACTGACCAATATCGGCGGTCGATCGCGTTTACATTCTTTTCTAGCCTTGCCTCTCTATCGCCTGCGATTTTGAAATCTCATTCATGAGAATTCTTGCCCCATCTCCTTCTGGATGACAGATTATGTCGGACATGAAGGCCATGAAAACATGGCGCGGGAGGATGGCGATGAAGGTCAATCGACGGGATCTGCTGGGAGCGGTCGGGGTGGCAAGTGCCTCGTCCGCGTTCGGCACGGCAGCGATGGCGACGGGGCAGGCCGGGGGCAGCGCGCAGGAGCGACCCTTCACGCCGGACTGGCCCTCGCTCGCGGCGGGCTATCGCGCACCGGATTGGTATCGTGACGCCAAGTTCGGCATGTGGGCGCATTGGGGTCCGCAATGCGTGCCGGAGGAAGGCGACTGGTACGCCCGCGACATGTATCTGCAAGGATCGCGCGCCTATAACGCGCATGTCCGCAAATACGGGCATCCCAGCAAGGTCGGCTTCCTCGACATCATCGGCCAGTGGAAGGCCGAGCACTGGGACCCCGAGCGACAGCTCGATCTCTATACCCGGGCGGGTGCGAGATACTTCGTCGCGCTGGCCAATCACCACGACAATCTGGATACCTTCGCCTCGTCGCATCCCTGGAACACCACCCGGGTTGGGCCGAAACGCGACATCGTCGGCATCTGGGCAAAGCTCGCCAAGGCGCGCGGCCTGCGCTTCGGCGTGTCGAACCACGGGGCGCATAGCTGGCACTGGTATCAGCCCGCTTATGGCTATGATCCCGAGGGCGCGATGCAGGGTAGGCGCTATGACGCGGCCTGGCGGACCAAGGCGGACGGGCGCGGCACCTGGTGGGACGGGCTCGACCCCCAGCAACTGTATAACGGGCCGATCATGCCGATGCCCGGCGGTATCACGAACCGGACCGAGGCGGATGCCTTTCACGAGCGCACCGATCGGCTGTGGAGCGAAGGCGTGCCGCCGGGCCGCCCCGATCTTGTCGCCGGCTGGGCGCGGCGATGTCGCGAGCTGATCGACAATTACCAGCCCGATCTCGTCTATTTCGACAATTTCGACCTGCCGTTCGAGCAGGCGGGGCTGGATATCGCGGCCTATTACTACAACGCCAATCGCCGCTGGCATGGCGGTCGGTTGGAAGGCGTGCTGACCGTCAAGACCACCCCGCCACAACGCCGCATGGCGCTGGTCGACGATGTCGAACGCGGCGGCAAGACCTATATCGAGAGCTATGCGTGGCAGACCGATACCTGCCTGGGCAATTGGCACTACGATCGCGCGCTGTACGAGCGCGACGGCTATAAGAGTGCGGCGACCGTCGTGCATACGCTGTGCGACGTGGTGTCGAAGAACGGCAACCTGCTGCTGAACGTGCCGATGCGCGGTGACGGCACCATCGATGAAAAGGCGGAGCGGATCGTCGAGGGGATCGCCGCCTGGATGGGCCGCTATGGCGAGGCGATCTACGGATCCCGACCGTGGCGCGTGCATGGTGAGGGGCCGGGCGCGGCCAGCGGCGGCATGTTCAGCGAGACGCAGGAGTCGAAATATACCGCCAGGGACATTCGCTATGTCCGCAAGGGCGAGGCGCTCCACGCCCTGGTCCTCGGGTGGCCCGAGGACGGCGTCGTCCGACTGACCCTGTTGGCGAACGGCAATATGATCGGGCGTGGTGAGGTGGCGCGCGTCGCCCTGTTCGGTGACACGACGCCACTGGTCTTTCGGCGGACCGATACGGCGTTGGAGGTCACGCTTCCCTCCCGCGCGCGCAACGCGATCGGCGTGCCGCTGGTCCTGTCGGGGGCGGGGCTCGTCGCAGGGAGCTTGGCAGACCCGGTGTGACCGTCTTCCGTCGCCTCCCCCGCTCCGTTCGCACTAAGTGAAGTCGAAGTGCATGGGATTCGTTTGCGGCGGGGCGTGGGGGCGTGGCCTTCGACTCCGCTCAGGCTGAACGAAGCGGGGGAGGGTGATACCCCCAACACCCCATCCGACACCGCACAACGAAAAGGGGGCCGGAACCTCGGTTCCGACCCCCTGATCTGTCAGCCTGAGCTGGCGGCAAAGATTACGCGCCCGGGATTTCCGAGACGTTCACCTTGATGCCGCGGCCCATCGTCGACGAGACGGCGACCTTGCGGACATACTTGCCCTTCGCGCCCGACGGCTTGGCCTTGATCAGCGCATCGACCAGCGCGTCGAAGTTCGCGCGCAGGTCTTCCGCCGGGAACGACGCCTTGCCGATGCCCGAATGGATGATGCCGGCCTTTTCGACGCGGTACTCGACCTGACCGCCCTTGGCCGCCTTGACGGCTTCGGCGACGTTCATGGTCACGGTGCCCAGCTTCGGGTTCGGCATCAGGCCCTTGGGGCCCAGCACCTTGCCGAGGCGACCGACGACGCCCATCATGTCCGGGGTCGCGATGCAGCGGTCGAAATCGATGGTGCCGCCCTGGATGGTTTCCATCAGGTCCTCGGCGCCCACGACGTCGGCGCCAGCGGCGCGTGCCTCGTCGGCCTTCGCGCCCTTGGCGAACACGCCGACGCGAACGGTCTTGCCGGTGCCCTTGGGCAGGGTGACGACGCCACGGACCATCTGGTCGGCGTGACGCGGGTCAACGCCCAGGTTGACGGCGACTTCGATCGTCTCGTCGAACTTCGAGGTCGCGTGGGTACGCGCCAGCGAGATCGCTTCGTCGATGCCGTGCAGCTTCTCGGCGTCGATCTGGACGGCCTTCTGCTTCTTGCTCAGCTTCGCCATGATCTTAGCCCTCCACCACTTCGAGGCCCATCGCGCGGGCGGAGCCTTCGATGATCTTGGTCGCAGCCTCGATATCGTTGGCGTTCAGGTCCTTCATCTTGACCTGGGCGATTTCCGCGAGCTTCGAGCGCGCGATCTTGCCCGCCGACACCTTGCCCGGCTCCTTCGAGCCCGACTTCAGGTTGGCCGCCTTCTTGATGAGGTAGGTCGCAGGGGCGGTCTTCGTCTCGAACGAGAACGAACGGTCGGCATAGACGGTAATGACGGTCGGCAGGGGCGTGCCCTTCTCGACTTCACCGGTCTGCGCGTTGAACGCCTTGCAGAATTCCATGATGTTCACACCGCGCTGACCCAGCGCCGGGCCGATCGGCGGCGAGGGGTTGGCGGCGCCTGCAGGGACCTGCAGCTTGATATAGCCGGTAATCTTCTTTGCCATGTCACTCTCTTTTCGAGTCTAGCGGTCGTGACGGGCACGCGTGGCGTACGCCAGCGCACCCTCCCGCGAGGTTTCCGTCGCATAATGCCAGGGAAGCGCGGGCCGATAGCGGAAAATGGGGGAGAAGGCAAGGTCGGGAGTCATGCCTTGTAACCCGCCCTCCGTTCGCACCGGGCGAAGTCGAAGTGCACGGAATCCGCGCGCGGCGAGGGCGGGGCGCAGGTGGATTGGAATGCCGGACACGAAAAGGGCCGGTGGCGTCGCCGCCCCGGCCCCCGTTTCGTCGGATGGTCCGAACTTACTTCGAGCGTTCGACCTGCTCGAAATCCAGTTCCACCGGGGTCGCGCGACCGAAGATCGACACCGACACCTTGACCTTGGACTTGTCGAAATCCAGTTCCTCGACCACGCCGTTGAAGCTGGCGAAGGGGCCTTCCAGCACCTTGACCGCGTCGCCGATCTCGTAGTCGACCTTGACCTTGTGCTTCGGGGCGGCGGCGGCTTCTTCCTTGGAATTCAGCATCCGCGTCGCTTCGGTTTCGCTGATCGCCTGGGGCTTGCCCATCGCGCCCAGGAAGCCGGTCACCTTCGGCGTGTTCTTGACGAGGTGATAGACCTGGTCGGTCATGTCGAGCTTGGCCAGGACGTAGCCGGGCATGAACTTGCGCTCGACCGCGATCTTCTTGCCGCGGCGGGCCTCGGTCACGGTCTCGGTCGGGACCTCGATCTGGTCGACCAGATGGTCGAGGCCCAGACGGGTCGCCTCGGCCATGATCGAGTCGCGGACCTTGCCCTCGAAACCGGAATAAGCGTGGATGATGTACCAGCGCGCCATGAGAACCCTTTTACTTCGCGAGCGACAGCAGGGTGCGGACCAGCGTCTCGAAGAACGAGTCGACCGCCAGGAAGAAGATGGCCAGGATCGTGGTCATCACGACCACCATCACGCCGGTCATCACCGTCTCGCGCCGCGTCGGCCAGACGACCTTCTTGGTCTCGGTCTTGACCTGGTTGAAGAATTCGATGGGGGTCGTCTTCGCCACTCGTGCCGTTCCCGCCCTGCGTGGAAATTACTGTCAGCGAGGCATGGGTCCGCCGTCGCCTGCCCCAGGGGGCCTGCGACGAAAGGTCCGTCCGCGCTGTTCGGATGGGCACGCGATGTAGCTGTCGCTCGGGTAAAAGGCAAGGGCGGGGGCGGCGCGAAGGTTTTGGTTCGCGCGGAGACGCGAAGACGCGGAGGTTCTTGGGTTCGCGCAGAGGCACGGAGGGCGCAGAGCAGCTTGGTCTGCCTTCGCGATCGGGAAACGATCCGACAGGCAGCGGGAATGGTTGGCCTGTCGGCCGGGCTCAACACCTCCGCGTCTCCGCGCGAACCAAACTTCTTTCTTCTTCGCGCCGTCGCGCCTTCGCGGGAACAATCAGCAGCAGCGCCCGCCATTCTTCCCCCCGTACCGCGCCTGTTGCCGCTCGCGGAAGAAGGTCACCTCGTCCATCGGTTCGCGGTCGGGATGCCTGATCGCCATGTGCGCCACATAGGCGTCATAGCTGGGCATCCCGACCATCGCGTTGCCGATCTGGCGCAGGCGGGCGAGCCAGCTCATTCGGCCGCGACCAGTTCGGGCGGGACCTCGGTGACGCTTGGCCGGTCGATCTTCCGCGCGATCAGGCAGGTGCGCACCGCATAGACCAGGATCGCCAGCACGACGCCCAGGAAGATCACGCACAGCCCGGCGTCGATCCGGTCGTTGAACACGATCCGCCCCATCTCCGCCATCGTCTTGGCCGGGGGCAGGACCTTGCCCTCGGCGGCCGCGCCAGCGAACTTGTCGGCGTGCGCCAGGAAGCCGACGCGCGGATCGGCGGAGAAGATCTTCAGCCACCCGGCGGTTAGCGTGCAAGCGAGCAGCCACACGGTCGGGATCACGGTGATCCAGGCGAAGCGGTCCTTCTTCATGCGGAACAGCACCACCGTCGCCAGCATCAATGCGACGGCGGCCAGCATCTGGTTAGAGATGCCGAACAGCGGCCACAGCGTGTTTACCCCGCCCAGCGGATCGGTGACGCCCTGATAGAGGAAGAAGCCCCAGGCCGCGACGCACAGGCCCGTCGCGATCAGGCCCGGCGCGACCTTGCTCGATCCCCGGAAACTGGGGACGACCAGGCCGATCAGGTCCTGGAGCATGAAGCGGCCCGCGCGGGTGCCTGCATCGACGGCGGTCAGGATGAACAGCGCCTCGAACAGGATGGCGAAGTGATACCAGAAGGCCTTCATCGCCTGTCCGCCGAACAAGTGGCTGAAGATCTCCGCCATCGCCACCGCCAGCGTCGGCGCGCCGCCTGCACGGCTGATGATCGTGTGCTCGCCCACGTCACGCGCGACCTGCGCCAGCGTGTCGGCGGAGATGGGGAAGCCCATGGCGGTGACGGCGGCGGCGGCGCTGGCCGGGTCGGTGCCCAGCACGGCGGCGGGTGCGTTCATCGCGAAATAGACGCCCGGATCGAGGATCGAGGCGGCGACCAGCGCCATGATCGCGACCGCGCTTTCCATCAGCATGGCGCCGTAGCCGATGAAGGGCGCGTCCTTCTCGCTGGCGATCAGCTTGGGCGTGGTGCCGCTGGCAATGAGGGCGTGGAAGCCCGACACCGCACCGCAGGCGATGGTGATGAACAGGAAGGGAAAGAGCGGCCCGGCCCAGACCGGCCCGCTGCCGTCGATGAACTTGGTGAGCGCTGGCATCCGCAGCGGCGGCGCCATGATGATGATGCCGATGGCCAGCGCCACGATCGCGCCGATCTTCAGGAAGGTCGACAGATAGTCGCGCGGCGCGAGCAACAGCCATACCGGCAGGACCGAGGCGACCGCGCCATAGCCGATCAGCAGGAAGCAGAGCTGCACCGGCGTGAAGGTGAACAGCGGCGCGAGCACCGCCGATTGCGCGATCGACTGGCCATAGACGATGGCCAGGATCAGGCCGATGAAGCCGATGATCGACACCTCGCCGATCTTCCCCGGCCGGACCCAGCGGGTATAGCCGCCCATCAGCATCGCCAGCGGCACCGTCGCCGCCACGGTGAACAGGCCCCACGGGCTTTCGGCCAGCGCCCGCACGACGATCAGTGCGAGAACGGCCAGGATGATGACCATGATCATGAAGGCGCCGAACAGTGCGATGGTGCCCGCCACCGGGCCCATCTCCATGCGGATCAGCTCACCCAGCGAGCGCCCGTCGCGTCGCATCGACAGGAACAGGATCAGGAAATCCTGCACCGCCCCGGCCAGCACGACGCCCGCCAGAATCCACAAGGTTCCGGGCAGATAGCCCATCTGCGCTGCCAGTACCGGGCCGACCAAAGGCCCCGCGCCCGCGATCGCGGCGAAGTGATGGCCGAACAGCACGGTGCGGTCGGTCGCGACATAATCCAGCCCGTCGGCACGGCGGATGGCCGGGGTGGGACGGCTGGGGTCGATGCCGATCACCTTGGCGATGAACAGCGCATAATAACGATAGGCGATCAGATAGACCGAGACGGCGGCCGCGATGATCCACAGCGCGTTGATCGGCTCGCCCCGCACCGTGGCGACGACGCCAAGCGCGCCCGCTCCGACGATCGCCAAAGCAATCCAGGGAAGGTGTTTGGTCATGCCCCGTTCGGTCCTCCGTTTATGCTATCGATTTCCCTTCTACCCCGGCAGGAAAGGTGTGCCAGCCCCGAATTTCACCATCCCCCGCATTGCGGATCGTGACGAACCCGTGCCAAATTCCTGCGCATGAGGCCGACGCGACGATGGATGATCGGGGGATTGGGCGCGAGTGGGCTGTTCGTGGCGGCACGGTCGATTGCGGGGGAACAAGCGGTGAAGGACCTGTCCCATCTGACCGCGGAACAGCGGGCCAGCTATGAGGCCATGCACAAGCGGATGATGGCGGCCTTGACCTATGAGCGTGTCACCGTGCCCGGCAAGGATGCGCTGGCGGAATGGGAGCGGCTGAAGGCGTCGGGGCGTGGCTGGCCGGTGGTGGTCGGCAGCGACGAGGACCTGGAGCGGATCGCGGACCAGTTCACGACCGACGACCCGACGATATCCGGAGGCGTGTCAGGCAATACACGGCTCCCGCCCGCGCAGGTCGTGGCGATGGCGCAAGCCATTCGCTTTCCTGCGGACCTTCAGAAATGGTCAGGCGCCTATGGTCCTGAGGACCTTCGCGCGCCCCTCGGCGATTGGCCCACACTGGTCGGAGATTATGCCCCCGATGTCGGGCCGAGCATCGCCAACGACCTGATGACGGGCGTACCGCATGACCGGGTGCATATCCTGCTGCTGCCCGCCGGCCATGGTTGGGAAGCCCCCGCCTATCTGCGCTGGGGCAATTGGAATGCGTGTCCGCCGCCGGAATATCATGTCGCGGCGCTGCGCGACTGGAATCGGCGCTATGGGGCGGAGCTTGTCGCGGTCAACGGCGACACGATGAACGTCCGCGTCCGCACCCGTCCGCGCGACCGGGCCGAGGCCGTGGCGCTGGCGCGCGACATGTACGGATATTGCCCCGACATCATCGACCAGGGAGCGGGATCGATCTCCGCGCTGGCCGCCGGTTTGATGGAATCGGACTGGTGGTATTTCTGGTGGGATTGACCGTCAGAGCCAAGCCCGGAAGCCGTGGCCCGGCCCGTGGGGCGCTCCAGACGGATGAACGGGGTGGTCGTGCTGCACGTCGCCGCCGGCAGGTCGCGGCAACTTAGGGCTTGCCCCTGTCGCGCGTCCGGGGTGAAAGGCGGGGCATGGCCCATTCCTCCTCCCCGCTCGTCGTCGGTATCGGCGGCACGATCGGCAGCGTCTCTTCGACCGAGCGTGCGCTGCGCACCGCGATGACGGCGGCGGCGGACGAGGGGTTTCGCACCCATGTCTTCGGCGGCGAGGATCTGGCGCAGCTGCCGCTCTACAATCCGCGCGCCGAAACCCGGACCGAGGCGGAGCGGGTCTTCGTCGATACGGTGCGCCAGGCCTCGGCGATCATCATCGCGAGCCCCGGCTATCATGGCAGCATCTCGGGGCTGGTGAAGAACGCGCTCGACCTGCTGGAAGAGACGGCGAAGGACGAGCGGCCCTATTTGGCCGACCTGCCGGTGGGGCTGATCGCGACCGCCTATGGCTGGCAGGCGACGGGCTCGACCATCGCCGCGCTGCGTTCGATCGTCCATGCCCTGCGCGGCTGGCCGACGCCCTTCGCGGCGGCGGTGAACACGCAGCAGACGCGCTTCGATGCGGAGGGGCGGATCAGCGACCCGGTGGTCGAGGGGCAATTACGGCTGGTCGGCCAGCAGGTCGCCCGCTTCGCGCCGCTGGCAGGGACGATCCGCGCCTCGCACTGAGGAGCGTAGGGCGCAGGGAGGTATCGCGCGCGCGGCGCGCCGTTCCCTTTTCCTTGATCGCTTTGAGGGGACGGGCTGCGAGAGCGGCAGATACGACAGCTCTGCGCCTCTGCACGAACGCAATCTTTTCTCTTCGCGGCATGGCGGCTTCGCGTGAGATCAATGATTTCATCCACCGTCCGATCGAGGGGCGAAGTGTGCGAATTGAATGAATCGGTTCCCCGGCGAAGCCCGGGGCCCAGTTCCTTCCAAGCCGGTGGTGTGTCGAAACGTTGCGAGGGAGGCAAATGCCTTTCGCCCATCGATAGTGCACAGAAACTGGGCCCCGGCCTTCGCCGGGGAACAATTGGCAGATTAGCGCAGGCGCTCTATCGCCAGCGCGGTGATTTCATCCGCGATCTCGGCCGGATCGCGCAATTCACCATGCGCCACGGTCGACACCGTCGCCCACTCGCCCAGCATCGCACCGTCGGCCATTGCGGCATAATTGGCCCGCACCCGCGCCTGAAGCCCCAGATCGGCCTCGTACGCATCATAGGTGTCGTCGGTGTAGCTCCGCTTGCGCTTGCGGGCGATCAGGTCGCGCGCCACGTCCAGCGGGGTGTCGAGATAGACCGACAGATGCGGTGCGGGCAGGCGGAACTGGACCGTCTCTAGCTGCTCGATCCATTGCAGCAGCGCGGGCGCCTGGTCGGGCTCCACCTGTGCCGCCTGATAGGCCATGTTCGACGCGATATAGCGGTCGAACACGATGACGTCGTGCGCTTGCGCCAGTTCGATCAGATGCGGGCGCGATTCGAATCGGTCGAGCGCATAGAGCGTCGCCGCCGTCTCGGGCGCCGCCGCATGGGGCAGGCGGCCCGCGAGATACTCGCCCAGCGCCCAGCCGCCGATCGTCTCGGCATAGCGCGGGAAGGACAGGGCCGCCGCCGACAGTCCGGCGGCATTCAGCCGCTCGGTCACCGCCGCCGTCGCGGTCGCTTTCCCGGCGCCGTCCGCGCCCTCGATCGCAAGGAGAAACGCCATCAGACGCGCAGGCGTTCGTGGTGGCGGATCACTTCGTCGATGATGAAGCGCAGGAACTTCTCGGAAAATTCGGGGTCGAGCTGCGCATCGCTCGCCAGTTGGCGGAGCCGGGCGATCTGCGCATCCTCGCGACCGGGATCGGCGGGGGGCAGCGCGTTCTCGGCCTTGTAGCGTCCGACCGCCTGGGTAACCTTGAACCGCTCGGCCAGCATGAAGACCAGTGCGGCGTCGATATTGTCGATCGACTGGCGATAGCCGGTCAGCACGGTGTCGGACATGATCGGTACGTCTCCCTCTGGCGCGCCCGTCGCGCGGCGATTTCGCGTGCGCCCTTTCGCGCTTAGGCTTGCGTTCGGCAAGCGTTGTCGCCAGAGGCTCTTACCTGCCCATGACCGTAACCGCCACCCGCCTCGCCAAGCCCGCGCCCTCGCTGGACCCGATGATCCGGCTGGTGGCCGACGACATGAACGCCGTGAATCAGGTCATCATCGACCGGATGCGGTCGGAGATCCCGTTGATCCCGCAGCTTGCCGGGCATCTGATCGCCGGCGGCGGCAAGCGGATGCGCCCGATGCTGACGCTCGCGAGCGCGCAGCTGCTGGGCTATCAGGGGACCAGCCACCATGTCCTGGCGGCGGCGGTCGAGTTTATCCATACCGCCACGCTGCTGCACGACGATGTCGTCGACGGCTCGGACCTGCGGCGCGGTCGGCGTACCGCCAACATCATCTGGGGCAATCCCGCCAGCGTGCTGGTCGGCGACTTCCTGTTCAGCCGCTCGTTCCAGCTGATGGTCGATGCGGGCAGCCTGAAGGTGCTGGGCATCCTGTCGGGCGCATCGGCGGTGATCGCCGAGGGCGAGGTGAACCAGCTGACCGCGGTGCGGCAGGTGGGCCTGCCCGAAGAGCGTTACCTGTCGATCATCGACGCCAAGACCGCCGCGCTGTTCGCCGCCGCCTGCCGTATCGCCGCCGTGGTGGCCGAGCGGCCCGAGGCGGAGGAACTGGCGCTGGAGGCTTATGGTCGCAACCTGGGCATCGCGTTCCAGCTGATCGACGACGCGATCGACTATGTGTCGGACGCGGGCACCATGGGCAAGGATGCGGGCGACGATTTCCGTGAGGGCAAGATGACCCTGCCGGTGATCCTGGCCTATGCCCGTGGCAATGACGAGGAACGCCAGTTCTGGAAGGACGCGGTCGAAGGACGGCGCACCTCGGACGAGGATTTCGCTCACGCCATCGCGCTGGTCCGCAAGAGCCGCGCGGTGGACGACACCATGGCGCGCGCACGCCATTATGGCGGGCTGGCGATCGAGGCGCTGCGCGGGTTCGCGGATGGCCCGGCGAAGACGGCGATGATCGAAGCAGTCGAGTTCGCCGTCGCGCGGGCTTACTGAGTCCAAACCACCGTTCCCCGGCGAAGGCCGGGGCCCAGTAGCCGTGCGTTTTCGAAGGCGCGAGGCGCTTTGCCTCCCCCGTGTTGTGTGGCGCGCCATGAACTTGGTGGAGCCTGGGCCCCGGCCTCCGCCGGGGAACGGCCTTGCTGAAAATATGCCCACCCCGTTCAGCCTGAGCGAAGTCGAAGGCCAAGGGACGCCCTGTCCGCTGGGCGGACGTCCAGGCATGGGCTTCGACTTCGCTCAGCCTGAACGGCGGTTGGGCCGGACCGGGCGCAGGTCCTTCACCCCGCCCCGCAAACCCCCTATCGCAGCCCCATGACCCTGCCCGTCACCGCCGTCCTGCCCGACCTGCTGACCGCGCTTGCGAACGCACCCAATGCCGTGCTCGTCGCGCCCCCCGGCGCGGGCAAGACCACCGCGGTCGCGCCAGCCCTGCTCGACCAGCCCTGGTGCTCTGGCGAGGTCCTGCTCCTCTCCCCCCGTCGCCTGGCCGCGCGCGCCGCCGCCGAGCGCATGGCCGCATTGGCCGACGAGCCGGTCGGCCGCACCTTCGGCTATGCCACCCGCATGGACACGAAGGTCGGCGCCGCCACCCGCGTAACCGTCGTCACCGAAGGTATCTTCGGCGCCCGCATCCAGGCCGATCCCGAATTGGCGGGCATCTCGGCGGTGCTGTTCGACGAAGTGCACGAACGCAGTCTGGACGGCGATTTCGGCCTGGCGCTGGCGCTGGATGCACAGGCAGGATTGCGCCCCGACCTGCGGCTGGTCGCCATGTCGGCGACGCTCGACGGAAGTCGCTTTTCCAGCCTGATGGGCGACGCCCCCGTCATCGAGAGCGAGGGGCGCAGCCATCCGCTGACCCTGCGCCATCTCGGCCGCGCCGCCGAGGCACGAATCGAGGATTCGGTTGCCGCCGCCATCCGCCGCGCGCTGACGGAGGAAGCGGAGGGAGACATCCTCGCCTTCCTGCCCGGCACCGCCGAGATCGCGCGCACCGCCGAGCGGCTGGCGAACCTGCCCGAAACGATCGCGATCCATGAACTCCATGGTTCGCTCGACCCGGCGGCGCAGCGCGCGGCGATCCGGCGCGATCCCGATGGGCGGCGGCGAATCGTCCTCGCCACGTCGATCGCGGAGACCAGCCTGACGCTCGACGGGGTGCGGATCGTGGTCGACTCGGGGGTCGCCCGTCGTCCGCGCTACGACCGTGCGGCGGGCATGACCCGGCTGGTCACCGAGCGCGCCAGTCAGGCCGCCGTCATCCAGCGGGCGGGCCGCGCCGCGCGTCAGTCGCCGGGTGTCGCCTATCGCCTGTGGGAGGAAGCCGCGACGGCGGGCCTGCCGCGCTTCGACCCGCCGGAGATATTGGAGGCGGACCTGTCGGCGCTGTTGCTCAGCACCGCGCTGTGGGGCGTGAGTGATCCGCGCGCGCTCCCCTGGCTCGATCCGCCGCCCGAGGCTGCCGTCAACGAAGCGCGCGCGCGCCTCACCGTGCTGGAGGCGCTGGACGATAGCGGTCGCCCGACCGCGCATGGCAAGGCCATCGCCCGGCTGCCGATGCCGCCGCGCCTGGCGCATATGCTGATCCGCAGCGGCGAGCGGGGGCTGGCCTCGACCGCCGCCGAGGTCGCGGTGCTGCTCGGCGAGCGCGGCATCGGCGGGCAGGATGTCGATGTCGAGCAGCGCCTGCGCCGCTGGCGGACCGAGCGTGGCCCCAAGGCGGAAGCCGCACGGCAGATGGCGAAACGCTGGACCGGCCTCGCCCCCAAGCCGGTCGAGCAGGAGGCGTGGGATCATCCGGCGGGCGTGTGCCTGGCGCTGGCCTATCCCGACCGGGTGGCACGGCGGCGTGACGGCACGGGCGAGAATTGGGCGAGTGTCGGGGGCAGGGGGTTCCGGCTCGATCCCGCGTCGGCGCTGGCCGGATCGGAATGGCTGGCGGTGGGGGAGACCCAGGGCGCGGCGTCGGGCGCGCGCATCCTGTCCGCCGCGCCGCTCGACCTCGCCACCGTCGAAGCGCTGTTCGCCGAACGGATCGAGATGCGGCGCACCGTTGCCTTCAACCCCGCGACGGGCGGCGTGGAGGCGCTTCGCGAACGGCGGTTGGGCGGGCTTCGCCTGTCGAGCGGCCCCGATTCGGGTGCGTCTCTGGAGGCGATCGCAGAGGCGCTGGTCGAGGGGGTGCGTGCGCACGGCGTCTCGCTACTTCCGTGGAGCGACGGGGCAGGGGCCTACCGTGCGCGGGCGGCCTATGCCGGGGTGGCGCTGGACGATGCGACGCTGATCGAACGGCTGGACGACTGGTTGCCCGCACTGGTGGCGGGCAAGCGGCGGCTGGACGCCATCGCGCCGGGCGCGCTGACCGAGGCGATTCGGAATCTGGTCGACTGGAACGACCAGCGGCGGATCGATTCGATGGCACCGTCACACTTCACCAGCCCGGCGGGCAGCACCCATGCGATTGATTATGCGGCCGAAGGTGGCCCGCGTGTCGAACTGCGCGTCCAGGCCTTGTTCGGGCTGGCGACGCATCCGGTGATCGGGACCGAACGGGTGCCGCTGGTGCTCAGCCTGACCTCGCCCGCCGGACGGCCGATCCAAACGACGCGCGATTTGCCCGGCTTCTGGGCGGGCAGCTGGACCGCGGTCGCCAAGGAAATGCGCGGCCGCTATCCCCGCCATCCCTGGCCCGACGCGCCCGCAGACGCCTCTGCGACACTGCGCACGAAAAAGGCGGATGCAAGAGCCGCCGGTTCGCGATAAGGGACGAGATTATGGCCACTGCTCGCATCTTCCAGCGCCCCAAGAACGCGATGCAATCCGGCAAGTACCGGACCGATCGCTGGCAACTCGAATTCGAACCGACCGAGGCGAAACAGCCCGATCCCCTGACCGGCTGGGCCGGTAGCGGCGACACGCAGGAACAGGTCCGCCTGACCTTTGCGACGCTGGAAGAGGCGATCGCCTATTGCCAGCGCGAAGGGCTCGACCACCATGTCGTGCCGACGCCGCAGAAGACGCTGAAGCTGCAAAGCTACGCCGACAATTTCCGCTGAGGAAAGCTTGGCGCTGACCGCAATGTTTTGACCACCCCGGCGAAGGCCGGGGTTCGGTTTCTTCGCTCGTGCGAAGCCGCGAGTGCGCCAAGAATCCAGAATGAATTTCGCGCAGAGGCGCGGAGGGCGCAGAGGTGTCGTATCCAGCGGCACCGTCACCCCGTCATCATCGATCGTTAGAGCGCGATGGCGTCAGCTTGATCCACCCCTTCCCTGAAGGGGAGGGGCTTTCCTCGCATTCACCTCATGTCATCGCGCGCCAAATGAGGAACTCCGCTGCCGCGAGTGAGCCCTTCCGCGTCCTCTGCGCCTCTGCGCGAACCAGCCTTCTTCTCTCCGGCGAACTCAAAGACCCAGGATGCCGCCGCCCAGCAGCAACAGCATCTTGGCGTCGATCGCCACACCGGCCGCGCGACGCTGGGCGATGAAGGCCGATACCTCCGAAAGCTCGACCCGGTGAACGACGATCTGCTCGTCCGAATCACCACCACCGTTGCCGACCTTCACCAGCCCGCTCGCGCGGACCAGCGTGAATCGCTCCGACGTCATGCCGGGCGAGGAGCAGAACTCGCCCAGCGCCTCGATCCGCGACGGGCGATAGCCGGTTTCCTCCTCCAACTCGCGCGCGGCACCGTCCAGCACCGCCTCGCCCTCGGTCTCGTCACCGATCAGTCCGGCGGGCATTTCCAGGCACGGCGCGCCCAGCGGGATACGGAACTGCTCGACCAGCAGGATATGCCCGTCCTCGATCGCGAGGATGACGGCGGCGCGAATGTCGCGCGGTCGGTCGGCATATTCCCAGGTGCCGCGCTTGCGCAGCGCAAGAAACCGGCCCTCGGCCAGGGTTTCGAGGGGCGCGTCCATACGGGGGTCGGTCATAGCGAGATCGGTCTGTCCGGGAGTTCGTTGGTGTCAGCCGCCGTCTTGGGGAAATGCTCGGCGAGTACAAGCCCGATGCGCTCGACCGCCACGCTCATCCCCTCGCCGATATTTCCCTTGGCGACATGCGGCAGCATCACCGCCATCGCCCGGCCCCAGGTCTCGGGGCCTGTCTTGCCGGTCAGGCCGGAGTCGGCGACGATCTCGGCCATATGCTCGTCCTCGGAGAGGTAGAGCAGCACGCCGTAGCGGCTGTCGGTCCGCCGCTCGGCCGACACGCGGAACAACAGGACCGCGCGCGCCCGGACGCGGGCATGGCGGATGCTCCTGGGTACCAGCGCGATGCGACGCTTCACCGGGCCCAGCAGCGCCACGACCAGCGCGAAGACCAAGATCTGCGCGATCATCACCGCGCCCAGGATCAGGTCCTCGCCCGGCGCGCTCCAGGCGTCATGGACCAGCGCGAGCAGCTTCAGTCCCAGATCGGGGAACAGCGCCGCGAACAACGGCACCAGCAGCATGGCGGGCGCGGCGAACCACAACGCAACGTCACGATACTCGTCCGAGCGAGGTGCCACGATGGTGACGATCTCGGCATCGGTCGTCGCCTCGGCGCGCGCGACGGCGGCGGTGACCAGATCGCTATCGGTGTCGCTCAACATCTCACCAATCCCCCGATGCGCCGCCGCCGCCGAAATCACCGCCGCCCCCGCCGGTAAAGCCGCCGCCGCCCCATGATCCGTCGCTGCCGCCGCCCGACGATCCGCCGCCCGAGCCCCAGCCGCCGCCCGATCCACCGCTGCCCCAGCCGGGACCCCAGAGAATGATCGGCCAGCCGCCACCGCCACGCCGCCCGCCGCCGCCACGGTCGTCGTCATCGTCATCGTGGAAACGCTGGCCCTGCCGGCGACGCAGGATCGACAGCACGACGAAGCCGCCGACGAAGATGACCAGGACGATCAGGATCGGAAAGCCGTTGGAGTCGCTGCCACCGCGCCGATGCTGCTGGTCGAACTGCCTGGTCGCCTCCGCCACCTTGGCCTTGGCTTCCTCGGGCGAGGCGCGAAGCTGCGCGATCACCGCGTCCGCGCCCGCATCCAGCGCACCCGATATGTCGCTTGATTCGCGCAGGCGCGGGATCATCAGGGTGCGGATCATCTGCGACGACCAGGCGTCGGTCAGGATCGGCTCCAGCCCGCGACCGACCTCCAGCCGGGGGCCGCGCTGGCCCTTGCCCTCATTGGGTGCGACGAACAGGATCGCGCCATTGTCCGCATCCTTCAGGCCCACGCCCCAGGCCCGGCCCAGCCGATAGCCATAATCCTCGATCGGATAGCCTTGCAGGTCCGGGATGGTCGCGACGACCAGCTGGCGGCCGGTATCCTTTTGCAGCGCCTCCAGCTTCTGTTCGAGCTGCGCCTTGGTCGCGGGGTCGATCTTGTTCGCCGCATCGACGACCAGCCCGTCGAACTTGGGAAAGGTCTGCGCCATCACGGGGACGGCGCAGAGGATCAGCCAGAGCCCGACGAGCGGACGAAGCAACCGGGTCATGTGTGCGCGATCAGCTGCCGAAATTCACCTTGGGCGCGTTCTCGGCCCCCGGCGTGGTCGCCTGATAGGGGGTAATCGGCTTGGCACCGTAGAACACCTTGGCGCCGATCGCGTCGGGGAAGGTGCGGATGCGGGTGTTATAGTCCTGCACCGCCTTGTTATAGTCGCCGATCGCGATGTTGATGCGGTTCTCGGTGCCCTCGAGCTGGCTCATGAAGGTCTGGAAATTGTCCTGGCTCTTCAGGTTTGGATACGCCTCGACATTGGCGAGCAACCGGCCGAGCGAGCCGCTGAGCTGGCCCTGCGCCGCCGCGAACTGCTGCATCTTGGCGGGGTCGGAAATGTCATCGGCGCTGACCTGCACCGAGGTCGCCTTGGCACGGGCATTGACCACGTCGGTCAGGATCGACTTTTCCGAGGCGGCGGCGCCCTTCACGGTCGCTTCGAGATTGGGGATCAGGCTGGCGCGGCGCTGATAGGCGGCCTGGACATCGGCCCATTTCGCCTTCGCATTTTCCTCCGCGGTGGGCACGCTGTTCATGCCGCAGCCGGACAGGGCGATGGCCATCACGACCGGGGTCAGGGCAAGAACGGGACGACGCATTCGAATATTCCTCCGTCAACTGTATCGGCTATATAAGACGCGTGAGGCGCTTGGCGAAGGGCAAAAGCGACGATAGCCTTTATGTTCATCGAATTGAGGGAATTGGCGATGCTGAAGGAATTCCGCGGCTTCATCGCGCGGGGCAACGTACTGGACCTGGCGGTCGCAGTGATCATCGGGGCGGCGTTCAGCAAGATCGTGACCTCGCTGACCGACGACGTGCTGATGCCGGTGATCGGCAAGATTTTCGGCGGGCTGGATTTCTCCAGCTATTTCCTGCGCATGGGGCCGGTGCCAGCCAGTTATACGGGGTCGCTGAGCGACTATGCCGCATTGAAGAAGGCGGGGGTGCCGCTGCTGGGATATGGGGCGTTCGTGACCCAGGCGGTCAATTTCGTGATCGTCGCCTTCATCATCTTCATGCTCGTCCGCACGGTCAGCCGCGCGACGACGCTGTTCGAGAAGGAAAAGGCCGCCGCCGCTGCCGAGCCGAAGGCCGAACCCGCCGATGTCGCGCTGCTGCGCGAGATTCGCGACGAACTGCGCGCGCGTCGGGGGTGAGCTAGCCGACCACAATATGGGTGTTCCCCGGCGCAGGCCGGGGCCCAGTTGCCGCCAGGATCGTGGTGCGCCACGACGTTGCGTGGGAGGCAAGTTTTTCCCGGCTTTGCGAATTCGCTGCAGCTGGACCCCGGGCCTTCGCCGGGGTGGCGCGGCGTTGGGTGAGGAATTTAGGCCGCCGCCAGTTTCTTGGCGGTGGCGTCGGCCAGGCTGGTACCGTCGAGGACTCGCGCGGTTTCGTCGCGCACGCGCATCATCGCGTGGCGGATGGCGCAGTCGGCCTCGCTCTTGCAGTCGTTGCACGGCCGATAGGCGGTACGGCTGACGCAGGGGACGAGCGCCAGCGGCCCCTCGATCGTGCGGATGATGTCGCCCAGCGAAATCAGGTGCGCAGGCCGCGCCAGGCGGTATCCGCCCATCTTGCCGCGCTGGCTGTCGAGCAGTTGCGCACCTTTCAGGTCGGCGAGAATCAGCTCCAGGAACTTGCGCGGGACGTTCGCCTCGGCCGCGATGCGCGTCATCGAGGTCGGCGGGCCGGCAGGGGGCATCTCTGCCAGGAACAGCATCGCGCGCAGCGCATAACGGGACCGTTGGGTCAACATGGGGTCTCCCATGAACCCAAAATGGGGCGAGCGAAAGGCATTTGCGTAAAGCCGCAGGGCTACCTATATCCGTCCGTGCCGGGTTTCACCCGGCTATGACGATAAACTGCGGCGAGTAATAGACGCAGCGGACCCGGGGGCAGTACCCGGCGGCTCCACCATAAAAGGTGGTGTACTTGGACACCGTTTCTGACGGGGCCGAACCAGGATCGACGTGTGTTGAAAAGCGCTGTTTTCGTTCGGAATGGGACCACCGCAACGGCCCATAAACACAAGTGCCAACGATAACGAAGCACTCGCGATTGCGGCGTAATTGAGGGCCTCACGGCCTGAGATTACACCAAGATAGCGCGGTCGGTCCCCACCGGGCAACAGAAGGGGTATCCAGCGGTACGGGGAGCACCGGGCAACAGAAGCTCCCCACTTTCCATTTTTGTGACCAGTGTAGGGCGTTCGCGCTGGTTGAGCAGCGGTGGAGAAATCTGTTTCATCCTCTCTTCTTTGACCCCGGCGAAGGCCGGGGCCCAGTTGCGGTGAGTGATCGAAGGCGGGATACCGATTGCCTTTCCCTCACGATCACAGCGCGCCTTCGGCTGCGTGGAATCTGGGCCCCGGCCTTCGCCGGGGTCCACGAGGGCGCAATTACCCCTCCCGCGCCAACGCCTTCAGCCTGTAGAGCGCATCCAGCGCCTCGCGCGGCGACAGTGCATCGACATCCAGCTTTTCCACCTCCGCGCGGATCGCGTCGCACTGCTCTTCTTCGATCTGCGCGGCGGCGGCGAAGAGGGGCAGGTCGCCCAGACCCGCCGCCAGCCCACCGGTCTTGGCCCGCCCCGCCTCCAGCTTGGCAAGCACCGCCTTGGCCCGCGCCACCGTCACCGGCGGCATCCCCGCCAGCCGCGCCACCGCGAGACCATAGGACCGATCCGCCGGACCCTCCGACACCTCGTGCAGCAGGACCAGTTCGCCCTTCCATTCGCGCGCGCGGACATGGTGGAGCGACAGCGCCTCGCACCGCTCGGCCAGCCGGGTCAGTTCGTGATAGTGAGTCGCGAACAGGCAGCGGCAGCGATTATCCTCATGGATCGCCTCGACCACCGCCCAGGCGATGGCCAGGCCGTCATAGGTCGAGGTGCCGCGCCCGACTTCGTCTAGGATCACGAAGCTGCGCGGCGTCGCCTGCGCCAGGATCGCGGCGGTCTCCACCATCTCGACCATGAAGGTCGAACGGCCGCGCGCGAGATTGTCCGACGCGCCGACCCGGCTGAACAGCCGATCGACCAACCCGATCTTCGCATGGGTCGCGGGCACATAGGAGCCCGCTTGCGCCAGCACCGCGATCAGCGCGTTCTGGCGCAGGAAGGTGGACTTGCCGCCCATGTTCGGCCCCGTCACCAGCCAGAGCCGCGAGGCCTCAGACAACGAACAGTCATTGGCGACGAACCGCTCGCCCGAGCGGGCCACGGCGGCTTCCACCACCGGATGGCGGCCGCCGGTGACCTCGAAACAGGCATGGTCGACCAGCTCGGGCCGGACCCAGCCACCCTCGACCGCACGTTCCGCAAGGCCGCTCGCCACGTCCAGCCGGGCGAGCGCATCCGCCGTCGCGGCGATCCCTTCGCGCGAGGCGAGGGCGGCGGCGGTCAGTTCCTCCAGATGCGCGCTCTCGGCGGCGAGCGCATGGGCTCCCGCCTGCGCCACCTTGCTCGCGACCTCGTGCAGTTCGGGCGTGTTGAAGCGGACGACGCCCGCCAGCGTCTGGCGATGGGTGAATCCCGAGTCAGGCTTCATCAGCGCATCCGCCGAGCGCGCGGGCACCTCGACATGATAGCCGAGCACGCCGTTATGGCGGATCTTGAGCGCGGTGATACCGGTCTTGTGCCGGAACTCGGCCTCCAGCGCGGCGATGGCGCGGCGGCCTCCGGCACCGGCATCGCGCAGATCGTCGAGCGCCACGTCATAACCCGCCGCGATATAGCCGCCCTCGCTCGCTTCGATCGGCGGCGAGGGGACGAGCGCGCGGCGGAGCAGGTCGATCAACTCGCCATGCCCGCGCAACCGGGGCGTGGTTTCACGAAGCAGCGGCGGCCCGTCGGACAGTTGTTCGGACAGTGCCCAGGCCCCGTCGAGCCCGTCGCGCAACTGACCCAGATCGCGGGGGGACCCGCGCCCCGCCGCGATCCGTCCGATGGCACGTCCGATATCGGGGAGCGCCCGCAACGCCGCACGCAGGCGTTCGCGCAGCGCGGCGTCGTCATGGAAATGCTGCACCAGGTCGAGCCGCGCCTCGATCGCATCGCGGTCCATCAGCGGCGCGCCGATATCCCCGGCGAGGGCGCGTGCGCCCGCGCCGGTCACGGTCCGGTCCACCGCGTCGAGCAACGAGCCCTTGCGCTGGCCATTGGCGGTCTGGGTCAGCTCCAGGCTTTCGCGCGTCGCCGCATCGATCGCCATCACGCCTGCCGCCTGCATGAGGACCGGCGGGCGGAGGAAGGGCAGGGCGCCCTTGGCGGTATGGTCGAGATAGGCGACCAGGCCCCCCGCCGCCGACAGCCCGGCGCGGCTGAACTGGCCGAAGCCGTCCAGCGTCGCGACACCGTAAAGTCGCTTCAGCCGATCCTCGCCTTGCCCGCTGTCGAAGGTCCCGGAGGGGCGCAGCGTGGTGGCGGCGTCGACATGGGTCGCATTCTCCGCCGCGACCACTTCGGCGGCGGCCAAGCGGGCGAGCTCGGCCCCCAGCGCATCGGCCTTCACGTCGATCACCACGAAGCGCCCGGTCGAGATATCGGCCGCCGCCAGCGCCACCGCGCCGCCCGCCTCGCCGATCGCGACGCACCAATTGTCGCACTTGGCGTCGAGCAGCGCTTCCTCGGTCAGCGTGCCCGCCGTCACGACGCGCACGATGCCGCGCGCGACCAGCGCCTTGGATCCACCGCGCGCCTTGGCCTCGGCCGGCGTCTCGGTCTGTTCAGCGATGGCGACGCGGTGCCCGGCCTTGATCAGCCGTTGCAGATAGGCGGTCGCGGCATGGACCGGCACGCCGCACATCGGGATCTTCTCGCCCTCATGCTCCCCGCGCGAGGTCAGGGCGATGTCGAGGACGCCCGACGCGATCCGCGCATCGTCGAAGAACAGCTCGAAGAAGTCGCCCATGCGATAGAAGAGCAGGCAATCCTCGGCCTCGGCCTTCAGCGCCAGATACTGCGCCATCATAGGGGTGGGGGTGGTCATGGGGCTTCTTCAATCGTCGGAAAGTTGGGCGGCGTGGCGGATGCCGAGGATCAGGACGGTTTGGCCGTCATGTTCGTAGCGCAGGATATAGGGGCGAACCGTCACCATCTCGCGGCGACCATGGGAGATGGGTCTGCCGCGATCCGGGAAGCGTTGCAGGGATTCGGCGACCTCGATCAGCCTTTCACCCAAGCGCCGGGCGGCGTCGGGGTCGAACTGCTCGATGTCATCGACGATCGCGGCGAGTTGGAGCGAGGCCTGAATCGACCAGCTTACTTCAGCCATTCGAGGGGCAAGGGCTTGCGATCGGGCGTGCCCCAGGTCTTCAGCCATGTGGCCATCTTGTCGTGGCTCACGAAACGGCCTGCCTTGAAATCGGCCCGCGCGCGTTCATCGGCGGCCAGTTCGGCCGCCTCGTCGCGCTGCTCGAAAATGCCGGGCTCATGTTCCATAGATCAAGTTATAAGGCTGATGGCTTGGCTTGCCTAGGGCGGCAAAAGGGCTGCGTGACAGGGTTGTCAGCCGTGCCCGAAAGCTTCAAGAGCCGTAGCGTCCTTGTACCAACAGCATCGAAGGCCGCGCGCATGTCCGACGAACCCACCGACCAGTTCTCCGAGCGCGAAGCCCTGCTGTTCCACTCCGAGGGGCGGCCCGGCAAGATCGAGATCATCGCGTCCAAGCCGATGGCGACGCAGCGCGACCTGGCGCTGGCCTATTCGCCCGGCGTCGCGGTGCCGGTGCTGGCCATCGCCGAGGATCCGGCCTGCGCCTATGACTATACCGCCAAGGGCAATCTGGTCGCCGTCATCTCGAACGGCACTGCCATTCTCGGCCTCGGCAATCTGGGCGCGCTGGCGTCCAAGCCGGTGATGGAGGGCAAGGCCGTCCTCTTCAAGCGCTTCGCCGACGTCGATTCGATCGACATTGAGCTGAAGACCGAGGATGTCGACCGGATCATCGACGCGATCGAACTGATGGAGCCGAGCTTCGGCGGCATCAACCTGGAGGACATCAAGGCCCCCGAATGCTTCATCATCGAGCAGACGCTGCGCGAACGGATGAACATCCCGGTCTTTCACGACGACCAGCACGGCACCGCGATCATCTGCGCGGCGGGTCTGATCAACGCCTGCCTGCTGACCAAGCGGCGGCTGGACGAGATCAAGGTCGTCGTCAACGGCGCGGGCGCGGCGGCGATCGCCTGCACCGAGCTGATGAAGGCGATGGGCGTGCGCCATGACAATGTCATCATGTGCGACCGCACCGGCGTCATCTATCAGGGCCGCGACGACATCAACCAGTGGCAGTCGGCGCATGCCGCCGCCACCGACCGCCGCACCCTGACCGAGGCGCTGTCGGGGGCGGACGTGTTCCTGGGCCTGTCGGCGGCGGGCGCGCTGAAGCCCGAGATGGTCAAGGACATGGCCCCCTCGCCGATCATCTTCGCGATGGCCAACCCGGAACCGGAAATCCGCCCCGAGCTCGCCAAGGCCGCGCGCCCCGACGCGATCGTCGCGACCGGCCGTTCGGACTATCCGAACCAGGTCAACAACGTCATCGGCTTCCCCTTCATCTTCCGCGGTGCGCTCGACGTGCGCGCGACCGGCATCAATGACGAGATGAAGATCGCCGCCGCCAACGCGATCGCCGAACTGGCGCGCCAGCGCGTGCCCGAGGAAGTGGCGCTGGCGTACGGGACGCAGCACAGCTTCGGCCCGGAATATATCATCCCCGCGCCGTTCGATCCGCGCCTGATGGAACTGGTCCCCTCGGCGGTGGCCAAGGCGGCGATGGATTCGGGCGTGGCGACGCGGCCGATCCTGGACATGGACGCCTATCGCCAGAAGCTGCGCGCGCGTCTGAACCCGACGACCTCGGTCCTGACGCTCGCTTATGAAGGCGCGCGCGCGCATCCCAAGCGCGTGCTGTTCGCCGAGGGCGAAGAGGAAGTCGTGCTGCGCGCCGCCATCGCCTTTAAGGAAGGCGGTTACGGCACCCCGGTGCTGGTCGGTCGCGACGACGTCTATGACCGCCTGAAGGCGCTGGGCGTCACCAACCCGCATGAATATGAAGTCCACAACAGCCGCACCTCCGAGATGGTGCCGCAAATGGTCGACTTCCTCTATGAGCGGCTCCAGCGTCGCGGCTATCTGCGCCGCGATGCCGAGCGGATGATCAACCAGGATCGCAACATCTTCGGCTCGGTCATGCTGCAGCTGGGCCAGGCCGATGCCATGATCACCGGCATCACCCGCACCTATGCGCAGAGCTTCCGCGAGATTCGCCGGGTGATCGACCCGGTCGACGGCAAGGTGCCGTTCGGCATCCACCTGCTCGTCGGGCAGAGCCACACGGTCTTCATCGCCGACACCACGGTCAACGAGCGCCCCTCGGGCGAGGAACTGGCCGATATCGCCGAGCGCACCGCCGCCGTCGCCCGCCGCATGGGGCATGAGCCGCGCGTGGCGTTCCTGTCCTATTCGACCTTCGGCAACCCCGAGGGCCAGTGGATCGACAATGTCCGCGACGGCGTGCTGGCGCTCGACAAGCGGCAGGTCGGTTTCGAATATGAAGGCGACATGGCCCCGGACGTCGCGCTGAACCCGAAGCAGATGGCGAACTTCCCGTTCTCGCGCCTGTCGGGACCGGCCAACGTCCTGATCATGCCGGGCCTCCAGTCGGCGAACATCTCGGCCAAGCTGCTGCGCGAACTGGGCGGCGACAGCATGATCGGCCCGATGCTGATCGGCATGGAAAAGCCGGTGCAGATCGCACCGATGACTTCGACCGCGGGCGATCTGGTCACGCTGGCGGTGCTGGCGGCGGGCGGCATCGCGCGCTGATTTTCGCCTAAAGGGTCAGGAAAGGGGGCTGGGCAGCGCAAGTTGCCCGGCCCCTTTTTCAATCCTCCCCGGCACGGGGAGGATTGAAGCTGTCACCCCCAAAGCACATTCCGCCTCCGTCACAAACCAGTCACGGCCTTGTCGCGGGCGCGTCATGACCCGGCCCCATGCGCCTTGCCCATTAGGGTAACAAAGCCATTGGGGGCGAAATGAACATGCTGAAGTTTCTGGTGACGGCCGCGCCGATCGCGCTGATGGCCCCGAGCGTCGCCGCGCAGACCCTGCCCGCGCAGGCCGCCGTCACCGGCACCGCCGACCCGGTCGCCGCCGACCCGACCACGGCGGCCGACGACCAGGCGGGGGCCTCGGGCGATGTCGTCGTGCTCGGCTTCGGCCAGAGCCGTCAGGTCCAGACCGTGACCGCCGCCGATCTGAGCCGCCTGACCCCCGGCACCTCGCCGCTCAAGGCGATCTCGAAGCTGCCCGGCGTCAATTTCCAGTCGGCCGACCCGTTCGGTGCCTATGAATGGTCGACCAAGATCTCGCTTCGCGGGTTCGACCAGAACCGGCTGGGCTTCACGCTGGACGGCGTGCCGCTGGGCGATATGAGCTATGGCCCGACCAACGGCCTGCATATCAGCCGGGCAATCATCTCGGAAAATATCGCCACGACCAGCGTGGCGCAGGGCGCGGGCGCGCTCGGCACCGCCTCGACCAGCAATCTGGGCGGCACGATCGAATTCACCAGCCGCGCGCCGTCCGACACGGCCGCGCTGGCCGCGTCGGGCACCTATGGCAGCAACGACACGATCCGCGCCTTCGTCCGTGCCGACAGCGGCGACCTGGGCGGCGGGCTGAAGGGTTATCTGAGCTATGCCTATCTGACCACCGACAAGTGGAAGGGCTATGGCAGCCAGCGTCAGCATCAGGCCAATGCCAAGCTGGTCAAGGACTTTGGTGACCGGGGTTCGATCACCGGCTTCCTGAACTTCTCCGACCGTCGCGAGAACGACTATCAGGACCTGAGCCTCGATATCATCAAGCGTCGCGGCTATTTCAACGACAATATCTCGAACAATTACCCACTGGCGATCCTGTATGCCAAGCAGGCGACGAACGGTGCGGCGGCGGCGGCCTATGCGCGCGCGAACAACGGCTCGCTGACCGGCTTCACCGCGCCTTATGCCGGTGTCGCCAACGGCCTGCCGAACGGCATCACCCTGGACGACGGCTATTATGACGCAGCGGGCCTGCGCCGCGACTATCTGGGCGGCGTGACCTTTGCCGCCAAGCTGACCGAGGCGCTGTCGCTGACCTCGACCAGCTATTACCACCATAACAAGGGCCAGGGGTCGTGGATCACGCCGTACAGCCCGACCGTGGCGGGCGCGCCCAATGCCGACGGCACGCCGATCACCAACCCTGCGCCGCTGTCCTTCCGCACCACCGAATACAGCCTCGACCGGGCCGGCACGATCGCCAAGCTGGCGCTGACGACGGGGGCGAACAAGCTGGAGCTGACCGGCTGGTATGAGAGCAATACGCTGCACCAGGCGCGTCGCCTCTATGGCATGACCGACACCGCGACGCCGAACCGCAATGCGCTGGATTTCCAGAAGAACCCGATGTCGACGACCTGGAACGGGAAGTATGATACCGAGACGCTGCAATATTCGGTCGGCGACACGCTCGACATCGGCCAGCTGACGCTGAACGGCGGCTGGAAGGGGGTGCGGGTGCGCAACCAGGCCAATCTGCTGGCGGGCACGCTGGCGCGCGGGCGGATCAAGAGCGAGGACTGGTTCCTGCCGCAGGTCGGCGCGGTGCTGCACCTGGGCAACCAGGCCGAGGTCTTCGCCAGCTATACCGAGAATATGCGCGCCTTCATCGCCGCCGCGACCGCGCCGCCCTTCTCGATCAGCCAGGCTGCGTTCAACGCCGTCGCGGGCACCGTGCGGCCTGAAAAGTCGAAGACGGCCGAGGGCGGCGTCCGCGTCCGCACCGGCGGGCTGCAGCTGTCGGCGGTCGGTTACTATATCGACTTCTCCGACCGCCTGCTGACCTATTCGGTCGGCACCGCGATCCAGGGCATTCCGCCGACGCTGAACAATGTCGGCGGCGTGGAAAGCTATGGCGCGGAGCTATCCGCCTTCTATCGCCTGACCTCCGCCTTCTCGGCGCTGGCCAGCTATTCCTACAACCATGCCACCTATCAGCAGACGGTGCGCGACGGTTCGGGCAACCTGCTGGCCGAGAAGGGGCGGTACGTGGTCGACACGCCGCAGAACATGGTCAAGGGCGAGCTGGTCTATGACGACAGCCGGTTCTTCGGTCGGGTCGGCGCGGACTATATGTCGAAGCGCTACTTCACCTATCTGAACGACCAGTCGGTCGACGGGCGCGTGCTGGTCGATGCCAGCATCGGTTATCGTTTTCCGGCGGAATGGGGTGGCTTCACGATCGAGGGTAGCGTGACCAACCTGACCGACAAGCGCTATATCTCGACCATCGGCACCAACGGCTTCACCGCCAGCGGCGACAACCAGACGCTGCTGGCGGGCGCCCCGCGCCAGTGGTTCGTGACGCTGAAGAAGGGATTCTAAGCCTCAACCTGTCCGTATGACGCTCCCCTCCCGCAGGCAGGAGGGGATGGGGAAGGGTGGGGTCTCACAGAGCCTGTCGCTCGCGGCCTTGCCCTCCCCCAACCCCTCCCGTTTACGGGAGGGGCTTTTTTAGACAGCCCAGGCTCCGATATCCGCCTGCTCGCCGATCAGCGCCAGGCCGTGCGCGATCGACGTGAGTTCGCCCCCCGTCGCGATCTTTTCACCGCCGAACCGCACCTCGAACATCCGCCGGATCGCGGGCATCAGCGAGGTGCCGCCGGTCAGGAACACCCGGTCGATCGCCCCCGCCTCTGTCGCGGCCGCCGCCAGCGCCCGGTCCACCGCCTGCTCGATCCGCGCGAGATCGGGGGCGATCCACGCCTCGAAATCCCGGCGCGCGACATCCGCCTCGATTCGCAACCCGCCGCCCTCGAACCGGAACTGCGCATGTTCGGCCGCGGACAGGTCGCGCTTCACCTGGCCGACCGCGTCGTAGAGGCGATATCCCTGCTCCTCCTCGATGATCGCGATCATCCGCCCGATGGCTTGCGGGTCGAGCGCGGCGCGACGCAGCTTTTCCAGCTCGGCCAGCGTCTTGCGGTTGCGCATCAGGGCCAGGCGCGACCAGTCGCCGAAATCGGCGAAATATCCGCGCGGAATCTCCAGCACCTTGTCGAACGAGCGATAGCTGCCGCCCGCGCCGAGCAGTGGCAGGACGAGATGGTCGATCAGCTTCTGGTCGAACCGGTCGCCCGCAATACCGACGCCGGCATGGCCCAGCGGCTCGCAGCGCCGCTCGGCACCCGGCGCGGCGATGCGGACGATGGAAAAATCGCTGGTGCCGCCGCCAAAGTCGGCGACCAGCACGGTCGTCGGCTCGGTGATTCGCGAGGCATAGCTGAACGCGGCGCCCAGCGGTTCGTAGACATAATGGATTTCGGCCCCCAGCCGCGCGAACATCGCGTCGTACCGCTCGCGGGCCAGCGCTTCGTCGGGGCGGTGCCCGGCATATTCGACGGGACGCCCGACGACGATTCGCGCCGCCCGGCCGTTCAGCACGCCGCCGCTGCGCGCCGCCATCCGGTCGAGGAACGCGCGGCCGAGTTCCTCGAAGCGATAGCGTTTGTCGAATACGGTGGCATGCTCGAACACGGGTGAGGCTGCGACCGACTTGAACGACTGGATGAAGCGGCTGCCGCCTGGGAAGTCGAGATATTCGGCGATCGCCCAGGGGCCGGCCTCGACCTCGATGCCGTCATCCTCCCAGAAGCACAGGGCGGAGCGGAAGACCGGATCTTCACCCTTCGGACCATGGAGTGCGACCAGATGCGACTCCCCCGCATCGGCACGCGCGATGACCGAGTTGGTGGTGCCGAAGTCGATGCCGAGGACGGTGTGCGAGGTGTCGGTCATGCGGGGTCCGCTACACGATATGGCGTGACGGGGGAGGGGGGATTCTGACCTTCTTGCTCCCTTCCCGCAGGCGAGTTTCAGGTCGGTCATGCCCCCGGCATGACCTAAACGATGCCGGGCATCGTTTACCTGGAACTGGGTCGGGGGAGGGCAGGCCACAGGCGATGGTCTCGGTGAGACTCCCAACCCTCCCCCCGGCCCCCTCCCGTTTACGGGAGGGGGAGCAGAAGGTTATCGCATTTAGTCAGCGTCCCAAATCCGGCCAGCGCTCCAGCATCGCCGCCGTCACGCCATTGGTCCAGCCAAAGCCGTCCTGCGTCGGATATTCTCCACCGCCACCGGGCCGCCGCTCCTCGACATCGTATTTCTCCAGCAGCTTGCCTGTCTCGGCATAGGTGCGTGCGACCGTCGCGACCCAGCGGCGGGCAATATCCCTGGCCAGCGCCTGCTCGCCATACCGCCCCAGCCCCTCGACCGCGATCCATTGCAACGGGGCCCAGCCATTGGGCGCATCCCATTGCTGGCCCGAGCGGATGGCGGTGGTGCGCAGGCCTCCTTCGCCGACCAGCGTGGCGCGGGTCGTTGCGGTGACCGCACGCGCCTGGTCCGCGCTGGCAAGCCCGGCGAACAGGGGGAAGAGCGACGCGGCGGTGCGGCTGTTCGTGGCGCGCCGTGCGGCCCAGTCCCAATCGGCATAGCGCTTCTCGCCCGCGACCCACAGATAGCGGTCGATCGCCACCTTGCGCCGCGCGGCCAGTTCGGTGAAGCGCTGCGCCGTTGCCGTGTCACCCGCCGCCTTCGCCCGCGCGGCGATCCGGGTTTCGCTGATCCACAACAGGCTGTTGAGATCGACCGGCACGATGTCGGTGGTGCGGATCGTCTCCAGCCGCATCGGATCGGCCAGCCAGCGCGAGCTGAAGTCCCAGCCCGATTCCGCCGCCGCGCGCAGGTCGCGCTGGACCATGCCAGCGGCACGCGGCGCGGCCTTGGCGGCGGTTTCGCGATCCTCGCGCCAGCTTTCGTCGCGGGGGGTGTCGCGCGCGTCCCAATAGCGGTTGAGCAGGCTGCCGTCGGGCATCCGCACGACATGCTGGCAGGCACCGCTGGCGTCGAGGCACGCCGCCCCCGCCATCCAGTAATCATGTTCGCGGACCAGCGCCGCCAGCCGCCGCTTCGCCAGCGCCGGATCGCGATCGTCGGACAGGTCCATCATCAGCGCCAGGAAGGGCGGTTGCGACCGGCTGAGATAATAGGTCCGGGTGCCGTTGGGGATATGGCCATAGCGTTCGACCAGATCGACGAAATCGGCGAGCATCGCCTCGATCAGCGGGGCTTGCCCATCGGCCTTCAGCCCCAGCATCGTGAAATAGCTGTCCCAGTAATAAATCTCCTGGAAGCGGTCGCCCGGCACGACATAGCCATGGTCGAGCCCAAGCGCCGACGATCCCGCGACGGGCGCGAACGGCGCGCGGCCCAGGACCGGCCAGAGTTCGCGGATACGCTCGCGCAAGGGGGGCTTCGTCTGTGTCTCGCCGCGCACCGTGAAATGGCGGCGGACGAATGCGGTCAACGCCGCCTTGCCCATCGGCTTTTCGCGGGCATAGGCGGCCATGATCGCTGGCGGCGCTTCACGCGGAACGGCATCGGCGAAGGTCTTGCCGTCGGCAAACACCTGCGCCTCCTGCACCGCGCCGAACAGCGGGCCGTAAATATCGGCGGGGGAGGGCGGCATGGCCTGTCCCTGGAGCAGCAGCGCCAGCGCGGGCAGCAGGACCAGCGGGCGGAACCGGGTGGCGATCATGATCCTCTCCTGATTATTCGGCCTGATTATTCGGCCTGATTACTCGGGGCGCGCGGCGCGGGGCAGCAGGACGGTGGCGGACAGGCCGCCATTCTCGGCCTGATCGAGGATCAGGCGACCGCCATGCAGTTCGGCCAGTTCGCGTGCGATGCCCAGGCCAAAGCCATGTCCGTCGCCGCGTTCGTCCAGCCGCGTGCCGGGCTGGGTCGCGCGGATCCGGTCCGCCTCGGCGATGCCGGGGCCGTCGTCCACGACGCTCAGGCGGATCTGGCGATCCTCGGCCTGGGCGTGGATATGCACGGTGGCGCGGGCATGGCGCGCGGCATTGTCGATCAGGTTGCCCGCGACCTCGTCCAGATCCTGCGCATCCATCGCGACGGCCAGATTATCGGGTATTGCACTCGACAGGGTGACGCCGCGATCGGCGTGCAGCCGCCGGATCGCGGTTACCAGATCGGCGATGGCGGGGGCGAGGGCGGTCGCGGCGCGTACCGCCCCCGCCTGGACTCGGGCGCGGGCGAGGTGGTGGCGGATCGTGTCGCCGATCCGCGCGACCTGCGCCGCGCGCGGCGGGTCCCCGGCCAGATCGAGCGCCAGCGTGGCGACCGGCGTCTTCAGCGCATGGGCGAGGTTCGCGGCGGACGCGCGCGCGGTGGCCAGGGCCCGCTCGCTGTCGGCGGCCAGGGCGTTCAACTCATGCGCTAGCGGCCGAAGCTCGGCGGGTTGGTCCTCGTCGACCCGCGCTCGCTCGCCCGCCCGGATCGCCGCCACCTCGTCGCGCAGGCGGCGCAGCGGACGCAGGCCCAGGCGCAACTGCAGCAGGCTCGCCGCCGCCAGCAACACGCCGAGCCCGGCCAGCATGGCCAGCAGCGGCACGAGCGCGGCGCGGATCGGCTGGGCGACGACCGCGCGCGGCGCGGCGGCGCTGATCGTTACGGGGCCGCGTGCACTGGGGATCGTCACCTGCCGGGCATGGACGCGCACGCCCTGTTCGGTGCGCCCCTCGGCGGGTTGCGGCGGCGCGATTGGGGCGGCGGCGGGGCCGGGTGAGGGGCTGGGCGGCGGTGGTCCCGGTGGCCCATGGTCGCCCGGTGCGCCGGGGAAAGGTGGATGCGGCTCGGCCAGCGGAGGGAAGTCGCCGGAGGCCAGCACGCCGTCCGGCCCCGAGATCCGCCAGCGCCAACCGGGTTCGGGTTCGAGCAGGCCACGCCGGTTCGCGATCCGGTCCCGGTCGATGCGCCCCTGCGAATCCACTGCCGAGGCGAGGATCGCCATTTCCGAGTCGAGCCGCCGGTCGAGCCCCTGCGTGACGATCCGCTCCAACGCGCCCGCCAGCCCCCATCCCGCGAGCAGCAGCGCACCCAGGATCGCGATGCCGGACATCAGGATCATCCGGCCATGGATCGACCCTGGCCTCATGCCGCCGCACCGGCGGTCAGGCGATAGCCCATGCCGCGCACCGTCTCGATCAGGTCGGCACCGATCTTCTTGCGCAGGCGGCCGACGATCACCTCCAGGCTGTTGGAGTCGACATCGGCATCCCCCTCATAGACGCGCTCCAGCAGTTCCAGCCGGGGGATCACCGCCTCCTTGCGCAGCATCAGCGCCGACAGCACCCGCCATTCGAACGCGGTCAGCTTCAGCGGCAGGCCGTCCAGCTCGAACTGTCCGGTCTGGCTGTCAAAGGAGAGGGGGCCGCAGGTCAGGCGCGGCTGGGCATGGCCCGCCGCACGGCGGACCAGCGCGCGCAGGCGCATGACGAGTTCCTCGACCCGGAACGGCTTGGTCAGATAATCGTCCGCGCCCGCCTTGAACCCGGCGACCTTGTCCGACCAGCCGTCGCGCGCGGTCAGGATCAGGACGGGCAGGGCGCGCCCCGCCTCTCGCCACTGGCGCAGCAGGGTCATGCCGTCACCATCGGGCAGGCCCAGGTCGAGCACGGCGGCGTCGTAGATTTCGGTGTCGCCCGCATGGCCCGCGTCCACCCCGCTGGCGAACAGGTCGACCGCGCATTGTTCGGCACGCAGCGCGCGCGCGATGGCGGGGCCCAGCGCGGGATCATCCTCGACCAGCAGAATCCGCATGACGTGTCGTCTTCCCCTTATGGCCCCGCGCATGCCGCTATCGCCGTACTGGGTAAACCCAATCTGAACCGGCTGGTTCAGCGGGCATCGGGTCGAATCACCTAAAAGCGGTGCATCAACCAAGGAGATCACACATGTCTCGTTTCAAAATTCCGGCCCCGCGCCTGCAGGGCAAGGCCCCGCTGGCTGCCGCCGCCGCCGTCCTGATCGCGCTGGGCGCGGGCGGGGGCGCCGCCGCCGTGTCGATGACCCGGCCGACCGTCACCATGGCGCCGTCGACCCCGACGCCGATCGCCAAGCTCGCCTCGACCGGCGGCGTAGTCACCGCCAAGGGGCGGGTGGCCGAAGTGTTCGGCGACCGCTTCGTGGTCCAGGACGCGACCGGCCGCGCGATGGTCGCCAGCAATCGCGACGCCATGCCCTCGGTCGGCAGCAACGTCATGGTGCAGGGCCGCTTCGACGACGGGGTGATGCACGCCCAGTATCTGGTCAATCCGCAAGGGTCGGTGATCCCCGTCGGCCCGCCGCCGCCCCCGCCGGGCGGTCCGCGTGGCCCCGGTGGTCCGGGTGGTCCGCGCGGTGACGGTCCGCCGCCGCCTCCGCCCCCCGGTGGTCCGGGCGGACCCGGTGCCCCGGGTGGTCCGGGCGCCCCCCCGCCGCCTCCCGGTGGCTGTGCGCCGGGTGGTCCCGGTGGTCCCGGCGCACCGGGCATGATGCCGCCGCCCCCGCCGCCGGTGGACGGCGCTGCGCCCCAGGGGGCGCCCCTGCCGCCTCCGCCCGCTGGGGCTCCGGCCCCGGTCCCGACCGGCGCGGTTCGCCCGGCACGGTGATCGGATTGTGATGAAGACGCCCTCCGGCTTCGGTCGGGGGGCGTATTCGTGCTTGGCGAGGGTGGGGGCGTGACCTTCGACTTCGCCCAGGCTGAACGGGGTTTGGGTGGGATGGACCTCATACCGACCTCCGTCCTGCCTGCGCGGAGTCGAAGGGGAAGGGAATCCCCAGCCTATGGGAACATTCCCCACCGCCACCCTTTAGCAACCCATGCGCTGGCTCCGATCACTCGACATTCCGGCCGAATGGCTGTGGCTGCAACATGTCCTCGTCATTGCGGCGGCGATCCTGATCGCGGTCCTGGTACACAGTGTCGCGATGCGTATCGCGGGCCATGCCGCCAGACGGACCGCCAGCCAGAGCGACGACCTGGTCCTCGAACATATCCGCCAGCCGCTGCGCTGGGTGGCGATCGCCATCGCGGTCAGTTTCGCGATGCGGCTGGTGCCGATGTCGAGCGACGGGCGGGAAATCTGGCGGCAGGTGCTGGGGTTCGTCGTACCGGCCCTGCTCGGCTGGCTGGCGGTGTCGGCGCTGCGGGCGTTGCAGGGCGTGGTGTATCTGCGCGCCGATATCAGCGTCGAGGATAACCTGCGCGCCCGGCGCAAGCGGACGCGTGCGCAGATACTCGGGCGGATCGGCATTTTCCTGATCGTGTTCCTGACCGTCTGCCTGATGCTGCTGAGCGTGCCTGGCATCCGCACCATCGGCGTCACGCTGATGGCCTCGGCGGGTATCGCGGGCCTGGTCGTCGGTGCCGCCGCGCAGCCCGCGCTCAAGAATCTGATCGCGGGCGTGCAAATGGCCTTTACCGAGCCGATCCGCCTCGACGACGTGGTCATCATCGATAACGAATGGGGGCGGATCGAACAGATCCACCTGACCTTCGTCGTGGTGCGCATCTGGGACGAGCGCCGCCTCGTCGTGCCGGTCGCCAAGTTCCTGGAAAACAGTTTCCAGAACTGGACTCGCGAGACGAGCCAGTTGCTGGGGTCCGTCTTCTGGTATCTCGATCCGGCGGCCGACATTCCCCGCCTGCGCGAGAAGATGGGTCAGCTGGTCGAGGCGAGCCCGCGCTGGGACCGGCGCTTCTTCAACATGCAGGTGACGGACGTGAAGCCGGATTCGATCGAGGTGCGCGGGTTGATGACCGCGCGCGATGCGGCGATCGCCTTCGACCTGCGCTGCGAGATTCGCGAGGGGCTGCTGGAATATATCCGGCGGGAGATGCCCGAAGCCCTGCCCCGGCGGCGGTTGGAGCATCATTCGAACATTCCTCCCCTGCAAGGGGAGGGGGACCATGCGCAGCATGGTGGAGGGGTGTCCCACCCTCGATAGGGGGACACCCCTCCGTCAGGGCTTTGCCCTGCCACCTCCCCTTATAGGGGAGGAATAGTTTAGTGCGCCGCTGCCTCGATCGCCTTGGCCTCTGCCTCAACCCCATCCCCGCGCAGCGCCGACAGATACTGCTCGCACCACCAGAACACATCCTCGCGCCGGACATTGTCGATCAGGCTTTCCCAGCGGCGGATACGCTCGGCGCGCGGCATGGCCAGGGCCTGGACGATCGCGTCGGACATTTCCTCGGCGCTGTACGGGTTGATCAGGACTGCGTCCTTCAACTGCTCGGCGGCGCCCGCGAAGCGCGACAGGATCAGCACGCCGGGGTCTTCGGGGTCCTGCGCCGCGACATATTCCTTGGCGACCAGGTTCATGCCGTCGCGAAGCGGCGTGACCAGCCCGATCCGCGCCGCGCGGTAGATGCCCGCCAGCACCGGGCGCGGAAACCCCTTGTTGACGTAGCGGATCGGCACCCAGTCGATATCGGCATATTCGCCGTTGATCCGCCCCGACAGCGAGTCGAGATTGGCGCGAATCTCCTGATAGGTGTTCACCTTCTCACGGCTGGGCGGCGCGATCTGTAGCATGTAGACGAGCCCGCGCCGCTCCGGATGCTGCGCCAGGAAGCGTTCATATCCCAGGAAGCGCTCGGTCAGCCCCTTGGAATAATCCAGCCGGTCGACGCCGACGATCAGGCTGCGGCCGGTCGCCGACATGTACATGCGTTCGCGCGCGAAACGCGCGTCATGGCCATTCGCCGCTTCCTCGAACTCCTTGGTTTCGATGCCGATCGGCGCGCGGATCGCCTGGATGGTCTTGCCGTTCCACGTCACCTCGCCATTCTCACCGAGTGTGCCGCCGAGCTCCTTGGTGACGTAGTCGCGGAAGCTGTCCAGCCAGTCCTCGGTGTGGAAACCGACCACGTCATAGGCGAAGAGCGACTCCACCAGCTTGCGATGGCTGGGCAGCGACATCAGCAGCCGCACCGGCGGCCATGGGATGTGGAGGAAGAAGCCGATCCGGTTCTTGAACCCGCGCTGGCGCAAATAGCGGCCCAGCGGGATCAGGTGATAGTCATGCACCCAGACCAGATCGTCCGGCTCGATCAGCGGCTGCACCGTCTCGGCGAAGCGTTCGTTGACGCGGGCATAGCCCGAATCGAAGTCGCGCTCGAACTCGGTCAGGTCGATGCGATAGTGGAAGAGTGGCCACAACGTCCGGTTGGCATAGCCGTTATAATATTCGTCGATGTCCTGCTCTTCCAGGTCGATGGTCGCCGTGGTGACGCCGCCGCCCTGCTGGAAGTTGATATGGCCGTTGAACTCGTCCGTGGTCTCCCCCGACCAGCCGAACCAGATGCCGCCCTGTTCGCGCAGCGCGGCCAGGAGTGCGACCGCCAGCCCGCCCTGATTGCCGCCCGGCCCGGTGGTGGGCGGCTGGACCCGGTTCGAGATGACGATCAGGCGACTCATCGCACGGCACTCCATGGTTTACTCAGCAGGACGGCGCAGTTGATCAGGCCGACCAGCGAATAGGTTTGCGGATAATTGCCCCACAGCTCGCCCGTATTCGGGTCGATATCCTCGGACAGAAGCCCGGCGGGGGTGCAGCGCGCCACCATCTCCTCGAACAGCGCGCGGGCATCTTCATGACGCCCGGTGACATACAACGCTTCGATCAGCCAGAAGGTGCAAACGTTGAAAGCGGTATGCGGCAGGCCGAAGTCATCCTCGGTCGCATAGCGCAGCATGTGGCTGCCCCGGCGCAGGCCCTTTTCCACCGCCTCCAGCGTCGAGCGGAAGCGGGGATCGTCGGGCGACAGGAAACGCAGGTCGAGCAACTGGATGATGCTGGCGTCCAGATCGTCGCCGCCGAAGGTCGCTGACATGCGCTGCGTCTCGGGGCGCCATGCGGCCTGCTCGATCGTCTCGCGCATCAGGTCGGCGCGCTCCTGCCAGAAGCTGCGGCGGTCCTCCAGTCCCAGGGCCTGTGCGGCATTGGCCAGCCGGTCGCACGCCGCCCAGCACATGGCGGCGGAATAGGTGTGGACATGGCTCTTGGTGCGCAGTTCCCACAGACCTGCGTCCGGCTGGTCGTACTTGGCCCAGGCACGTTCGCCGACTCGTTCGAGCGAATGGAAGTCTTCCACCCCCGACATGCGGAACAGGCGGGTGTCGAAGAAGGCCTGCACGTCGGACAGGATGATCTGGCCGTAAGCGTCATGCTGGATCTGTTCATAGGCCTGGTTGCCGACGCGGACCGGACCCATGGCGCGGTAGCCGGGCAGCTTCTCCTCGATCCGCTCGACCAGGGTCGCCTCGCCGCCGACGCCGTAGAGCGGCTGGATATGCCCGCCCTTGGCCGCGTCGACGATGTTGCGCAGATATTCGAGATACCCCTCCAGCACGTCGAGCGCGCCCAGCCGGTTGAGCGCCTGCACCGTGTAATAGGCATCCCTTATCCAGCAATAGCGATAGTCCCAGTTGCGCCCCGAATCGGCATGTTCGGGTAGCGAAGTCGTCAGAGCGGCGACGATCGCGCCGGTTTCCTCATGCTGGCACAGCTTCAGCGTGATCGCGGCGCGGATGACGACCGCCTGCCACTCGACCGGCGTGGCCAGGCCGCGCACCCAGTGATGCCATTCGTTAGTAGTCCGCTCCAGCATGGCGCGGCACGCCTCGCTCAGCACGCCCGCGAAGCTCTCGTCCGGGCCCAGGAACATGTGGACCGGACGTTCGAGGCGGAACCACTGCTCGGCGGTGATATGGCCGACCGGCGCGTCGGTCGACAGGCGCAGCGTCTGCTGCGTCATCAGGTAGCGGACATGGTTCGACCCCTGCGTCCGCTCGGTTGGATGGCCCCAGTCGGTCGCGACGCGCAGGGCGATGCGGATGCGCGGACTGCCGATCGGGCGCACGATCCGCACATAGCTGGTCGGACGATAGACCCGACCCTCGCGCGAGAAGCGCGGGCAGAAATCGGTGATCTCGATACCGTTGCCGCGATCGTCCATATGGGTGGTGACCAGGATCGGCGTGTTGCGCAGATAGCCTTGGGTGGTCGAAACCCGGTCTTCCAGGTCGATCGACCAATAGCCCGTCTCCGGCTCGCCATCGCCCAGCAGCGCGCAAAAGGCCGGGTCGCCATCGACGCGCGGCACACAGCCCCAGACGAACCGACCGTGCGAGTCGACCAGCGCGGAAACCTGGCAGTTGCCGATCGGCCAGAGGTTCATGTCCTGTTGCATCAGTTTGCATTCTCCAGCGCTTGGGCAAGCCATTCATGGACGGCGGCGACATCGGGCAGGCGGTAACGGGCGGCGGTTTCGCGCATCGGGCCGACCAGCACACCCGCACCGCCCAGTTCGGCGGCGGCGACAAAGCCGTCCTCGTCGGTCACGTCGTCGCCGAAAAAGATCGGTACGGTGCCGTGCATGGCGGGGGCCTGCATCAACGTCTCGATCGCCTGGCCCTTGTCACCGGGCAGGCGAACCTCGACCATCATCTTGCCGGGTTGCAGGGTCAGGCCATGCCGTTCGGCGATCGCGGTGGCTTCGCGCAGGGCCAGGGGTTCGGCGTCCGGGTTGCGGCGGTAATGCAGGCCCGCGCCGAAGCTCTTGGTTTCGAAATACAGGTCGTTGGCCTCGGCCACATGGCGCATCTCCTCGGTCGCGGTGGCGAGATGCGCGGGCTTTTCGGGCTGGCTGTGCCCGTCCTCCGGGCTGCGGCGCTCGGCGCCGTGACTGCCCGCCAGCGTGAAATGCTCCGCCTGGGGACCGAACAGCGCATCCAGCTGCGCGATCGATCGGCCGCTGACGATGGCGAGGCGGCCAGGCATGTGCGCGGCGAGCGCATCCAGCCGATCGGCGAGCGCGGCACTGACGTGCACGCCCTCCGGATTGTCGGCAAGGTCGACCAGCGTGCCGTCGAAATCCAGGAACAGGCTGTCCGTGGCGGACAGGCGGGGCGGCGGCGGAGCGAGATCGGAGAGCATGGGCGAAAGCATAGCGGAGGCAGGCATGCCGAGTGAACCCATCCCCGCCGCTGGCGTTCCGCTGCGCTGCCGAAATGATTACAGTTGGGGGTGCGTAGGCGAATAGCGTGAGGCTTGGCGCACCTCCTTCCGCCTGCGGGACGGGAATGGGGGGAGGGTTCTTTCCTCGGGCGATGTCGCTTGTGGCTTTCCCTCTCCCGACCCCTCCCGCCTGCGGGAGGGGAGAAGAAAGGGCTGGCGGGGGCGAAGGATCGCGGACGCTCGCCGCTTGGCGCACCCCCTCCCGCAGGCGGGAGGGGGATGGGGGGAGGGTTCTTTCCCCAGGCGACGTCGCTTGTGGCTTTCCCTCCCCCGGCCCCTCCCGCCTGCGGGAGGGGAGAATACGGGGCCGGCGGGGGCGAAGGATCTTGGCCGCTCGCCGCTTGGCGCACCCCCTCCCGCAGGCGGGAGGGGGGATGGGGGGAGGGGCCTTTTCCCAGGCGATGTCGCTTGTGGCTTTCCCTCCCCCGGCCCCTCCCGCTTGCGGGAGGGGAGAAGAGGGGGCTGGCGGGGGCGACGGATCGTGGGCGCTTGCCGCTTGGCGCACCCCCTCCCGCAGGCGGGAGGGGGATGGGGGGGCCTTGTCCCGGGCGATGTCGCTTGTGGCTTTCCCTCCCCCGACCCCTCCCGCCTGCCGGAGGGGAGAAGAACGGGACAGCTTGCTCGAACGAAAAAAAGGGCCGGCGATCGCTCGCCAGCCCCTTCGTTCCGAACCGTCGACGCGGACCTTTAGTAGACCCGCTTCTTCGGCTTGATATACTCGATATCGTCGGTCAGCGTGTAGTCATGCACCGGGCGATAGTCGATTTCGACCCCGCCGCCCTGGCCGCCCCAGCCGTCGAAGGTCGCGACGGTGTGCTTCATCCAGTTGGCGTCGTCGCGATCTGGGAAGTCCTCGTTCACGTGCGCGCCACGGCTTTCCTTGCGGTTCAGCGCCGATTCCATCGTCACGACCGCCTGGCTGATCAGATTGTCCAGCTCCAGCGTCTCGACCAGATCGGTGTTCCAGATCAGCGAGCGATCCTTGATGCCGATGTCCTTCATCCGGTCATAGGTGGCGCGGATCATCTGGCGCCCTTCGGTCAGCAGTTCGTCGGTGCGGAACACGGCGCAGTGGCGCTGCATCGTCTTCTGCATCTCGCTGCGCACCGATGCGGTGCTCGCGCTACCGGCAGCGTTGCGGAAATGGTCGAGGCGGCTGAGTGCCAGCTCTTCCGAACCGGCGGGCAGCGGCGCGTGCGGCGTGCCGGGCTTCAGCGTGTCCTTGATGCGCAGGCCGGTCGCGCGGCCGAACACGACGAGGTCGATCAGCGAGTTGGAGCCCAGGCGGTTCGCGCCATGGACCGACACGCAGGCCGCTTCGCCGACCGCGAACAGGCCGGGGACGACCGAGTCCGGGTTGCCGTCCTTCAACCGCACGACTTCGCCGTGATAGTTGGTCGGGATGCCGCCCATGTTGTAGTGGACGGTCGGCGTGACGGGCAGCGGCTGGCGAGTCAGGTCGACGCCGGCGAAGATCTTGCCGGTTTCGGTGATGCCGGGCAGGCGCTCGGCCAGGACCTTCGGGTCGATATGGTCGAGATGGAGGTAGATATGATCCCCCTCCTTGCCGACGCCGCGGCCTTCGCGGATTTCCATCGCCATCGAACGCGACACGACGTCGCGGCTGGCGAGGTCCTTGGCCGACGGTGCGTAACGCTCCATGAAGCGCTCGCCCTCGGAGTTGGTCAGGTAGCCGCCTTCACCGCGCGCACCCTCGGTGATGAGGACGCCCGCACCATAGATGCCGGTCGGGTGGAACTGCACGAACTCCATGTCCTGGAGCGGCAGGCCCGCACGCAGCACCATGCCGCCGCCGTCACCCGTGCAGGTGTGCGCCGAGGTGGCCGAGAAATAGCAGCGGCCATAGCCGCCGGTCGCCAGCACGACGTTGTGCGAGCGGAAACGGTGGATCGAGCCGTCTTCCATGCACAAAGCGATCACGCCGCGGCAGTTGCCCTGCTCGTCCATGATCAGGTCGAGCGCGAAATACTCGATGAAGAAGTCCGCGTCATACTTCAGCGACTGCTGGTACAGCGCGTGCAGCATGGCGTGGCCGGTACGGTCGGCGGCGGCGCAGGTGCGCTGCGCGGGCGGGCCTTCGCCCATATTCTGCATCATGCCGCCGAACGGGCGCTGATAGATCTTGCCCTCTTCGGTGCGGCTGAACGGCACGCCGGCGTGCTCCAGCTCGTAGACGGCGGCGGGCGCCTCGCGGCACAGATATTCGATCGCGTCCTGGTCGCCCAGCCAGTCCGACCCCTTGACGGTGTCGTACATGTGCCAGGTCCAGTGGTCGGGACCCATATTGCCCAGCGACGCGGCGATGCCGCCCTGCGCGGCGACGGTGTGGCTGCGCGTCGGGAACACCTTGGTGATGCAGGCGGTCTTCAGACCCGCCTCGGCGATGCCCATGGTGGCGCGCAGGCCCGAACCGCCCGCACCCACGACGACGGCGTCATAGGTATGGTCGATGATCTTGTAGGCGGCAGCGGACATTATGCAGCGGCTCCGAAGGCGATCTTGAGGATCGAGAAGATGGCGACGGCGGCGGTCGTAAAGACGAACAGGTTCATGACGACGAGGAGCGCGACCCGGTTCTGGTCCTGCTCATAATCCTCGATCACGACCTGCAGGCCGAGCTTCATGTGATAGAAGACCGAGGCGATCAGCATCGCCATCGGGATCGCCGCCCAGGGGCTGGACAGCCACAGCCGCATCGCGGCGTAGTCGAACGACGGCTGGCGCAGGATCGAGATCAGCAGCCAGGCGACCAGCAGGAAGTTCGACCCGGCGGTCAGCCGCTGGTTGAGCCAGTGGTGGGTGCCCGACTTGGCCGAGCCCAGGCCGCGCACGCGGCCGATTGCGGTTCCCGAACGCATCACTTGATCCCCAGATAGAGCCAGAAGGCCACCGTCATCACGACGGCGAAGACCATGGTGGCCTGTGCCTGACGCTTGTTTGCCTTCAGCTCGAAACCCGCGCCCACGTCCATGAACAGGTGGCGGATGCCGTTCGCGATATGCTGGAACAGGCAGGCGGTCAGGCCGATGCCGACGACATAGCCGATGATGTTGAGATGACCCGACTGGACCGTGAAGACGTCGCGGAAGGTCGCATAGCTCTCCGGCCCGGACGCCACGGCGGCCAGGAACCAGACGAGGAGCAGGGTGCCCACGGTCGCCATGCCCGTGCCGGTTGCGCGGTGCAGGATCGAAACCAGCATGTTGGGACCCCATTTCCAGATCTGGAGATGCGGCGAGAGCGGGCGTGCGGTGTTGCGGGCGGCCAAGGGCAGATCCTCGAACAGTCTAAAGTCAGGCTGGTTTGCGAACATGCCTATGGTGAAGACGCCGACAGGATGCAAGTCGCGAGCGTATCTGCGTGTGGTTCGCAAAGACTTCGTGGGCGTCGCGGCGGGCATTCGTGGAAGGCCCGGATCGGCGCAGGGCTAACCCGCCCTTAACCCTTCGGGCGTCAGAAGGGGCGTGAAAAATTTGACCATCGTCAAATGGGGGACCACTTCTTGCGCTCCGATCTGCCGCCGCCCACGGCCATTACCGCCGGGATCGACATCGATACCCTGATCCGCACTTTCGACGGGGGCGACGGCTCGCTGGTCCGGTTGGCCGCCGACGTCTGGACGGTGATCGATCCGCGCGCCGACGAGGTGGTCGTGGCCTATTGGGAGCATTGGCGCCGCAAGAATCCGGGTCAGGCCGAATGGGCGCAGATGGATCGCGAACGCCAGCTGACCGCTGGGCGCACCTATTTGCGCAATCGCTTCTGCCATCTTTCCGGGCGCGACTGGGTCGAGTCGCTGGGCCGGGCGGTCGCCTCGGCCTATGCCGCCGATATTCCGCCGATGGAGGTGCTGGCCATGTCCTGCGCCAGCGACCGGATCGCCCTGAAAATCATCCTGGAGGAAATGTCGGCGGACGATCCACGTCGGTCTGTGGCGGTCGACACGCTGCTGCGCATGTACGGCATGGAGACCGAGCTGACCGTCGAGCTGTTTGCCGGTTACCGCAACTGGACCGCCGAGCGTGAACGCGAGCGGCTGGCCGGGGATTTCCGCAACGGCATCGCCTCGGTGGTCGAGAACGCTTCGGTCGAGGGGCAGGACCTGCGGCGCCAGGCGCAAGAGGCGTCGATGTCGACGCGCGGCATGCTGGGCAAGTCGAGCGAGGTCGCCGCCGCCGCCGAACAATCCGCCGTCGCGATGCGCGAGGCCGCGCAGACCGCCGCCGGGCTGATCCGCGCGATCGAGGACGCGCGAACCGAGGTCGACCAGGCCGCCGACGTCGCCAATCGCGCCGCCGACCAGGCGGGCCAGGCGGTCGGCATGTCGGAGATGCTGTCCGACCATGCCAAGTCGATCGAATCGATCCTGGGGCTGATTCGCGACATCGCCGGGCAGACCAACCTGCTTGCGCTCAACGCCACTATCGAGGCGGCGCGCGCGGGTGATGCGGGCCGCGGCTTCGCGGTCGTCGCGCAGGAGGTGAAGAGCCTCGCCAGCCAGACGGCGCGCGCGACCGACGACATCGCCACCAAGATCGCCGCGATCCAGGCCGCGACCCGCTCGACCGTAGAGACCAACGCCTCGATCAAGGCGACCGTGCACGAGGTCCAGGTCTCGGCCGAGCGAATCCGCCACGCCATGGAGGCACAGGCGCAGACGGTGACCGCGATCACGGCGGCGGTCGACGAGACCGCACTGGCCGCCGACTCGATGTCGCACACCATCGCCGCAATCCGTCTGGATACCGAGCATGTCGCGCAGGAGATCGACCGCGTCGGCCGGGGCTTTGACCATCTCGACACGCGGCTGGGCGACCTGAAGGCCAGCGCCACCCAGTTCGTCGCGCGGGTGGCGGCCTGACACCGAATCCTCCCCGGTACGGGGAGGTGGCAGGGCGCAGCCCTGACGGAGGGGGGCTTCCTCAAGGGACATCCCCGTCGGCAGGCCCCCTCCACCACCGCTTCGCGGCGGTCCCCCTCCCCGTGCCGGGGAGGATCGATCCAGCCGGTTGACGCATCGGTCCTCGCCCGGCACGGGCGCAGGCATGACGACGATATTGGTAACGGGCAGCAGCCGAGGCATCGGCGCGGCCATCGCATCGAGCCTGGGCGACCTGCCGGGCATGAAGGTCCTGGGCCATGGCACCCGCAGCGGTATCGCCGCCGACCTGTCGCAGGCCGGCGCCCCCGCGCGCCTCTGGGGCGAGGCGCTGGAACAGGCGGGCGGGGCGATCGACATCCTGGTCAACAATGCCGGGATCTTCGAGGCAAGCCCGCTCGACGCGGACGACTGGTCGGCGAACTGGGCGCGCACGATGCAGGTCAACCTGACCGCCTCGGCCGAACTGTGCCGTCTGGCCGTGCTGCACTGGCAGGAGCGGGGCGTTGGTGGCCGGATCGTCAACGTCGCCAGCCGCGCCGCCTATCGCGGCGACTCGCCCGCCCATTGGCATTATGCCGCGTCGAAGGGCGGCATGGTCGCGATGACCAAGACCATCGCACGCGGTTATGCGGCGCAAGGAATCCTGGCCTTCGCGGTCTGTCCCGGTTTCACCATGACCGGCATGGCGGGCGATTATCTGGCCAGCCGGGGCGGCGACAAGCTGCTCGCCGACATTCCGCTCGGCCGGGTCGCCTCGCCCGAGGAAGTCGCCGCGACCGTCCGTTTCCTGTGCACCGACGCGCCCCCCTCGATGACCGGCGCGGTCCTCGACGTGAATGGAGCCAGCTATGTCCGCTGACAGCTGGAAGCTGACCCTGCCGTGCACGCGCGACGAGGCGGAGGCGATCGACGCCGCCGACGACTTGGCGATCGAGGCGGTCATCATGACCACCGAGGAGATTGAGGACGACCGCGAGCATTGGCGGCTCGACGCCTATTTCGAGGCGGAGCCCGATGCGGCCACGATCGCGGCGATCCGCGCGCTTGTGCCGAGCGCGGGCGATCACCCCGCCACGGTCGAGCATGTGCCTGCACAGGACTGGGTGACGATGAGCCAGGCCGGGCTGGCGCCGCTGTCGGTCGGGCGCTTCTTCGTCCATACTGGCGACGAGTCGGTGCCGGAGGGCTTGTGCGGTTTCCACATCCCGGCGGGCCGCGCTTTCGGCACCGGGCATCATGAGACGACCAGCGGGTGCCTCGCCATGCTCGACGGAATGGCGGGCGAAGTGGTGACGAATGCGATCGATGTCGGCACCGGCACCGGGCTGCTCGCTTTCGCCGCGCGGCATCTCTGGCCGGACGCCAAGGTGGTGGCGACCGATATCGATCCGATCGCCATCGACGTGACCGCGGAGAATGCCGCGATCAACTGCGTCGACGGGGTCGAACTGATCGTCGCCGACGGCGCGCTGGCCGATCCGATCATGGCCGCGTCGCCCTATGACCTGGTCATCGCGAATATCCTGGCAGGACCGCTGATCTCGATGGCGCCCGAACTGGCGGCCATTGCCGGGCCGGAGGCGACCTTGGTGCTGGCAGGGCTGCTAGAGACGCAGCGCGCCGATGTGGTCGCGGCTTACGAGGCCTCTGGGTGTATGCTGGAGACGGTCGACCGGCGGGGTGATTGGAGCGTGTTGCGGTTGCGGGCGGGGCGCGAGCGGTTCGCGCCGAATGGTCCGTTCGACCCCAAGGGGCGCGACGGCTGGGCGCTGGATATCTGATCGTCTGAACTCCCCTCCCGCAGGCGAGTTTCAGGTCGGTCCTGCCCGGGCATGGCCTAAACGATGCGAGGCATCGTTGACCTGAAACTGGGTTGGGGGAGGTCGCGCCACGGGCGACAGTCTCGGTGAGACTCCTTACCCTCCCCCCGACCCCCTCCCGCCTGCGGGAGGGGGAGCGCAATGGGCACCTTACCCTTACGACAACGTAAGCCTCCCCGATTGCCATCCCCCCGGCCTCTCGGGCATAGACCCCTGAAAGACATAAGAGGATGAGGTCATGGCATCGACGATGGTCGAACTGGAACGCCGCCGCGCCGCCGCCCGCGCCGGTGGTGGCGAGAAGCGGGTCGCCGCGCAGCACGCCAAGGGCAAGCTGACCGCACGCGAACGGCTCGACGTGCTGCTCGACGAGGGCAGTTTCGAAGAACTCGACATGTTCGTCGAGCATAATTGCACCGACTTCGGCATGACCGAACAGATCATTCCCGGCGACGGCGTGGTGACGGGGTCGGGCACGATCAACGGGCGGCTGGTCTTCGTCTTCAGCCAGGACTTCACCGTCTTCGGCGGATCGCTGTCCGAGCGGCACGCGCAGAAGATCTGCAAGATCATGGACATGGCGATGAAGGTCGGCGCGCCCGTCATCGGCCTGAACGATTCGGGCGGCGCGCGCATCCAGGAGGGCGTGGCCTCGCTCGGCGGCTATGCCGAGGTGTTCCAACGCAATGTGCTGGCAAGCGGCGTCGTGCCGCAGCTCAGCCTGATCATGGGCCCCTGCGCGGGCGGCGCGGTCTATTCGCCCGCCATGACCGACTTCATCTTCATGGTGAAGGATTCCAGCTACATGTTCGTCACCGGCCCCGATGTGGTCAAGACGGTGACCAACGAGGTCGTGACGCAGGAAGCGCTGGGCGGCGCGGTGACCCACACCACCAAGACCGGCGTCGCCGACGTGGCGTTCGAGGATGATATCGAGGCGCTGCTGGCGGCGCGCGACTTCATCGACTTCCTGCCCGCCAACAATCGCGAGGGTGTGCCCGAGCGGCCGACCGCCGATGCCTGGGACCGGATCGAGGAAAGCCTCGACACGCTGATCCCGGCCAGCGCCAATCAGCCGTACGACATGCACGAGCTGATTTCGAAGGTCGTCGACGAGGGCGACTTCTTCGAGGTGCAGCCCGCCCATGGCGGCAACATCATCACCGGCTTCGGCCGGATCGAGGGGCGCACGGTCGGCTTCGTCGCGAACCAGCCGACGGTGCTGGCGGGGGTGCTCGACATCAATGCGAGCCGCAAGGCCGCGCGGTTCGTGCGCTTCTGCGACGCGTTCGAGATCCCGATCGTGACGTTCGTGGACGTGCCCGGCTTCCTGCCCGGCACCGCGCAAGAGCATAATGGTATCATCAAGCACGGTGCCAAGCTGCTCTTCGCCTATGCCGAGGCGACGGTGCCCAAGATCACGGTCATCACGCGCAAGGCTTATGGGGGCGCGTATGACGTGATGGCGTCGAAGCATTTGCGCGGCGACCTCAACTATGCCTGGCCGACCGCCGAGATCGCGGTGATGGGCGCCAAGGGCGCGGTGGAGATCATCTTCCGCGGCAAGACTCCGCAAGAGATCGCCGAGCGTACCGCGGAATATGAGGCCCGCTTCGCCAACCCGTTCGTGGCGGCGAGCAAGGGTTTCGTCGACGAGGTGATCCAGCCGCACTCGACCCGCCGTCGCATCGCGCTGGGCCTGCGCAAGCTGCGGAACAAGGACCTTACCAATCCTTGGAAGAAGCATGACAATCTGCCGCTCTGAGATGGTCGCGAGCGCGGCTTCCCTCCCCCATCCCCTCCCGCTTGCGGGAGGGGCGTGCTTGCGGATGCCGTCCGCCCGGAAATCCTCCCCTCCCGCAGGCGAGTTCCAGGTTGGTCATGCCCCCGGCATGACCGAAACGATGCGGGGCATCGTTTACCTGAAACTGGGCCGGGGGAGGGCTGGCGCTTTCGTCACACATATCGATCGGAAGCGCGCATGACGCTCGGCCGCCTCAACCATATCGGCATCGCCACGCCGTCGATCGAGCAGACGGTCGAAACCTATCGTCACCTCCTTGGTGCCGAAGCGATCGGCGAGCCCTTCGACCTGCCGCCACAGGGCGTGCGGGTGTGCTTCATCGACGCGCCCAACACCCAGATCGAGCTGATCCAGCCGCTTGATGAAAGCTCTCCCATCGCCAACTTCCTCAAGAAGAACCCGGCGGGCGGGCAGCATCATCTCTGTTTCGAGGTCGCCGACATGGCCGCCGCCGTCGCCGAGTTACAGGGCAAGGGCGCGACGCTGTTGGGCCAGCCGCGTATCGGCGCGCATGGCACGCCGGTCGTCTTCCTCCACCCGCGCGACATGGGCGGGGTGCTGGTCGAGCTGATGGAAGCACCGGGGGAGGGGCATTGAGCGAGGCCATGCTGCGCGTCGAACGTCGGGGCGATGTCCTGATCCTCACGCTCGACCGCCCGGAGCGGCTGAACGCCGCGCCGCCAGCGCTGTTCGATGCGATCCGCGACGCGCTGGAGGCGCGCGCCGACGCCCGCGCGGTGCTGATCGCGGGCGAAGGGCGGGCCTTTTGTTCGGGGGCCGACATATCGGGCGGGGATGTCGGGCCCGATACCGTCCACCGCGCGCTGGTCGGGCATTACAACCCGGTGATGCTGGCGCTGGCCGACCTGCCCATTCCGGTGGTCAGCGCGGTACGCGGGGCGGCGGCGGGGATCGGGTGCAGCCTGGCGCTGGCCGCCGATTTCTGCGTCGCGAGCGAGAATGCCTATTTCCTCCACGCCTTCGTCAATATCGGGCTGGTCCCCGATGGCGGGGCGAGCTGGATGCTGCCCCGGCTGATCGGCCGGGCGCGCGCGGCCGAGATGATGATGCTGGGCGAGCGGGTTCCGGCCGCCAAGGCGCTCGACTGGGGCATGATCCACAAGGTCGTCGCGGATGACGTACTGGACGCCGAAGCGCTGGCGCTGGCCGCGCGGCTGGCGGCGGGGCCCAGCATCGCGCTGGGGCGGATGCGCCGTGCGCTCCAGGCCGGGTTGGAGGGCGACTATGCCACCGCGCTGGCCCGCGAGGCGGACGACCAGCGCGCCGCCCGCGCGACCCATGACGGCGAGGAGGGCGGCCGGGCCTTTTTCGAAAAGCGTCCGCCGCGTTTCCTGGGTCGCTGAGGCGCGGGCCCTTGCGCGCGTATGATGATTTCGCTCTAGTGAAAGAAAATAAGCCGCGCGCGTAACGAATGGATGAGGAGTGGCCGATGGCAGAACGCCCTGACCTGTCTGACTGGGAAGCCCTTGCCGCCAGGGAGGTGAAGGGGCGCGACCTCGACTGGCGGACGCCGGAGGGGATCACGGTCAAGCCGCTCTATACGGCGGCGGACGTGCGGACGGACCCGGGCCTGCCGGGGTTCGCGCCGTTCACGCGGGGCGTGCGGGCGAGCATGTATGCGGGCCGACCCTGGACCGTCCGGCAATATGCGGGCTTCTCCACCGCCGAGGAATCGAACGCCTTCTACCGGCGCAATCTGGCGGCGGGGCAGAAGGGGCTGTCGGTGGCCTTCGACCTCGCCACCCACCGGGGTTACGACAGCGATCATGCCCGCGTGACGGGGGACGTGGGCAAGGCCGGGGTCGCGATCGACACGGTCGAGGATATGAAGATCCTGTTCGACGGCATCCCGCTGGATGCCATGTCGGTCAGCATGACGATGAACGGCGCGGTGATCCCGGTGCTGGCCTTCTTCATCGTCGCGGCGGAGGAGCAGGGGGTTCATCGTTCCAAGCTGGAAGGGACCATCCAGAACGACATCCTCAAGGAGTTCATGGTCCGCAACACCTATATCTATCCGCCCGAGCCGAGCATGCGGATCATCTCGGACATCTTCGCCTATACGAGCCGAGAGATGCCCAAGTTCAACAGCATCTCGATCAGCGGCTATCACATGCAGGAGGCCGGGGCGACGCAGCTCCAGGAGCTGGCCTTCACCATCGCCGACGGCATGGAATATGTGAAATACGGGGTCGCGAGCGGGCTCGACATCGACAAGTTCGCGGGCCGCCTGTCCTTCTTCTTCGCGATCGGCATGAACTTCTTCATGGAGGTCGCCAAGCTGCGTGCCGCGCGCGTGCTGTGGCACCGAGCGATGACCCAACTGGGCGCGCAGGACGAGCGATCGAAGATGCTGCGCACCCATTGCCAGACTTCGGGCGTGTCGCTGACCGAGCAGGACCCGTATAACAACGTCATCCGCACCACGATCGAGGCGATGGCCGCGATGCTGGGCGGCACCCAGTCGCTCCACACCAATGCGCTGGACGAGGCGATCGCGCTGCCCACCGACTTCTCCGCCCGGATCGCGCGCAACACGCAGATCGTGCTGCAGGAGGAAACGGGGATGACCAAGGTCGTCGATCCCTTGGGCGGCAGTTACTATGTCGAGAGCCTGACCCAGAGCCTGGTCGACGGGGCCTGGGAATTAATCGAGCGGATCGAGGCCGAGGGCGGCATGGCCAAGGCGGTCGCGGCGGGCTGGCCCAAGGCGATGATCGAAGAGGCGAGCGCGGCGCGTGCGGCCAAGGTCGACCGGGGCGAGGACGTGATCGTCGGGGTCAACAAATACCGGCTGGTCGACGAAGCACCGGTGGAAATCCTCGACATCGACAATCACGCGGTGCGCGCGGGCCAGGTGGCGCGGATCGCGGCGGTGAAGGCCGCGCGCGACGAAGCGGCGTGCCGGGCCGCGCTCGATGCGCTGCGTGAGGCCGCCCAAACTCCTCCCCTGCAAGGGGAGGTGGCAGCGGCGTCAGCCGCTGACGGAGGGGTGTCCCCCCTCTCGAGCGTGGACACCCCTCCGTCATCGCTGCGCGATGCCACCTCCCCCGCCGGGGGAGGAATGGGGGTGAACCTCCTCGCGCTGGCCGTCGAGGCCGCGCGGGCGCGCGCGACGCTGGGCGAGATTTCCGCCGCGCTGGAGGATGTGTTCGGGCGCTACGGCACCCAGCCGACCCCGGTGTCCGGGATCTATGGCGGCGCGTACGCCGAGGATGAACGCTGGGCCCGCCTGATCCGCGGTGTCGAGGCGGTCGAGCGGCGTCTCGGCCGCAAGCCCCGGCTGTTCGTCGCCAAGATGGGCCAGGATGGGCATGACCGTGGCGCGAACCTCGTCTCCTCGATGTTCGGCGACCTGGGGTTCGAGGTGGTGGCGGGCGCGCTGTTCCAGACGCCCGAGGAAGCCGCCCGGATCGCGCTGGCCCGCGACGTCGATGTCGTTGGCGCGTCCAGCCTGGCCGCCGGGCACAAGACGCTGATCCCCGAACTGATCGGCCATCTTCGCGAGGCGGGCCGCGCCGATATCAAGGTCATCGCGGGTGGCGTTATTCCGGCGCAGGACTATCAGGCGCTGTATGATGCCGGGGTGCAGGCGATTTTCGGCCCCGGGACCAATCTTGTAAAAGCGGCCGAGGATGTGCTGAGGCTGCTGGGACATAACATGCCGCCCGAGACGGGCGAATGACAGGACAAGACGTGATGACGACGACCACCGCGCTGCGCCCCGAGACGGCCCCCCTGCGCACCGACTGGACCCGCGGCGAGATCAGCGCGCTGTTCGACCTGCCCTTCACCGAGCTGCTGTTCCGCGCCGCCGAGGTGCACCGCGCGCACCATGCGGCGGACGAGGTGCAGCTTTGCACGCTCTGCTCGATCAAGACCGGCGGCTGCCCCGAGGATTGCGGCTATTGCTCGCAGAGCGCGTCTGCCGAGAGCGACGTGAAGGCCGAGAAGCTGATGGACGTGGCAACCGTGCTGGCGGCGGCGGCGGAGGCCAAGGCGGCGGGCTCGCAGCGTTTCTGCATGGGTGCGGCGTGGCGCTCGCCCAAGGAGCGCGACATGGACAAGGTCGTCGCCATGGTCGAGGGCGTGAAAGCGATGGGGCTGGAAACCTGCATGACGCTGGGTATGCTCGACGCCCCCCAGGCGCAGCGACTGGCCGAGGCGGGCCTCGACTATTACAACCACAATATCGACACCTCGCCCGAAAACTACGCCAACGTCATCACCACGCGCTGCTTCGAGGACCGTCTGGAGACGCTGTCGAACGTGCGCGAGGCGGGCATTTCGGTGTGCTGCGGCGGGATCGTAGGCATGGGCGAGACGCGGGGCGACCGGGTTGGCTTCGTCCATGCGCTGGCCACCCTGCCGCGCCATCCCGAAAGCGTGCCGGTCAATGCGCTGGTCCCGGTCAAGGGCACGGTGCTGGGCGACATGCTGGCCGACACGCCGCTGGCGCGGATCGACGATATCGAGTTCGTCCGCACCGTCGCGGTCGCGCGCATCACCATGCCGATGAGCATGGTCCGCCTGTCGGCCGGGCGCGAGAGCATGTCGGCAGCGACGCAGGCCTTGTGCTTCCTGGCGGGCGCGAACTCGATCTTCACCGGCGACAAGCTGTTGACCGCTGGCAATGCGGGTGACGATGCGGACGCCGCGCTGTTCGCCAAGCTGGGCCTGAAGCCAATGGAAGGCGCCGAGCCCATGCGGGTCGCGGCGGAGTGACGCACTTGCCACTCATCCTGACCACCCCGGCGAAGGCCGGGGTCCAGTTGCGGTGAGCCCTCGATGGCGCGTGGCAGATGCCTCCCTCGAGGAGCCGCGGCGCGCCATCGGCCAAAAGGAAACTGGACCCCGGCCTTCGCCGGGGTGGAGCTTTCCCGATAATATTCGACACGGACCAACGACATAATAGGAGAGGTATCCCCGTGTTCCAGAAAATCCTGATCGCCAATCGCGGGGAAATCGCGTGCCGGGTGATCCGCACCGCGCGCGCCATGGGCATCGCCACGGTCGCGGTCTATTCCGACGCCGATGCCAGCGCGCCGCACGTCCGGCTGGCCGACGAATCGGTGCGCCTCGGGCCAGCACCCGCCGCCGAAAGCTACCTCAAGGCAGAGCTGATCCTCGCCGCCGCCAAGGCGACGGGGGCGGACGCTATCCATCCCGGCTACGGCTTTCTCTCCGAGCGGGAGAGCTTCGCCAAGGCCTGTGCCGAGGCGGGCGTCGCATTCATCGGCCCGCCGCCGAACGCCATCGCCGCGATGGGCGACAAGATCGAATCGAAGAAGCTGGCCAAGGCGGCCGGGGTCAACGTCGTCCCCGGCTATCTGGGCGAGATCGCCGATACCGAGGAAGCGATGCGCATCGCGACGGACATCGGCTTTCCCGTCATGATGAAGGCGTCGGCGGGCGGCGGCGGCAAGGGCATGCGGCTCGCCTGGTCGGAAGCGGATGTGCGCGAAGGGTTCGAGGCGACCAAGCGCGAAGGGCTCGCCTCCTTCGGCGACGACCGCGTCTTCATCGAGAAGTTCATCGAGTCGCCCCGGCACATCGAGATTCAGGTACTGGGCGACCAGCATGGCAACATTGTCTATCTGGGCGAGCGCGAATGCTCGGTGCAGCGCCGCCACCAGAAGGTGGTCGAGGAAGCACCGTCCCCCTTCGTCACGCCCGAGATGCGCCGCGCCATGGGCGAGCAGGCGGTGGCCCTCGCTCGCGCTGTCGGTTATTATTCGGCGGGCACCGTCGAGCTGATCGTGTCGGGCGCGGACACCACCGGCAAGAGCTTCTACTTCCTCGAAATGAACACCCGGCTTCAGGTCGAGCACCCCGTCACCGAGGAAATCACCGGCCTCGATCTGGTCGAGCAGATGATCCGCGTCGCTGCCGGAGAACCCCTTGCCTTCACCCAGGACGAGGTGACGCTGACCGGCTGGGCGATCGAGAACCGCGTCTATGCCGAGGACCCGTATCGCGGCTTCCTGCCCTCGACCGGGCGGCTGGTGCGCTACAACCCGCCCGCCGACGAACGCGACGAGGATGTGCGCGTGCGCGTCGACGACGGCGTGGCCGAGGGCGGCGAGGTCAGCATGTTCTACGACCCGATGATCGCCAAGCTGGTCACTTGGGCTCCCACCCGCGAAGCCGCGATCGATGCGCAGATCGCCGCGCTCGACGCGTTCGAGATCGTCGGGCCGGGGACGAACATCGATTTCGTCTCGGCGCTGATGCAGCATTCCCGCTTCCGTTCGGGTGCCCTGTCGACCGGCTTCATCGCCGAGGAATATCCCGAGGGTTTCCAGGGCGCCCCCGCTGGCGAGGAACTGACCCGGACGCTGGCCGCCGTCGCCGCCTTCGCCGCCACAGCCGAGGCCGACCGCGCGCGGCGGATCGACGGCCAGCTCGGCCACCGGCTGCAGCCGCCCGCCGACTGGACGGTGCGGATCGGCGGCGTCGATCACGCGGTGAACGTCTCGACCGACGGGATCAGCGTCGATGGGGCCGAACTCGACCTCGCCATCGCCTATACGCCGGGCGACCGGATGATCGCGGTCGAGGACGAGGATGGTGAAACCCTCCATGTCCGTATCGCGCGGACCCGCACCGGCTTCCGCCTGACCACGCGCGGGGCGAGCCATCCGGTCCGCGTCCTGCCCGCCCGTGCGGCGGCCTATGCGCGGCACCTGATCGAAAAGGTCCCGCCCGACCTGTCCAAATTCCTGATCGCGCCAATGCCGGGCCTGCTCGTCCGCCTCGACGTGGCCGAGGGGGATCAGGTCGAGGCGGGCCAGCCGCTGGCGGTCGTGGAGGCGATGAAGATGGAAAACATCCTGCGCGCGGCCAAGACCGGCACGGTCAAGACCATCTCCGCCAAGACCGGCGACAGCCTGGCGGTCGATGGGGTGATTTTGGAGCTGGAGTAACCCGTGCAAGCCCGACCTATTCCTCCCCTGGAAGGGGAGGTGACGCGCGCGGCGCGTCGGAGGAGTGTCTAGAGCACGATGACGTCAGCTTGATCCACCCCTCCCCTTCAGGGGAGGGGCCGGGGGTGGGGCGCTTCCACAAACGACAAGCCTTGGGGTGATGCCCCACCCCAACCCCTCCCCTAAAGGAGAGGGGCTTTCTTCGGGTCAACCTCATGCCATCGCGTTCTAGGCTATCGAGAGGGTGACACCCCTCCGTCAGGGCTTCGCCCTGCCACCTCCCCTATAAGGGGAGGAATGAGTGGGGGCTCATGATTGCGCGAGCGCCAATATCCGCTCCGCCTCGGCCAGGTGCAGCCGTTCCACCATCTGCCCATCCAGCCGGATCGCCCCCAGCGTGGCCGCGTCCGGTTCGGCAAAGGCCGCCACCACCCGCTGCGCCCAGGCGATCTCCGCCTCGTCGGGCCCGAACTCGGCATTGGCGGCGGCGATCTGGTTGGGGTGGATCAGCGTCTTGCCGTCGAAGCCCAGCCGCCGCCCCTCGGCACATTCCGCCGCCAGCCGATCGGACGCATCGAGGGCATTGCACACGCCGTCCAGCGCGATCAGCCCGGCACTGCGCGCGGCGACGACGATCTGCACGCGCAGCGGCAACAGCGCCTCCGGCGCGGGCGGGGCGGGCAGGCGCATCTCCTTGGCCAGGTCGTTGGTCCCCGCCACCAGGGCCGCCAGCCCGACCTCATGCGCTGCCGCCGCGATGGCGGGCAATGACAGGATGCCGCGACACGTCTCGATCATCGCCCAGAGCGGCACGTCCGGTCCCAGCGTCGCGCGCGCGGCGGCGAGCGTCGCGACGTCATCCACCTTGGGGATCAGCACCGCGCCCGGCCGTGTCGTCGCCAGCGCGGCGAGGTCGCCCATGGCGTGGGGCGTATCCAGCCCGTTCGTCCGCACGACCAGCACCCGTTCGCCAAAGCCCCCCTCGCACACCGCCGCCACGGCCGCCTCGCGCGCCAGTGCCTTGGCATCGGGGGCGACCGCATCCTCCAGGTCCAGGATGACCGCATCGCTCGGCAGGGTTCGCGCCTTGGCAAGGGCACGGGGGTTGGAGGCGGGGAGGAACAGGGCGCTGCGCAGGGTCATGGGTGGATCATAGACGTGGGGCCCGCCTGCCGTCACGCCTCTGGTAAATTGCCGCTGCCGCCCCATAATCCGAATCAAAGGGGGAAGGCATGATGACCGTGACGCTGTTGCTGCTGGGGTTGACGATGTTGCTCTATGTCTGGCCGGATCTGCCGGTCAGCCGCTGGCTGGCGCGGATGCTGGTCGAGGCTCCGGCCAAGCGGCTCAATCGAGTCAGGCCGGGACACTGGGCGATGATGGTGGTCGGGGTGGCGCTGATCGGGCTCGCCATCTGGTTCGAGATCGACGAAATCCGGATGCTCGCCATGGCGGGTGGGTCGATGGGCGACCTGATGATGCTCGCCTCGGCGATCGAATGGGGCAGCATGGCCGAGTTGGGGATGGCGGCGATGCTGTCGTCCTCATTCCTGACGCGCTGGCCTGTCTTCCAGCGCATGGCGGCGCGCCTCACCGCAAGCCGGGCGGCCCGTCCGCGCCGTACGGACCGACCCGCCAACGACACCGACGACAGCGAAGGGCGAAGACTCGCCGCCTGAAACCGGGCGGGGCGGAACGAAAGCGCAAGGCCGCCGTTCACGAAATGAATGCTCCGCGATCCGCGCCTCGCCCGATGTTCCGCGCGTTTTGCGTCGCTGGGCCTGTGCGTCGTCCTGACGGCCTGTGAGCCCGGCATCCTGGACCCGGCCGGGCCGATCGCGGCGGGCGAGCGCAGCATCTTCTTCAATTCGCTGGCGGTGATGCTGGCTATCGTCGTTCCGGTGATCATACTGGCCTTCGCCTTTGGCTGGTGGTTCCGCGCTGGCAACAGCCGCGCCAAACATCTGCCTGAATGGGCTTATTCGGGGCGGCTGGAACTGCTGGTCTGGTCGATCCCGGCTCTGGCTATCATGTTCCTGGGCGGGATCGCTTGGATCGGCAGCCATGATCTCGATCCCCCCAAGCCGATCGCGTCCAGGGCCAGGACGATGACCGTCGAGGTCGTCGCGACCGATTGGAAATGGCTGTTCATCTATCCCGAACAGGGGATCGCGACGATCAACCGGCTGGTCGTGCCGGTGGGCACGCCGGTCAAGTTCCGCATCACCTCGGCGGGCGTCATGAACAGCTTCTTCGTGCCGCAGCTGGGCAGCCAGATCTACGCCATGTCGGGCATGGACTCGACGCTCCACCTGCGCGCCGACAAGGCCGGGCGCTATCGCGGGCTGTCGGCGCATTATAGCGGGGAGGGCTTTGCCGACATGAACTTCTTCGTCGATGCGGTGCCGCAGGCCAGTTTCGACCGCTTCGTGGCGACCGCCAAAGCGGGGCAGGGCAAGACGCTCGACTGGGCCCAGTTCGTCGCCATGGCGCATCCCAGCCGCAATGTCCGCCCCGCCAGCTATCCCCGGATCCAGCCCGGCCTCTATGACCAGATCGTCATGCGGAACGGCGCGCCCGAGGGCGAACAGGCCAAGGACGGGCGCGAGCAATGAGTTTCACCGGCAAGCTCGGCTGGGACTCGATCCCGTTCCACGACCCGTTGCCGCTGGTGTCGGCGGGCGTCGTCGGCCTGATGCTGCTGGCCGTGTTCCTCTGGGCCTGGCGACGGGGGCACCTGCCCTATGTCTGGAGCGAGTGGATCACCAGCGTCGATCACAAGCGGATTGGTGTGATGTACTGCCTGCTGGCGGGCGTCATGCTGCTTCGCGGATTTTCCGACGCGCTGCTGATGCGGTCGCAACAGGCGATCGCGTATGGCAATGAAGGCTATCTGCCGCCCGATCACTATGACCAGATCTTCTCGGCGCACGGCACGATCATGATCTTCTTCGTGGCGATGCCGTTCATGATCGGCCTCATGAACTTCGTCGTGCCGCTGCAACTTGGCGTGCGTGATGTGGCGTTCCCGACGCTCAATTCGGTCAGCTTCTGGCTGACCGCCAGCGGCGCGCTGCTGATCAACATGAGCCTGGTCATCGGCGAATTCGCCAAGACCGGCTGGCTGGTCTATCCACCGCTTTCGGAACTGCGCTTTTCGCCCGGTGTCGGCGTCGATTATTATCTCTGGGCGCTGCAGATATCGGGGATGGGGACGCTGCTGTCGGGCGTGAACCTCGTCACCACCATCCTGAAGATGCGCGCACCCGGCATGGGTTACAGCCGGATGCCGATGTTCACCTGGACCTCGCTGGCGTCCAACCTGCTGATCGTCGCGGCGTTTCCGGTGCTGACCGCGTGCCTGGGGATGCTGATCCTCGATCGTTATCTCGGCTTCCATTTCTTCACCCCGGAAGCGGGCGGCAACCAGATGATGTTCGTGAACCTCATCTGGGCCTGGGGCCATCCGGAAGTCTATATCCTGATCCTTCCCGCCTTCGGCGTGTTTTCCGAGATCATCTCGACCTTCTCGTCCAAGCCGCTCTTCGGCTATCGCTCGATGGTCATCGCGACCATGGTGATCTGCATCCTGTCCTTCATGGTGTGGTTGCACCATTTCTTCACCATGGGTGCCGGGGCCGATGTGAACGGCTTTTTCGGCATCACGACGATGATCATCGCGGTGCCGACGGGGGTGAAGGTCTTCAACTGGCTGTTCACCATGTATGGCGGGCGCATCCGCTATTCGTCGATGATGCTGTGGTCGATCGGGTTTATCGTGACCTTCGTGATCGGCGGCATGACCGGCGTGATGCTGGCGGTGCCGCCGGCCGACTTCGTGCTGCACAACTCGTTGTTCCTCGTCGCGCATTTCCACAACGTCATCATCGGCGGGGTGCTGTTCGGGGCCTTTGCGGGTTTCACCTACTGGTTTCCCAAGATGTTCGGCTTCACCCTGGACGAAACCTGGGGCAAGCGCGCCTTCTGGCTGTGGATCAGCGGCTTCTACGTCGCCTTCATGCCGCTCTATGTGCTCGGCCTGATGGGCATGACGCGGCGGATGCAGCATTATGACGTGCCCGGCTGGCATCCGTGGCTGCTGGTCGCGGCCTTCGGCGCGGTGCTGATCGCGGGCGGCATCGCGTGTCAGGTCATGATGCTCTACGTCTCGATCCGCACGCGCAAGGACCGGGTGGACGAGAGCGGGGATCCTTGGGACGGCCGCACGCTGGAGTGGGTCACCACCTCGCCGCCGCCCGCCTTCAACTTCGCGGTGCTGCCCGATGTGAAGGGCGAGGAGGCCTATTGGGGCATCAAGGCGCGCGCGCGCGAAAAGCGGGCCCTGTCCGACCTGCCCGACTACGAACCGATCGAGATGCCGCGCAACTCGCCGACCGGGATCGTCAGCGCCTTCTTCTCGACCGCTATGGGCTTTGCGTTGATCTGGCACATCTGGTGGCTGGTGATCCTGGGCTTTCTGGGCGCCTGGGCGACGTTCGTGGTCTTCGCATGGCGCGACGAGGCGGAGTATGAGATTCCGGCCGACGAGGTGAAGCGGCTCGACCAGGAACGCCGTCGCAGCAAGGCGACGCTGCTCGATCTGCCGCAGGAAGCGCTGTCATGAGCCAGACCGCGCAGACTCATGATCCCAACAAGCTGGGCCGTGCCGCCGAGCCGAACCCGGACGGCCCCGCGCCCAAGCGGGTCGTCGTGTCCTACGGCTTCTGGATCTTCCTGCTGTCGGACTTCATCCTGTTCGCCTGTTTCTTCGCCGGTTACGCGGTGCTGGTGAATGCGACGGCGGGTGGCCCTTCAGGCAAGGATCTGTTCGAGCTGGAACTGGTCGAAGCGGAGACGGTGCTGTTGCTGCTGTCCAGCTTTGCCTGCGGCCTGGCGGGGATCGGCACGCTGGCGCGCAACATGCGCTGGTTCCAGATCGCGATGGCGGGGACCGGGCTGCTGGGTGCGGGGTTCCTCGCGCTGGAGGCGTATGAGTTTCTCCACTTGATCGGCGAAGGGGCGGGGCCTGGGCGCAGTGCGTTCCTGTCGGCCTTCTTCGCATTGGTCGGGTGCCATGGCCTGCATGTTCTGCTCGGCCTGCTCTGGCTGACGACGATGATGGCGCAGGCCTGGGCCAAGGGATTTCGCGAGGATATCCTGCGCCGCATCCTGTGCTTCAGCCTGTTCTGGCATGCGCTCGACATCATCTGGGTAGCGCTGTTCACCATGGTCTATCTGATGGGAGTGCGCGGATGAGCGAGCGGCCCGACGAGGAAATGTCGCGCGACGAAACCGCACCGGGCGAGGAGAGCGAACACGACTCGATCGTCGGCGGTATTCGCAGCTATGCGATCGGGCTGGTCGCCGCCGCGATCCTGACGGCGGCGTCCTTTGCGCTGGTGCAGTTCGATATCGTCTGGGGCCCGGCCGTGCCCGCCGCCCTTGTCGCGCTGGCGATCGGGCAGATGGGCGTGCACCTGGTGTTCTTCCTGCACATCACTACGGGTCCGGACAACAGCAACAACGTGCTGGCGCTGCTGTTCGGTATATTGATCGTCGCGCTGGTGCTGCTGGGGTCCATCTGGATCATGGGGCATCTGAACCACAATCTGATGGGACCGATGGCCACGCCCTAGCTGCGGATCGCGGAGCCTCGGACAGCAGCGACGCCGCGGGCGCGGTCGAAGCGGAGGATCAGGCTGTCGTCACCGAGCGGCAGGTGCAATGCGAAGCCTTCGCCGTTCCAGTCATCGGGCCCCATCGGATCGCCCGAGAAGGTGCGCCATTCCGCCCCGCCCAGCCAGTCGGTCCAGTCGAGCGGCGTCTCGCGGCGAAACGCACTGAGTTGCGCGACGAAATTCTCCAGCGCCGCGTCACGGTTTTCCCAGTGGAGCCATGTCGTGTCATTGTCCTGGGCATAGCCGTTGTTGTTACCCTTCTGGCTGCGGCCGAACTCGTCACCGGCGGTCAGCATCGGGGTGCCGCGCGACAGGAACAGCGTGGCGAGCATGGCCCGGACGGAAGCCTCGCGAGCGTTGCGGATGGCGGGATCGTGGGTGGGGCCCTCGGCGCCGTGGTTCCACGACACCTCGTCGCCATGCCCGTCGCGATTGTCCTCGCCATTGGCGTGGTTGTGGCGCGTGGCATAGGCGGTCATGTCGGCCAGGGTGAAGCCGTCATGCGCCGCGACGAAATTGACCGAGCGGCTGGAGGGCCCCACGAACACATCCGCCGATCCCGCGATCCGCGTTGCCAGATCGCCGCTGCGCCCGTCGCCGCGCCAGAAGCGGCGAACCTGGTCGCGATATTTGTCGTTCCACTCCAGCCAGTGTTCGGGGAACGCCCCCAGCTGATAGCCGCCGGGCCCGATGTCCCAGGGTTCGGCGATCATGATGCGGGTCGACAGGATCGGATCGGCGGCGATCTCGGCGAAGATCGGGGCATGGGCGTCGAACCCCGGCCCGCGCGCCAGAACCGGGGCAAGGTCGAAGCGGAAGCCGTCCACTCCCGCCCGCGCAAAGTGCCGCAGGCTGTCGAGGATCATGGCGCGAACGCTCGGACGGCTGGCGTCGAGCGTGTTGCCGGTGCCCGCATCGTTGATCAGCGTACCGTCGCCGGTCCGGGCATAGACATCCGGGTCTAGCCCTCGAAAGGACAGCGTGCCGCCTTGCACGTCGCTTTCGCCCATATGGTTGAAGACGAGGTCGAGGATGACCGCTATCCCCGCCTCGCGCAGGGCCGCGATGGTCGCGACGAGTTCCGCGACCCCGCCCGGCACCCGCTCCGGGCAGAGCGCCGTCGGCACGACCGGGTTGTAACCCCAGGCGTTGCGCAGGCCGAGCGGCGGCAGGTGGCGCTCGTCGATCGCGGCGGTGATCGGCATCAGCTCGACCGCCGCCACGCCCAGCTTGCGCAGATGATCCAGCACCGCCGGATGCGCCAGCGCCGCGAGGGTGCCGCGCTGTTCGGGCGGGATAGCGGGATGGCGCATGGTGAAACCACGCACATTGAGTTCGTAGATCAACCCGCCCGGCCGGAACAGCGGTAGGGCAGGGGTGGTGGTCAGCGGCGCGACGACACGCGCGCGCGGAACGATGTCGGCGGTGTCCTCGCCATATCGGGCGAGGCGCGGGGACTGGACGAAGGGGCGGTCGAGTTCGAGGGCATAGGGGTCGACCAACAGCTTGGCGGGATCGAACCACAAATTGCGCGTGGGGTCGTAGTCGCCGTAAGCGCGATAGCCGTAGAGATGGTCGGTGCCGGGAACTGTCGCGGTCCAGATATCGCCGTCGCGGCTCATGGCGATGCGGCGTTCGTCGGAGCCCTCGAACAGGCAAAGCTCCACTTGCTCGGCGGTGGAGCGTACGGCGAAGCGGGTGCCGCCGGGAACGGGTGTTGCGCCGAGGGGATAGGACTGATTCGTCATGGCGACCCGACCTTACCCATCATGACCACCTCGGCGAAGGCCGGGGTCCAGTTGGGTCGACCTGTCGGGAGTTTCACCAATTTGGCGGCAACTGGGCCCCGGCCTTCGCCGGGGCACGGAAAGGGGGGAGGGCGGTGGCCTCCCCCAAAGGACGATCAGGTCACCACGTCGGGTTCGGTGCGGCCGGTATGCCGGGTGATCCCGGCAATCTCGTCCGCCGCCTGAATGATGTCCGCGAGCATTTCCGGCGTCTCGCGGTCGAGATGGTCGGCCGAATAACGCTCCAGATAGACGCGCAGCGTCGCCCCGCTGGTGCCGGTGCCCGACAGGCGGAACACCACGCGGCTGCCGCCCTGGAACAGGACACGGATGCCTTGGTTGCGGCTGACCGACTGGTCGGTGGGGTCGGTATAGGCGAAGTCGTCCGCCGTCTCGACCGTCAGGCCCGCGAAGCTCTCGCCCGGCAGGGTCGCCAGCCTGGCGCGCAGGTCCGCCATCAGCGCGTCGGCGCGTTCGCTCTCGACGCCCTCATAGTCGTGGCGCGCATAATAGTTGCGGCCATAGGTCGCCCAGTGATCCCGCGCGATCTGGTCCACTGACTTGCCCGAGGCGGCCAGGATGTTGAGCCAGAGCAGCACGGCCCACAGCCCGTCCTTCTCGCGCACATGGTCCGATCCGGTGCCCGCGCTCTCTTCGCCACAGATCGTCGCCATCCCGGCGTCGAGCAGATTGCCGAAGAATTTCCACCCCGTCGGCGTCTCATAGGCCGGGATGCCCAGCTTCTCGGCCACACGGTCGGCGGCGGCGCTGGTCGGCATCGAGCGGGCGATGCCCTTCAGGCCACCGGCATAGGCGGGTGCGAGATGCGCATTGGCCACCAGCATCGCCAGGCTGTCCGACGGCGTGATGAAGCGCCCGCGCCCGATGATCAGGTTGCGGTCGCCGTCCCCGTCCGAGGCCGCACCGAAATCGGGCGCGTCCGGGGCCATCATCCGGTCGTACAATTCCTTGGCGTGGACCAGATTGGGGTCGGGGTGATGGCCGCCGAAATCGGGCAGCGGCGTGCCGTTCTTCACCGTGCCCGGCGCGAAGCCCAGCCGCTTTTCGAGGATTTCAGTTGCATAGGGCCCCGTCACCGCGCTCATCGCGTCGAACGACATGGTCAAGCCGCCCGCGACCGTAGCCCGGATCGCGGCGAAGTCGAACAGGCTTTCCATCAGCGCGGCATAGTCGGCGACCGAGTCGATCACCTCGACGGTCATGTCGCCCACCGTCACGTCGCCCAGCGTGTCGAGGTCGATATCGTCCGCCTCGACGGTCAGCCAGCGGCTGATCGACTTGGTGTTGGCGTGGATGGCGTCCGTGACCTTCTCGGGCGCGGGGCCGCCATTCGCGATATTGTACTTGATGCCGAAGTCTTCATCCGGGCCGCCCGGATTGTGACTGGCCGACAGGACCAGGCCGCCCAGCGCCCCTCGCTGGCGGATCACGTTGCTGGCCGCCGGGGTCGACAATATGCCGCCCTGGCCGACCACGACGCGGGCAAAGCCGTTCGCCGCCGCCATGCGGATCGCGACCTGGATCACCTCCCGGTTCAGGAAGCGTCCGTCGCCGCCGATCACCAGCGTCTGGCCGGTCTTCTCGTCGCCCAGCGCGTCGAACACCGACTGGATGAAATTCTCGGCATAATGGGGCTGCTGAAAGACGCGGACCTTCTTGCGCAGGCCCGAGGTGCCGGGCTTCTGGTCGAGATAGGGCTCGGTCGAGACGGTCTTGATCATGGGTTCCCCAGCACGGATCGGTAGAGTTCGGCATAGTGGCGGCCGCTATGGTGCCAGCTATAATCGGCATTCATGCCATTGACCTGAATGGTCCGCCATTGGTCTTGATCGGCATAGAGTCTCATAGTGCGACGCAGCACCGCGACGATATTGTCGGTGGTGACGTTGTCAAACTGAAGCCCGGTCGCCACCCCGGTCGCCAGGGCGGCCTCGTTGGCGTCGATGATCGTATCGGCCAGCCCGCCGGTGCGCGCGACCACGGGCACGCAGCCATAGGCCAGGCCGTAAAGCTGGGTCAGCCCGCACGGCTCGAACCGCGAGGGGATGACGATCGCATCGCAGCCACCTTGAAGCAAATGCGAGACCGGCTCGTCATAGCCGATCCGGACCGCGACGCGGCCCGCGTGGCGAAGCGCTGCCGTGGCGAAGGCGATCTCCAGTGCCGGATCGCCGGTGCCCAGCACGACCAGCCGTCCACCCATCGCGACGAGGTCGTCGATCACCTCGACCAGCACGTCCATGCCCTTTTGCCAGGTCAGGCGGCTGATGACGGTGAAGATCGGGCTGTCATCCTCGTCCAGCCCGAACGCCTGCTCGACCGCGCGCTTGTTGGCGATGCGGGCGTCCAGCGTGTCGACGGTGAAGGGGGCGGGCAGGGCGGCGTCGGCCTTCGGGCTCCAGATGGCGGGGTCGATGCCGTTGACGATGCCGCTGACGCATTCGGCGCGGGCGGCGATCAGGCCTTCCAGTCCCATGCCATACTGAACCCGGTGGATCTCCTCGGCATAGGTCGGGCTGACCGTGGTGATCGCGTCGGCAGTGCGCAGGCCCGCCTTCAGATAGCCGACCTGGCCATAATATTCGACGCCCTCGACCGACCACGCCTCGGGCGGCAGGCCCAGATCGGGGAAGTGATGCGCCGCGAACGATCCTTGGAAGGCGATGTTGTGGATGGTGACGATGCTCTTGGCGACCTTGCCCGGTCCGGGCGCATAATGGAGAAAGGCGGGGGCAAGCGCCGCCTGCCAGTCATGCGCGTGGAGCAGGTCGAAATCATAGCCCGGCACCGCGCCCGAGGCGAGGTCCGCGCCCGCGCGCGCCAGCACCGCGAAACGCCGCCAATTGTCGGGCCAGTCGTTTCCGGCGGTATCGACATAAGGCAGCCCCTCGCGCTCCCAGAGCTGCGGTGCCTCGATCACCAGCAGCCGGTGCGTGCCGATCATCGCCTCGCGCAAATATGCGTCGGTGCCGATGATATGCGTCCAGTGATGGACGCGCGGCGCATCCTCGCCGATCGCGCGCATGACCTTGGGGAAACCGGGGATCAGCGTCGTCACGGCGATGTCGTGCGGCGCCAGCGCCTCGGGCAGCGCGCCGACGACATCGGCCAGGCCGCCGGTCTTGATGAGCGGGAACGCCTCCGAGGCGACCGACAGGACGGAAAGGGTCATGGGGACTTTCAGTTGGCCAGACGGTCGATCATCGGCTGGGTGATCAGGCAGATGCCCTTGTCGGTACGGCGGAACCGGTGGCCGTCGAGCACGGGGTCTTCACCCACCACCAGCCCGTCGGGAATCCTGACGCCACGATCGAGGATCACCCGCCGCAACTGCGCGCCGCGCCCGATATGGCAGAAGGGCAGGACGACCGCCTCGTGGAGCGACGCAAAGCTGTGCGTGCGCACGCCGGTCGACAGCAGCGAGCGGTTGATCGACGATCCCGACACGATGCAGTCGCCCGCGATCAGGCTGGCCACCGCCGACCCGCGCCGCCCCTCGACGTCATGGACGAACTTGGCGGGCGGGGTGATCTCGGCATAGGTCCAGAGCGGCCAGCTACGGTCGTAGAGGTCGAGCTGCGGCACCACGTCGGTCAGGTCGAGGCTGGCCTCCCAATAGGCATCGACGGTGCCGACATCGCGCCAATAGGCACCCGGTTCGTCGTCCGAGCGGACGCAGGAGGCGGAGAAGCGATGCGCCTGCGCTTTGCCATGCTCGACCAGATAGGGGATGATGTCCTTGCCGAAGTCACGGGCGGAACCGGGCGTGGCGGCGTCGCGGCGCAGCTGTTCGAACAGGAAGGCGGTGCGGAAGACATAGATGCCCAGCGACGCCAGCGACACGCCCGGATTGCCGGGGATGGAGGGCGGATCGGCGGGTTTCTCGACGAAATCGACGATGCGGTCGGTCTCGTCGACATGCATGACGCCGAATGCGCTGGCTTCCTCGCGCGACACTTCCAGACAGGCGACGGTGACGTCGGCGCCACTGTCGACATGCTGCTGGAGCATCAGTTCATAGTCCATCTTGTAGACGTGATCGCCTGCCAGGATGACCATGAATTCGGGCGCATAGCTTTCGATGATGTCGATATTCTGGAACACCGCGTCGGCGGTGCCCTCATACCATTGGAATTCGCTGATCCGCTGGCTGGCGGGCAGGATGTCGAAGCTCTCGTTGCGTTCGTCGCGCAGGAAGTTCCAGCCGCGCTGGAGGTGGCGGATCAGTGAGTGCGCCTTGTACTGGGTCGCGACGCCGATGCGGCGGATGCCCGAGTTGATCGCGTTGGACAGGGCGAAGTCGATGATCCGCGCCTTGCCGCCGAAATAGACGGCGGGCTTGGCGCGGGTATCGGTCAGTTCCATCAGGCGACTGCCACGGCCGCCCGCCAGCACATAGGCCATGGCATCGCGCGCCAGCGGTTGTCCGCGCCTCAGGTCCATCGTCCGTCTCCCATCCGTCTGTCAGTGTCGCAACGCGCAGGCAAGGCGTTGGTATTTTCGTAAAAGTGCGAAGTCGGGTCAGCCGTCGAAGCGCAGGATGACGGTGGCCAGCGGCGGCAGCGTCACCCAGGCCGCACCGTCGACCGCATCCACCCCGCCCATATTGCCCAGGCCCGATCCCCAATATTGGGCCGCGTCCGAGTTCAGCACCTCGGTCCAGCGGCCGTCCTGCGGCAGCGGCAGGCGATAGGGCGCGCGGGCGACCGGGGTCATGTTGACGATGACCGCCACCGGATTCTCGCCGGGTGCCTTGCGCAGCCAGGCGAAGACCGAATGCGCGCTGTCGTCGGCGACCAGCCATTCGAAGCCCTCGCGCTCGCAATCGCGGGCGTGGAGGGCGGGCGTGTCGCGGTAAAGGTGGTTCAGGTCGCGGACCAGCGAGCGGACGCCCTCATGCGCATGGCTGCACCGCAGATGCCAGTCGAGCGCGCGATCCTCCGACCATTCCTCGCGCTGGGCGAATTCCTGGCCCATGAAGAGCAGCTTCTTGCCCGGATAGGCCCACATGAAGGCATAATAGGCGCGCAGGTTCGCGAATTTCTGCCAGTCGTCGCCCGCCATCTTGGTCAGCAGGCTGCCCTTGCCGTGCACCACCTCGTCATGGCTGAGCGGCAGGACGAAATTCTCGTCGAAGGCGTAATGCAGGCCGAACAGGATCTCGCCATGATGGTGTCGCCGATGCACCGGCTCGCGCGCCATGTACTGGAGCGTGTCGTGCATGAAGCCCATGTTCCACTTGAACCCGAAGCCCAAGCCACCGTCATGCGCGGGGGCGGACACGCCGGGCCAGGCGGTGGATTCCTCGGCGACGGTGAAGACGCCGGGATGCTGGCCATAGACCTGGCGGTTGACTTGGCGGAGGAACTCGACCGCTTCCCAATTCTCGCGCCCGCCCTGTTCGTTGGGCACCCACTCGCCGTCCTTGCGGCTGTAATCGCGGTAGAGCATCGAGGCGACGGCATCCACGCGCAGGCCGTCGATATGATAACGCTCGGGCCAGAACAGCGCGTTGTTGACCAGGAAACTCGAAACCTCGCGCCGTCCGAAATTGTAGATGGCGGTGTTCCAGTCGGGGTGGAAACCCTGGCGCGGGTCCTCATGCTCGTAGAGCGCGGTGCCGTCGAAATGCGACAGGCCATGCGCGTCGGTGGGGAAGTGGGCAGGGACCCAGTCGAGGATCACGCCCACCCCGGCGCGGTGCGCCCCGTCGACGAAGCGCGAAAACCCCTCGACATCACCGAAGCGCGCGGACGGCGCATACAGGCCGGTCGTCTGATAGCCCCAGCTGGGGTCGTACGGATGTTCGGAGATGGGCAGGAATTCGATATGGGTAAAGCCCATCTCGACGACATAGGGGATCAGCCGGTCGGCCAGCGCATCCCAGCTGAGATACCAGCCATTCTCGTCGCGGTCCCACGACCCGGCATGAACCTCGTAGATGCTGATCGGCACGCGACGGGGATCGATCTTCGCCCAATGCTCGCGGTGCGACGCGTCCTTCCAGACATGGGCGGGCGGCGCGGTGGTGATCGAGGCGGTCTTTGGGCGCAGCTCGGCGGCGAAGGCGAAGGGGTCGGCCTTCATCGGCTGTTCGGACCCGTGCGGGCCGGTGATCGCGAACTTGTATGCGCGCCCCTCACCGATATCGGGGATGAAGATCTCCCACACCCCGACATCCAGGCGGCAGCGCATGACGTGGCGGCCGGGATTCCAGTCGTTGAAGTCGCCGACCACGGCCACCCGTTCGGCATTGGGGGCCCAGACGGCGAAGTGCACGCCCGCCACGCCCTGATGCTCGATCAGGTGCGCGCCCATCTTGTCATAGAGGCGGAAGTGATTGCCTTCGCCCATCAGGAAATCGTCGAGGGGCCCGAGCACGGGGCCGAAGCTGTAGGGATCGGTGATCCACCATTCCGCCCCCGACCCGCGCGCATGATATTTGACCGGCTGGACCGGGCCGTCGACCGCCCCCTCGAACAGGCCGCGTGCGTCGACACTCTCCAGGTCGCCCAGCGACTTGCCGGACAGGTCGAAGACGGTGACCGTCTCCGCCCCCGGCACCAGCGCCCGCAGGAACGTGCCGCCCGGCCCCTCATGAGGTCCCAGCAACGCGAAGGGATCGGCGTTGCGGCCCTCGACCAGGGCGTCCAGAGCGGCACGGGGTGGCTTCACATCACGTTCCAGATTTCCTCGGCATATTGCCGAATGGTGCGATCGGAGGAGAACCATCCGACTTTCGCGACATTGTGGATGGCCGAGGTCGCCCAGCCCGCCTGGTCCTGCCAGCGGGTGTCGACCTGGCGCTGCGCGGCGGCATAGGCATCGAAATCGGCGGCGACCATGAACCAGTCGCCGTCATACAGCCCGCCCATGAGAGCCGCATAACGACCGGGATCGTCGGGCGAGAACACGCCCGAGGCGATGGCGGACACGGCCTGGCGCAGTTCCGGGCTGCCCTCGATCACGTCGCGCGGGTTGTAGCCGTCGCGGCGCTTGGCGGCGACCTCGTCGGCGGTCAGGCCGAAGATGACGATATGATCGTCGCCGACATGCTCCTTGATCTCGACATTGGCGCCGTCGAGCGTGCCGATGGTCAGTGCGCCGTTCAGCGCGAACTTCATGTTGCCGGTGCCCGACGCTTCCATGCCCGCCGTCGAGATCTGTTCGGACAGATCGGCGGCGGGAATGATCTTCTCGGCCAGGCTGACATTGTAGTTGGGAATGAACCCGACCTTCAGCAGATGGCCGACACTGGGGTCGGAGTTGACGCGGCGGGCGACGTCATTGGCCAGTTTGATGACCAGCTTGGCGTTATGATAGCTTGATGCGGCCTTGCCGGCGAACAGCTTGACGCGCGGCGTCCAGTCGCGTTCGGGATGGCTGCGGATCTGATCGTAAAGCGCCACCGTCTCGATGATGTTGAGCAGCTGGCGCTTATATTCATGGATACGCTTGATCTGGACGTCGAACAACGCATCGGGGTCTACCCGAAGCCCTGTCGATTCCCGAAGGTAATTTGCCAGCCCCACTTTGTTGGAACGTTTGATGCTGAGAAAGCGTTCCCGGAAATTCGCGTCCTGCGCAAAATCCGTGAGCGCTACCAGCTTTTCCGCGTCATCCTCGAAACCTGGCCCGATCGTCTCGCGGATCAGCGCGGTCAGCTGTGGATTGCATTGCTGCAACCAGCGGCGCGGCGTGATGCCGTTGGTCTTGTTGTTGATCCGCGTGGGATAGAGGCGGTGAAGGTCGGCAAACACCGTCTTCTTCATCAATTCGGTATGCAGCGCGGCCACGCCGTTGACGCTGTGGCTGCCCGCAAAGGCCAGGTTCGCCATGCGCACCCGCCGCTCGCCGCTCTCGTCGATCAGGCTGATCGCGGCGATGGCGCGGTCGTCCATCCCCTCGACGGCGCGCGCCTCGCGCAGCAGCTTGGCGTTGATCGCATAGATCAGCTGCATGTGACGCGGCAGCAACCGTTCGAACAGGTGGAGCGGCCAGCTTTCCAGCGCCTCGGGCAGCAGCGTGTGATTGGTATAGCCGAAGGTCCGGCGGGTGATGTCCCACGCCTGGTCGAAACCGAGATCGTGGTGATCGACCAGCAGACGCATCAGCTCGGCGACCGAGACGGCGGGGTGGGTGTCGTTCAGCTGGATCGCCGCCTTGTCGGCCAGCGTCCGGATATCGTGAAAATACTGGATATGCCGCCGGACGATGTCCTGGAGCGAGGCGGAGGAGAAGAAATATTCCTGCCGCAGCCGCAATTCCTGGCCCGCGGGCGAACTGTCGGAGGGGTAGAGGACGCGGACCAGCGTCTCGGCCGCCATCTGTCCGGCCAGTGCGCCGGTATAGTCGCCCGCGTTGAACCGATCGAGCTGGATGGGGTCGATCGCCTGCGCGGTCCACAGGCGCAGCGTGTTGACCCGCTTGCCACGCCAGCCGACGACGGGGGTATCGACCGCCACCGCCTCGACCGCCTCGGCGGGTTTCCAGTGGACCGCGCCCGTCTCCGTCCCGATCACCTCGCCGCCGAAGCCGACGAAATAGGCGCTCTCGCGACGCTCGAACTCCCAGGGATTGCCGTGGCTGAGCCACGTCTCGGGCAGTTCGACCTGCCAGCCATCGTCGATCCGCTGGCGGAACATGCCGTTCACATAACGAATGCCATAGCCATAGGCGGGCAGGTCGAGGCTGGCGAGGCTCTCCATGAAACACGCCGCCAGTCGCCCGAGGCCACCATTGCCGAGCGCGGCATCGGGTTCGATCTCCTCCAGTTCGGCAAGATCGACGCCCAGGCTCTGGAGTGCGCCCGCCACCTGCGCCATCACGCCCATGTTGGACAGCGCGTCGCGCAGCAGGCGGCCGATCAGGAACTCCAGGCTGAGATAGTAAACCCGCTTGGCGCCCGCCGCATGGGCTTCGCGGGTGGAGGCCATCCACCGCTCGATAATGTCGTTGCGGACGGTCAGGATGGTGGCGGCCAGCCAGTCGTGGCGACGGGCATTGGCGGCATCCTTGCCGATCCGGTGCACCAGCGTGTCGACAATGGCATCGGCCAGCGGCCCGGTGTCGTCGACGTGCAAAGTGGTGATGGTGGTCGTCATTGATTCGGGCGTCCCTGTCGGTCCAGTCCCGCCCAGCTTAGCCGCGCGAAGGATGAAGTCACGCGGCATTCCTTCGCATATGCGAGAAAGGATCAGCCCGTCGCCAGACCCCATAACAGGGTCAGGTTCAGCCCGATAATCACGGCCGCGATGATCCAGGCCAGGACCCGCAGCCAGACTGGACTGGCGAAGGGGCCCATGATCGTCTTGCTGGCGGTGAAGCGGACCAGCGGCACCACTGCGAAGGGCAGTTGCAGGCTGAGGATCACCTGGCTGAGCACCAGAAGCTTCGTCGCGCCCGCCTGACCGCTGGCGCCGACGACCAGCACGGCGGGGACGATGGCCAGCCCGCGCGTGATCAGCCGCCGCAGCCAGGGGGCGAGGCGCAGGTCGAGGAAGCCCTCCATCACGATCTGACCGGCCAGCGTCCCCGTCACGGTCGAATTCTGGCCCGAGGCGAGCAGCGCCACGCCGAACACCACGCTGGCCGCGCCCGCGCCCAGCATCGGGGCGAGCAGCCGGTACGCCTGGTCGATCTCGGCCACGTCGGTACGCCCGGCGACGTGGAAGGTGGCGGCGGCGACGATCAGGATCGCGGCGTTGATGAAGAAGGCGAAGAACAAGGCAACCGTGCTGTCGATCGTCGCCAGCTTGATCGCGTCGCGCTTGCCCTCGGTCGTCAGGCCGAAGGCGCGGGTCTGCACGACCGAGGAATGGAGATAGAGATTGTGCGGCATCACCGTCGCGCCGAGGATGCCGATCGCGATATAGAGCATCGCCGGGTCGGTCACGATCCGCGTCGTGGGGATGAAGCCCGCCATGACCGCCCCGGCATCGGGGCGCGAGGCGATCAGTTCATAGAGGAAACAGCCGCCGATGATCAGCAGGAGGGCGATGATGAACGCCTCGATCTTGCGGAACCCGTAACGCTGGAGCGCAAGGATCAGGAAGACGTCGAACCCGGTGATCAGCACGCCCCAGACCAGCGGCAGGTCGAACAGCAGTTGCAGCGCGATGGCGGTGCCCAGCACCTCGGCCAGGTCGCAGGCGATGATCGCGATCTCGCAGAGCAGCCACAGGATGCGCGAAACCGGCTTGGAATAGGCGGCGCGACACGCCTGCGCCAGGTCCAGCCCGGCGGCGATGCCCAGCCGCGCCGACAGTGCCTGCAGGATCATCGCCATGATGTTGGACAGGAGGATGACCGACAGCAGCGCATAGCCGTAAGCCGAGCCGCCCGCGATGTCGGTCGCCCAGTTGCCGGGGTCCATATAGCCGACCGCGACCAGATAGCCGGGTCCGGCAAAGGCGAACAATCGCCGCAGGAAGGATGCACCCTCCGGAATGGCGATCGAACGATGGCTTTCGGCAAGCGAGCGGGTGGCGGGCGTGGCTACGGTCATCGGCCTTTGATGTGACGGAGTTTGCGAAACGCGACAACCCGGCAAAGCGTTGCGGCGTGCCCCGATTCCTTCCCTTGCAGGAAGGGATTTACAGGGACGACCCCACCACCGCGCACGCCAGCGCCATCAGCAGCCCGGCAAACCGGTTCGACCGGAACCGGTGCAGCGCGCCCGCACCGTCATCTGGCTTCAACGTCACCACCTGCCACGCCAGATGCAGCGCCACCGGCAGCAGCGCCGCGACCGCGAGCGGATCGGGCCGCACCACCCAGATCGCCCCCGCCCAGCACAGCAGCGCCACCGCATAGAATGCGCCGACGCCCGGCTTTACATGGGCCCCCATGCGCAGCGCGGAGGATCGCACGCCGATCATCGCATCGTCCTCGCGGTCCTGCAGCGCATAGATGGTGTCGTATCCGATCACCCAGGCGATCGACCCGGCATAGAGCAGCCACAGCGGCGTCGAGAGTTCCCCCGCCACCTCGGCCCAGCCGACCAAGGCAGCCCAGCTGAACACCATGCCCAGCCAGGCCTGTGGCCACCAGGTGATCCGCTTCATGAACGGATAGGCGGCGACCGGCGCCAGGCTGGCGACCGCTACGATCGCCGCCAGCGCATGCAACTGGACCAGCACGACCAGCCCGATCAGGCAGAGGGCGACCAGCCAGATCGCCGCCAGCTTGACCGAGACCAGTCCCGACGGGATCGGCCGCGCCCGCGTCCGTGCGACGCGCGCGTCCAGATCGCGGTCGATGATGTCGTTGAACACGCACCCCGCGCCCCGCATCGCGATCGAGCCGAGCAGGAACCACAGCACCAGCGGCCAGCGATCGGGCAGCCCGCCCGCCAGCGCGATCGCCCAGACGCCGGGCCAGAACAGCAGCCACCAGCCGATCGGCCGATCGAGTCGCGCCAACAGGGCCAGACCGCGCAAACGGGGCGGCAGCCGCCCGACCAGCCCCTTATGCTCGCTATCGGGTACGATCTCGACGGGAATGGGCTCGGTGGTCATGGCTTCCGGCCTATGGGGACGCCCCGTGGCGCGCAAGTCCGTTCGCGGCTATCGTCGCGCCCGTGTCCTCGCGCCCCAGCCTCGTCCCATGATCGGCCTGTCGGTCGCGGTCGGCCGTTTCGTCGAGGCGCTGTTCTGGGCGATCCTGCGCGTCGCCGGGATGATCGGCGGGGCGGTGCTGGTCGCCATGCTGGCGCTGGCGCTCGCCTGGTGGCTGATCCGGCGGCGGCGCTAGGCCGGGTCGGCGTTTATTCCTCTCCTGCAAGGGGAGGATTTTGGGGCTAGACGATCGCTCCTATGCCGCCAGTGTCGCCAGCTGCGACCGGAGAACTTCCAGGTTATGCCGCGCCAGATGGCTGCCGCGACCCGGGACGCTGCCCTCCAGGTCGGGGCGCTCGCCGATGACGAGGCAGCGCTCCCAGGCGCCCTCGGCCAGCGGCAGCCAATGGTCGAGCGCGCTCTGCGGCTCGGCCGTGGCGGCTTTCAGGAAAAGGTCACCCATCGCGAAATAGAAATCGGGCGATTTCTGCCAATGCGGCATTTCGCTTTCCGCAACCGTCAGCGCCGTCTGCAGGTGCCCGGCATGGGCGAACATATGCAGCGCGTTGATGACCAAGTCGTGCCGCCAGTTCGCGTCCAGCGGGCTCGCGTCCAGCGCCTGCGCATAATAGTCGCAGGCGGACGGATGATCGCCCCGCATCTGCGCGTCCTTGCCGACCTGATAGAGCAGATACGCGTCGTCCGGCCGGTCGGCGAGATCGGCGAGCAGGAGCGGGTGGTAACGATCCTTCTTGCGCGCCAGCTGGGGGGCAAGGTCGCCGTCATGCCCGATATCGAGGGCGATTCGCTGGCGGGGCAGGGGGGATATGAATTGTTCGCGCACGCGCCCTTCGTAATGGACGCCGCGCGGCACCAGTCGGGTGATCCAGCTACGCTGGACGGCCCCGGTCTCCGTTTCGTTATGGATGCAGGGACATCCCAGCAGGTCGGTCGCCGATTCGCACCAGGCGCGCACGGATTCGCCGCCGGCGATGATCCACTCGTCGGCGTCGATCACCAGGTTCCAATCGGCATCGGCCAGTTGCAGCGCCTGGTTGCGCGCCTCGGCAAAGCTGTCGGGCCAGGGTCGATGATGCACCTCGGCCCCCAGTTCCCGCGCGATTCCGACCGTGTCGTCGGTCGACCCGGTATCGAGCACGACCATCCGGTCGACCCACGGCGCGACGCTGTTCAGGCAGCGCGCGATGCAGCGCTCTTCGTTACGGACGATCAGCACGGCGGCGATCTCAATGGCATTGCGTGTCACGCGCGCGACTTTCACCTGGGAGGGGCCAGCGCTGGATACGATGGCCCCTCGCGTTAGAGCGCATGATGGTTATGAAAGTCTGAACGCGCGCACTATTTTGCCAGTCGTCCATCTTCCAGCGCCGCCATTTCGAACGGAAACAGGATGTCCGGGTCGGGGGCCTTCACGTCGTCGGCGATGTCGGACGGGGCGATGCGGTGCAGGACATGGCGCATGATCGCGATGCGGGCATCCTTTTTGTCGTCGGCGCGCACGACATGCCACGGCGCGAAGGGGGTGTGGGTGCGGGTCAGCATCGTGTCGCGCGCCGCCGAATAGTCGGCCCATTTCGCCTGCGCGACTTTGTCCATGTCGGACACCTTCAGCGCCTTCAACGGATCGGTCCGCCTGGCCTCCAGCCGCTCGCCCTGTTCCTTTTTCGAGATGTCGAGCCACAGCTTGACCAGCCGAATGCCGCTTTCGACCAGCATCCGCTCGAAATCGGGGGCGTCGCGCAGGAAAGCTTCCTGCTCGGTCCCGGTCGAGAAGCCCATGACCACCTCGACGCCCGCGCGGTTGTACCAGCTGCGGTTGAAGATCACGATCTCGCCCGCGGCGGGCAGATGGGTGGCGTAACGCTGGAAATACCATTGCGTGCGTTCGCGGTCGGACGGTTTGGGCAGCGCGACGACGCGAGTCGCGCGGACCGACAGATGCTCGGTAATCCGCTTGATCGTGCCGTCCTTGCCCGCTCCGTCGCGGCCCTCGAGCACGATGACGACGCGCTCTTCGGAACCTGCCATCGCCATCTGGGTGCGGACCAGCGCCAGTTGCAGCGCCTCCAACTCCTCGTGATAATGTTTCGCCATCGTTACCTCCTTGGCCGAAGGAACGCCCGAAATCGCAAAAGTGGCAAGCGGCGCGCGACCCGTGTAAGCGAAGGCCCATGCCCGCTACCCCCGCCTGGCCGCCGCAATCCACGCCCCGCCTGTTCGTCGACCAGCCGCTGGCCGAAGGGCCGATCCGCATCGACGGACCGGCCGCGCATTACCTCGTCTCGGTGATGCGCACCAAGGTCGGCGATCCGGTCAAGCTCTTCGACGATCGCACCGGCGAATGGCTGGGCGTCGCGGCATCGGTCGGCAAGCGGGACCTGACGCTCGACGTGACCGAGCTGTTGCGCGCGCGCGAAGCGGTGCCCGATCTGTGGCTGTGCGCCGCACCCCTCAAGAAGGGCCGGGTCGACTGGCTGGCGGAAAAGGCGTGCGAGCTGGGTGTCGCGCGCCTGGTGCCGGTCGTCACCCGCCGCACCGTGGTCGACAAACCCAACACCGAACGCCTCCGCGCGCACATGATCGAGGCAGCCGAGCAATGCGGCCGCACCGCGCTGCCGGAGGTGGCCGAGCCGGTGAAGCTGGCGGCGGCCTTGCGCGACTGGCCCGAAGGCCGCGCGCTGTTCTTCGCCGACGAAACCGGCGGCGCGCCCGCGCTTGAGGCGATGCGTGCCCACAAGGGCCCGGCGGCGATCCTGATCGGCCCCGAGGGCGGCTTCGATACCGAGGAGCGCGAGGCGATCCGCGCGCACCCGTCGGCCATCGGCATCGGCCTGGGCCCGCGCATCCTGCGCGCCGATACGGCGGCGGCGGCGGCGGTGTCGCTGTGGATGGCGGCGGCGGGCGACTGGCATTGATTCACCCTATGGCGCGAGCGCCCGCGCCCGCGTAAGGCGCGGTTCATGAGCACCAAGACCGCGAACACTGCCAAGGGCGCCATCATCGAATCGCGCGACCAGTTGGTCGCCAGCTTTGCGCGCGGCGAAAAACCCAGCGATCGCTGGCGGATAGGCACCGAGCACGAGAAGTTCGTCTATGCGCTGGGCGACCATCACGCGCCGTCCTACGACGAAGCCTCTGGCATCCGTGCGCTGCTGGGCGAGTTGGAGCCCTATGGCTGGGAGCCGGTGATCGAGGGCGGCAACGTCATCGCGCTGACCGGTGCCGACGGTTCGGTCAGCCTGGAGCCCGCGGGCCAGTTCGAACTGTCGGGCGCGCCGCTCGACAATCTGCACCAGACCTGTGCCGAGACGGGGCGTCACCTGGCCCAGGTGAAGGCCGCGGGCGACAAGCTGGGCCTGGGCTTCCTGGGCCTGGGCATGTGGCCGGACAAGACCCGCGCCGAGCTGCCGATCATGCCCAAGGGCCGCTATGCGATCATGCTGCGCCACATGCCGCGCGTCGGCTCGCTGGGCCTCGACATGATGCTGCGGACCTCGACCATCCAGGTGAACCTGGATTACGCGTCCGAGGCGGACATGGTAAAGAAGTTCCGCGTCGGCCTGGCGCTCCAGCCGCTGGCGACCGCGCTGTTCGCCAACTCGCCCTTTACCGAGGGCAAGCCCAACGGGATGCTGTCCTTCCGCAGCCATATCTGGTCGGATACCGACCCCGCGCGCACCGGCATGTTGCCCTTCGTGTTCGAGGATGGCTTCGGCTATGAGCGGTACGCCGACTATGCGCTCGATGTGCCGATGTACTTCGTCTACCGCGACGGCAAGTATATCGACGCGGCGGGGCTGTCGTTCCGCGACTTCCTGAAGGGCGAATTGTCGGTCCTGCCGGGCGAACTGCCGACGATCGACGACTGGAACGACCATCTGTCGACCGCCTTCCCAGAGGTGCGGCTCAAGACCTTCCTCGAGATGCGCGGCGCCGATGGCGGCCCGTGGAACCGCATCTGTGCGCTGCCCGCGCTCTGGGTCGGGCTGCTGTATGACAATGGCGCGCTGGATGCGGCGTGGGACCTGGTCAAGAACTGGTCGCTGGCCGATCGGCAGGCGTTGCGCGACGCGGTGCCCGAACTGGCGCTGGATGCGCCGTTGCCGGGCGGCGGGCGGCTTCGCGAGATTGCGGGCGAAGTGCTCGACATCGCCCATGCGGGGCTCGCGGCGCGGGCGCGGGTGAACGGGGCTGGGGATAACGAAACCGGCTTCCTCGACCCGCTGCGCGAGATCGTCCGCTCGGGCAAGGTGCCCGCGCAGGTGCTGCTCGACCGCTATCATGGCGAATGGGGCGGCGATATCTCGCGGGTTTACGGCGAGGCGAGCTTCTGAACTCTTCGCGTGGCCTTCGACTTCGTTCAGCCTGAGCGACGTCGAAGGCCAAGGGATCACCCCCGCCCCAAAACCCACCGGAAGAATCGCGGCACCAGTCCGTATCGCGCCATCCAGTCGTCATATTCCCGGTATGCCGGATCGGCCGAGAGGTGCCGCTCCTCCGTCCGCGCCCGCCAATAATAGATCCCGCTGACCACCCCCAGCAGCAGCGTGCTGCGCGCGGCATCCACCCAGGTCCCCGTCGACAGGATTGGGATGGTCGCGATCCACCAGAACAGGTTCTTCGACAGATAGGCGGGATGCCGCGATACGGCATAGGGCCCGTGGGTCAGGATACCCCGGTGGGTCAGGTTGGAAAAGCGGATGCCGAACGCCACCGTCGACCAGGCATAGATGGCGGTGAGCAGCACCAGCATCGCGCCGATCGCGGCCAGGATGATCGGATGCCCCGCGAACCAGTAACTCCACTCGGCAGTCCCCGGCCGGTAGTTGAGCGGGCCGTTGTCACCCATCAGGATCGTCGGCGGATAGCAGATCAGCGCCGCCGCCCAGCCTGCGGCATAGGGGTTGGCCGACCGGATATGTGCATCGAGCGGCCGCATCGTCAGCATGTATCCGATCGTCGCAAAGGCCACGTCGATCAGGAACATCAGCGTGATCAGCCAGTTGGCCAGCGCCACCGGATCGCGCAGCACGACGGACAGGTCGCCGCGCACGAACATCGCGAACCCGCCCGGCACCACACCCAGCATGAAGGGCAGGAAGAACGCCTTGACCGCCCAGGACCGCAGATGCGCGAAGATCGCTTGCCGATCGACGCCGGGCTGCCCGGTCAGCCACGCGCCCAGCATCCACGCGCCGTCCTTCGGCTCGACCAGCCGCCGGTCGAGCCAGATGACGTATGGAATGGACAGCAGGAACAGCACCGGGGCGATCCAGCCCAGGCACCACATCGCAAAGGCGAAGATGCCCTGCCAATAGAAACGCCCGGTCGCGAAGATCAGCGCGATCCCGGCAAAGGTCGCCCAATATCCGGCCAGCTTCGTCAGGCTGATGTCCAGCGTCTCGCGCAAGGGGCGGGGATGGGCCCAATCGATCCCGGTCGAATCGTGGCGGTGAACCCGGTCGACGAGAATCGACCACAGCAGCATCGGCACGCCCGCGCACAACAGATGGACGAGCGAAGCATAGGGGCCGTCGAGATGCCGCCACCGCGCAAAGGCGATCCAGCCCAACGACCCGATGATCCCGACCAGCCCGACGCCGTGGCTCACGGCGGAGGCGGGGCGCGGCGGGCGAACGGGCGGGGAGAGAGGAACGGCCATGGAATAGGGGGCCTTAGCGTATTTCGGTAAGCAAGGCGTTAGGGGGCCTTACAATCCTCCCCGGCACGGGGAGGGGGACCAGCGAAGCTGGTGGAGGGGGCATGCTGTGTCGAAGCCCCCCCCTCCGTCAGGGCTCGAGCCCTGCCACCTTCCCGTACCGGGAAGGATCGAGGTTCACTCCGTCTCCGTCACCGCCGCCAAGACCTGCGCGATTTCCTCGACGGTGATCCCGAATGCCGCGGCCAGGCCGCCGAGCGACGCGCCGCGCTTGGCCAGTTCGCGGATCCGCTCCTCGTCGACCAGCGTCGCATAGCCGCGCGTGTCCCGCTGTTCGCGCACCACGTCCTTGCGGCCCGAGGTCCGGTGGCGCTTGGCGGCGGCGGCATGGGGATCTTTGGCGGCGGCGGCGGTTTCGGCCTCGCGCCGGGCGGTGCGCTCGGCCTCGCGTGCCGCGATGTCGCGCTCGCGATTGGCCGCGCGCGCCTCCAGCCGGTTGGCCATCAGCGCCTCGCGTTCGCCGGCCCGCGCCTCGCGCGCCCGTGCGCGGGCGGCGGCGCGTTCCTCCAGCGTGTCGTTCGTGCGGACCCGCAAACCACCCCTGGCGGGCGTCACGCCCCAACTGTCATCGACCATGTTCGCCTTCCCCGCCAATGCAAAGGCGGCCGTCTATAACGGCGATGCCGGGCACGGCCAGTGCGATTGCCATGGAGATCGACGGAAAAATTGATCGCGCCGGTCAGGCAACCGGCGGACATTCCGCTGGTTATCAACCCGGATGACAGAAGACGCGAGGACAGGATGAACCCGATGCTAGACCCCGACCTGATCGAATATATGGACGATCAGACCCTGTTGGCGGCCTATGCCATGGCGACCGGCGCGGTCGATCGCGACGATATCACCGCGATCAGCGGCGAACTGGCCCGCCGCAACCTGATGCCGCCGCCGCCCATGTCGGGCCTGGCCGGACGGTTCGACATGCGTCCCGCCAGCCTGGGGGCCTGACCTGCGCCGCCACGGGCCTATTGGCGGATATACCGGAAATACCACACTTCATGCCCCTGACGACGGGCTTTGCGTTCGTAGCGCGTCTCGGGCCAGTCGGCCGGGCGGGTCAGGAAATCCTGCGGGCTGCGCGCCTGCCAGGTGAAATCCTCTCGCGCGTTCATGATCATCATCGACCAGTGGCAATAGGTCGGGTCGTCGGTGCCCAGCCGGAATTCGCCGCCGCTCTTCAGCTTGCGCGCGATCGTATCGAGCGGGCCATGGTTCATCATCCGCCGCTTGGCGTGGCGTGCCTTGGGCCAGGGATCGGGATGGAGCAGATAGACGCGGGTCAGGCTGGCATCGGGCAGCCGCTCGATCACCTCCAGCGCGTCGCCCATGTGCAGGCGGACATTGGTCAACTCGCGGTCGCGGATATGGCCGAGCGCACCGACCACGCCGTTCAGGAACGGCTCGCACCCGATAAAGCCGGTGCCCGGCGCGGCTTCGGCCTGCCCGGCCAGATGTTCGCCCGCGCCGAAGCCGATCTCGACCTGAAGCGGGCGATCGTCGCCGAACAGGCGCATGGCGTCGAGCGGACCGTCCTCCGGCACGCTGAGGCCCGGCAGCATGTCCTCGACCAAGGCGGCCTGGCCCTGGCGCAGCTTGTGGCCCTGTCGCCGACCATAGAGGCGGCGGATCGTCGTCGGATCGTTCATCGCCGGGCCCTTAGCGCGGGTCGTGGAGGGAGCCAAGGGTGAGGCCGCTCGTTGCCCCGGACAGTATGGACAACGAAACTCCCCCCACGGCCGGCAAGGCGCAAAAGGCGCCCGATGCCAAGGATCTCCACCGCGCGGTTCGCGAGGCGGGGGAAAGCGAGCTCGACCGGCCCGCAGGCGCGCTGTTCTGGTCGGGCCTGGCGGCGGGGCTTGCCATCCATGGCTCGCTGATCGCCGAGGGCGCGCTGCATGCGCGACTGCCCGAGGCACCGTGGCGCGAGCTGGTGGCCGCGCTCGGCTATCCGATCGGCTTTCTGGTCGTGATCCTGGGGCGGATGCAGTTGTTTACCGAAAGCACCATCACCGCGATGCTGCCGCTGGTGACCCGGCCGTCGACTTGGGCGCTCGGGCGGACATTGCGACTCTGGGGTATCGTGCTGCTCGCCAACCTGATCGGCACGGCCCTGGCGGCGGGCATGGTCGCCGCCGGAGTGCTGGGCAACGCCGAGATTCGGGAGGCGATGGTCGCGGTGTCGGCGGGTATCCTGGAACTGGACGGGTGGGGCACCTTCATCAACGCGATTCCGGCCGGGTTCCTGATCGCGGTGGTCGCCTGGATTCTGCCCAACGGCCGCAACCAGGCCTTCTGGATCATTTTGGCGATCACCTATGTCATCGCGATCGCCGGGTTCAGCCATTCGGTGGTCGGCGCGGACGAGGCGTTCCTGCTGCTGTTCACCGGCCAGGTTTCGGTGATGCGCGCGGTGTTCGGGCTGATGGTCCCGGCGATCCTGGGCAATCTGGTCGGCGGGGCGGGGCTGTTCACGCTCCTCGCCCATGGTCAGGTGCAGGGCGAGGCGGGGGAATAGAAGTTCAGGGCCGCTTGAACAGGGTGATGTCTCGGCCGCGCACCTGCCAGACCCGCTTGTCGGGCGTCAGGACGAAGATGGGTGCCAGGACGCTGTAGGACGCAAAGACGTGGATTTCCGTCGGCACCGGATCGAGCAGATGGTTCACGACGAGTCCTGTAACCCGCTCGTTCTTCGATCGGTCGGGCAGCGCGAGGTTCATGCAACTAGTGTTGAACGTCCGCGTGTTCACGATGCGGCCGCTGGGCGCGATCGCGATGCGGTAGTTGCCACCGATCATATAATGGGTGTTCGTCACCTGCGCTGACAGCAAATAGACGGTGACCGGTCCGTCATCGACCGAAGGCAGGACGACCGTGTTGAACGGCGCAGCGGTGCAGGGGCGATAACCTTTCGCCGCAGCCTCATCCCTGGCGATGTCGCGGGCGCGGGCCAGGATCATCTGGGTCGGCGTCAGCGGCACCGGCTGAGGCAGGATTTCATGACGGACCACCTTCCCGCCGCGCACATCGGCGACGAAAAAGGCCCGCGCGCTCGCGGCATTGCCCCTGTAATAGGTCGCACGTAGCGTTTCGCGGTCGATCGGTTCGATGACATAGCCGCCAAGCCCGCCCAACTGGTCCCTGGGCATCACCTCCAACAGCGAGTCGGTGCTGACCCAGGCGGCCTTGTCGAAGGCGTAGATCATCACGCCATAAACGGCGGCGTCGGACAGACGCTGCTGTTCGGACCGCTGGTCCTGCGGTGCGGTGGCCACCTGGCCGGTCATCGTCAACAGCGCGGCGGCACCGATCGCCCACATCATCCGTCTCCCCCCCTCTGAGATGACGGAAGGCTGACGGGCGGCGTCCGATAGGGCAACCCCCGGGACCAAAGAAAAACGCCCGCGCGGGGGATATCCCCGCACGGGCGTCTCATGCCTTACCGAAGGGGCAGGATCAGGCGACGGCGGCCTTGATCTGCTCGACCAGGTCGGTCTTTTCCCAGGTGAACAGCGCGCCTTCGGCTTCGCGGCCGAAGTGACCATAAGCGGCGGTCTTCGAATAGATCGGCGCGTTCAGCTTCAGATGTTCGCGAATGCCCTTCGGCGTCAGGCGGACCAGCTTGGGCAGTGCCGCTTCCAGCTTGGCTTCCTCGACGGTGCCGGTGCCGTGCAGGTCGACATAGACCGACAGCGGCTCGGCGACGCCGATCGCGTAGGACAGCTGGATGGTGCAGCGCTTGGCCAGGCCCGCCGCGACGACGTTCTTGGCGAGGTAGCGCGCGACATAGGCGGCCGAACGATCGACCTTGGTCGGGTCCTTGCCGCTGAACGCGCCGCCGCCATGCGGGGCCGCGCCGCCATAGGTGTCGACGATGATCTTGCGGCCGGTGAGCCCTGCGTCACCGTCCGGGCCGCCGATTTCGAACAGGCCGGTCGGGTTGACATAGACGTGCTTGTCGTCGGGCAGCCAGCCCTCGGGCAGGATCTCGGTCAGCACCGACTTCACATAGTCGCGAAGCTTGGCCTGGCCCGCCTCGTTCGACAGCTCGGCCGAATGCTGGGTCGACACGACGATCGCGGTCGCGCGGACCGGCACGCCGTTCTCATACTGCAGCGTGACCTGGCTCTTGGCGTCGGGCTCCAGGAAGGGGGCCGCGCCGGAGTGGCGGTCGGCCGCCATCTTTTCCAGGATCTTGTGGCTGTAATAGAGGGTCGCGGGCATCAAGCCGGGCGTCTCGTCGGTCGCGTAACCGAACATGATGCCCTGGTCGCCGGCGCCTTCGTCCTTGTTGCCGCTCTCGTCCACGCCCATCGCGATGTGCGCCGACTGGGCATGCAGGTTGTTCGAGAAGTCGAAGGTCTGCCAGTGGAAGCCCGACTGCTCATAGCCGATGCGCTTGACGGTATCGCGCACGGTCTGCTCGATCTCCTGCAGCGCGCCCTCGGCCCACTGGTCGTTCTCGAACACGCCCTTGCAACGGATTTCACCTGCCAGCACGACCTTGTTCGTGGTGGTCAGGGTTTCGCACGCGATGCGCGCTTCCGAATCCTTGGACAGGAACAGGTCGACGATCGCGTCGCTGATCTGGTCTGCGACCTTGTCGGGGTGACCTTCGGAAACCGATTCCGAGGTAAAGATGTACGAGTTCCGCATTCCCGTCCTCATAAGGATATAAAGATAGCTTTATATCGGTCCTAGCGACCACGGCGGCGGAAGGCAACGCCGATCGCGGCCAGCGCGGCGGCGATGGCCAGCGCCATCATGTTGCCCAGGCGCGAAAAGACCGTGGGCGGCAGCGCGGCTGGCAGGGGGGCTTGCGCCGCGCCCGCCGTCTCGTGCGCCACGGTCGCGACCAGGCGCCCGTCGGCGGCGATGATCGCCGAGATGCCGGTGGGTGTGGCGCGGATGATCGGCAACCCTTCCTCGATCGCGCGCATCCGGGCCTGGGCCAGATGCTGCGGCGGGCCCCAGCGGCCGAACCACGCGTCGTTGGACGGATTGAAGATCAGGCGCGGGCGATGCGCCTCGTCCACCACCTGGCCGGAGAAGATGATCTCGTAGCAGAGCTGGACGCCGACCGGGCCGAAGCCGGGGATGCGCAACGAACGCGGGCCCGGGCCGGGGGTGAAGTCCATGTCGCCGGGCACCAGCCGGGCCAGGCCCAGCGGCTTGAGCAGCCACGGCATGGGTAGATACTCGCCATAAGGCACCAGATGCGCCTTGTCGTAGCGGCCGGTGATCCGCCCATCTACGGCGATCGCGAAGACGCTGTTGGTCGCGCTCGCCACCCGGTTGCGATCGGACGAAAAGATCAGCGCGGTGCCGCCGACCATCGCGGAGTCGCGCGGGCCCAGCACATTCGCGATCTGGCGGCGGGTCCAGAAGGGCGGCGCATAGTTGAACCCCTGATACGCCCAGGCGGGATAGCCGTCCTCGATCATGTCGCGGACCACCCCTTCGGGCCAGACGACCAGCCGGGGGCGGGGGCCGGGGCGTCCCGACAATTCGACCAGCCGCCGCAGCATCAGCGGACCGTCGCTCTCGCCGCGCTGGTCCTGGCTGACATTGGGCTGGACCACGCGGACGAGCGGCGCGTCGGCGGCGGGCTCGGCCGCGCGCGTCAGGGGGGCGGACAGCGCGGCGAGGGCGGTTGCGGGGACCATGACCGCCGCCAACTGCCAGTGCCGCCGAAGCGCCAGCCAGATCGCGCCCGCCAGCACGACGGTCAGACCCGACAGCGCATAGGTGCCGACGAACGCGCTCATCCGCGCCACGCCGATGACGGGCAGCCATGCGATCGACAGCGGGTCCCAGGCATAGCCGGTGAACAACCGCGCGCGCAGATATTCGGTCGCGATCCAGGCCGCCCCGAAGATCAGGACATAGGCCGAATCGGGCCGCTTTCCGCGCAACCGCCACGCGACACCCGCCGCCGCCATCGGAAAGACGGCGAGGTACAAAGCCAGCCCCACCGCCGCGAAATAGCCCAGCACGGGCGGCATCTTGTCTTGGAAGTCGAAGGCGTGCTGGAACCAGTTGTTGTTGACGGTGAAATGCCCGACCCCGAACACCCAGCCGCGCCACATCGCACCCCGAATGGTGGTGGCATCCTGCACCAGCGCGAGAAGGACGATCAGCCCGAGCAGCAACAGCGGCCAGAGGTCGAGCGGGGCAAAGCCACAGGCGGCAACGGCACCGGCAAGCAGCGCGATCAGGGCAGGATAGCGGGTCACGCGCACGGCTATGGCGCGGGCCTGTGACAGGAGCAATGCGGGATGTGGGGTCGTGCCCCTTCACCGTGCTGCGGATGGTTCCCCTCCCCAAGCCAGGTTTGGGGGAGGAGTGGGCTCCCCAAGCTTGGCTTGGGGAGGGGGGCGCCCGGCAAAGCCGGGTGGTGGAGGGGCGGAAGCGTTCGGTAAAGGCTGGCAAACCGGACCGCCTGCCCCTAGCTTCCTCTCATGACCCTACGCCCCTTCCATCTCGCCTTCCCGGTCCATGACCTGGGTGCCGCCCGCCAATTCTACGGCCAGGTCCTGGGCTGCCCCGAGGGGCGATCGAGCGACCACTGGATCGATTTCGACCTGTTCGGGCATCAGATCGTCGCCCATCTCGATCCCGCCGCCAAGCCCGTCGCGGTCGAGAATGCGGTCGATGGCCATCAGGTGCCGGTGCCGCATTTCGGCGTCGTGCTGACCATGCCCGATTGGGAGGCGCTGGCCGCGCGGGTGGAGGCGGCGGGCGTGCCCTTCGGCATCGCACCCTATGTCCGCTTCAAGGGGTTGCCCGGCGAGCAGGCGACGATGTTCTTCCGCGATCCCAGCGGCAACGCGCTGGAGTTCAAGGCCTTTGCCGACGACGCGATGCTTTTCGCCACGGAGACGACCGCATGAGCGCGCCCATTTCGCTCGATATCCCGCACCAGCTCGGCAAGGAGGGCGTGCGCCAGCGGCTGGACGGCGGCATCGGCAAGATCGGCCGCATGATCCCCGGCGGTGCGACCGTAGAGCATCGCTGGGAGGGCGACACGATGCACTTCACCGTCGGCGCCATGGGCCAGTCGATCGGTGCGGAGGCGACCGTCTATGAGGACAAGGTGCATGCGGTGGTGAACCTGCCCGCCTTCCTGTCGCTCTTTTCCAGCCAGCTGGAGGCGGTGATCCGTTCGGAGGCACCAAAGCTGTTGAAATAGGCGCGCGTCGCGTGCCGGTGGGGGGAATCGAAAATATGGCGCTTCATACATGGTGGTTGTTCGTCGGGGCCGTGTTCCTGCTCTCGGGGACACCCGGTCCGAACATGCTGCACATCATGACCCGCTCGGTCGATATGGGATTTCGCCGCAGCGTCGTTGCCATGACCGGGTGCCTCAGCGCGGTCGTGATCGTCCTTGCCGCCTCGGCCGCGGGCCTTACGACGCTGCTGCTGGCGTTGCCCGGCGCGTTCGAAGTGATCCGCTATGCGGGCGTCGCCTATCTCCTGTTCCTGGGCATCAAGGCCTGGCGTTCAGACGTCGCCCCGGTCGATGTGGGGGACGGGGCGATCCCGGCCAGCCTGTCGCGCCGCGCCATCTTTCGCGGCGGCTTCCTGATCGGGATCAGCAATCCCAAATTGATCCTGTTCGCCGTCGCCTTCCTGCCGCAGTTCATCAATCCGGCGCATTCCCAGTCGCTGCAATTCGCGATCCTGGTCGGCACCTTCGCGGTGATCGAGGCATTCTGGTACGCCGTCTACGCACTGGGCGGCCGGTCGCTGTCTCGCTACCTTGGCAGGCCAAGCGTGAAGCGCGCGTTCAACCGGGTGACGGGCGCGATCTTCATGGGTTTCGGCCTGACGCTTTTGAAGGTGAAGCCCGCCTGATCCCGGCGGGCTCCCGTCCTACTTCGCCGCGCTGACCTTCCACACCACATTGCCCACGTCATCCGCCACCAGCAGCCCGCCGGTCTTGTCGACGATGACGCCGACGGGGCGGCCCTGCGCCTGGCCCTTGGCGTTCAGGAAGCCGCCGACCACTTCGACCGGCTTGGCATTGGGTGCCGGGAAGGCGCCCGCGAAGGGCACGAAGACGACCTTGTAGCCCGAGGGCGGCTTGCGGTTCCACGAGCCATGCTCGCCGATGAAAGCGCCCTGCGCGAAACGGTCGCCCAGCTTCGCCCCGGTAGCGAAGGTCAGGCCGAGGGCGGCGACGTGCGGCCCCAGCGCATAGTCGGGGCGCTTTACATATTGCTGAAGCGGCGGATTGGTCGGCTGGACCCGGTCGTCGGGATAGCCGCCCCAATAATACCAGGGCCAGCCGAAGTGATCGCCGAACTCCACCTGGGTCAGGTAATCGGGCGCCAGGTCGGAGCCGAGCATGTCGCGCTCGTTGACCACGGTCCACAGCTGCCCGTTGACCGGGTTCAGGGCCATGCCGGTCGGGTTGCGCAGGCCCGCCGCATAGATGCGCCAGTTCTTGTCCTTCGGCCAGACCTGCAGGATCGCGGCGCGGTTCTTCTCGGCATCCAGGCCGTTCTCCGCGATATTGCTCGCCGAGCCGACCGAGACGTAGAGCGTCTGCCCGTCCCCCGAGGCGATGACGTTGCGCGCCCAGTGATTGCCCGCGGGCCGGAGCGGCACGACCTTTTCGGGCGTGGCGGTAATCTTCGTCTCGCCATCGCGATACGGCACGCGGACCAGCGCGTCGGTGTCGGCGATATAGAGCTGTCCCTGGAACAGTACCATGCCGAAGGGCGAGTTCAGCCCGGTCAGGAACGGCGTCTTCAGATCCGCCTTGCCGTCGCCATTGGTGTCGCGCAGCAGCGTGATCCGGTTGGCCGACGGAACGCCTGCGCCCGCCCGGCCCAGGAAGAAGTTCATCACCCGCTGCACGATCCCGGCGCTGGGGCGCGGCGGCGAGTTCGTCTCGGCCACCAGCACATCCCCATTGGGCAGTTCATACAACCAGCGCGGATGATCCAGCCCGGTCGCGAAGGGCTGGATCGCCAGCCCCTGGGCCACGGTCGGCTTCGCGCCATTGGTCCAGCCCACCGGCTTGGCGATGGCGACGGTCGGGATGACCTGCTCGCGTGGAGCCCCGATCAGGGGCTTCTTGCCCGCGACCTGATCGACGCTCAGTCGTGCCGTGTCGGGCCAGGCCAGCCAGGCGAAGACGGCGATGCCGATCAGGATGATGATGCCGATGACGATCAGGACGTGTTTGCGCATGGCATTGGGATAAGCCGTGGGCGGGGTGGGGGGAAGCGGGAAGGTGAGTGTCGGCGGATTTTTCCGGACAGGCCCGCCGGGTCGCCTCCACGCCGGATTCGCAAGAGGCTATTCATGTGGTCCATGCAACGGTTCGGTAAAAGCCAAGTGTTACCGCAACTTCGGGAAAATCCTCGCCAAGGGTGGATTGTGAAGTCATAGCCGTCAGACCGTTTCCTGTTCCAGGTCGGCATCTGTATGACCCGACTGCAACCCGAACTGGCGACCCGGATCGTCCAAGCGCACGGCGACGACGCGTTGCAGAACGCGCTGACCATGAAAGTGCTGGACGGGGCGCGACCCTGTATCGGGGGTGCCAAGAAGGTGAAGATGGAGCCGACTCAGCCGCGTTATTATCTGATCGACGCCTTTTACCGCTGGGTCGTGGCGGCGCGAGACGTGGGAACGCTGCTCCAGTCGTGATCGGATATGCTGGCCGCCGATGCCTTAGGGGAGCGCATCGGCGGCCGTCGAAAGCGCGACCGTCAGGGAGATTATGCCGCGCCTTCGATTTGGGAAGTTCGGGGCCAGATCGCCTTCGCTGACCTTGGCTTGCGAGCTTCCCTAGCGTCTTTACGACCGTTGGACTAACGCATTGCGCTGCCCAGTGTGATCGATTGCGTAATCGGCTGTCGGCGCGTTGGCCAACCCACGTCTATTCGGCGTCCGCCACCGCAGGATGCAGCCTCAGGCGGTGGATGCGGCGTTCGTCGGCCTGGGTGACTTCGATCCGCCAACCGCTGGGATGGTCGATACAGGTGCCGACCTCGGGCACCTGCCCCGCCAGCACGGCGGTCAGGCCGCCCAGCGTGTCGACATCGTCCTGTGCTTCCTCCAGCGCAGGGTCGACCGCGCGGCCGACCTCCTCCAGGCTGACGCGCGCATCGGCATCCCATGCCCCACCGTCGAGCGGGACCAGCAGCGCCTGGGGCGCCTCGTCATGTTCGTCCTCGATCTCGCCGACGATTTCCTCGATCAGGTCCTCGATCGTGACCAGGCCCTCGGTGCCCGAATATTCGTCGAGCACCACCGCCAGGTGCACCCGCTTCTGGCGCATGTCGGCCAAGAGATCGAGCGCGCCGCGCGACATCGGCACATAGAGCGGGTCGCGGATCAGCCCTGCGATGGTCGCGGGATGCTCCGCGCCGGTCGCCAGGATGTTGAACACGTCCTTGATATGGACCATGCCGATGATCTGATCGAGTGTCTCGCGATAGACGGGCAGGCGGCTATGGCCTGCCTCGGCGAAGATCTGGACCATATGGTCGAAGGTCGTCCGCTCCTCGATCGCGATGATGTCGGCGCGCGGAACGCCTACGTCCCCGGCATCGCGCTCGCCGAAATGAAGCAGGTTGCGGACCATCTGCCGCTCCAGCGGGGTCAGGTCGCCCTTGGCATCGGGGCCGGGATCGCCCTCATGCCGGTCGATCGCCTCCTCCAGCTGGTCGCGTAGCGACTCTTCCTGCTCACCGCCGAAGATCAGGGATTTGAGCCCCTGCCAGATGCTGTTTTCGTTGGAGTCACCGTTGCCGGTGACGCTACTGGGGCCGTCGGCCATCGGGGGGTGTCAGTCCTCGCGTATCAGATAGGGGTCGGCGATGCCGAGGCTGGCCAGCGCGTCGCGTTCGATCGCTTCCATCGCCTCGGCCTCGTCATCGTTCATGTGGTCATAGCCTAGCAGATGCAGAACGCCATGCACCAGAAGATGAGTCGCGTGCGTTTCGGTCGCAATGCCACGCTCAGCAGCCTCCGCGACGCAGACGCCGTGGGCCAGCACGATGTCGCCCAGCAGCACCTCGCCATCATCCGAATTCTGCGTCACCGTATCGATCAGGTCGGGCTGGACCATCGGAAAGGACAGGACGTTGGTAGGCTTGTCCTTCTGTCGATACTGGCGGTTGAGCGCATGCACCTCGTCATCGCTGGTCAACCGCACCGAAATCTCGATCAGCGCGGGTGTGGTCAGCAACGGGCCATGCGGCGTCCGCTCGATCGCGGCACGCGCGGCGCGGGTGGCCAGTGCCTCCCAGCTTTCCTCGTCGCCCGACCAGGGATCTTCATGGATCAGCGCAATCTCGATCATCGGAGCCTTTCCAGGAATAGGGAGCGGACGAGGTGGAAATCGCCGCCCCCTAACAACAGTTCCATCGTTACGCCATCGAAAGCAGGGTCAGGCGTTCGGCCCCTCATAGGCATCGACGATCCGCCCGACGATCGGGTGGCGAACGACGTCCGCGGCGGTGAAGCGGCTCATCGCGATGCCCTCCACACCCTCCAGGCGACGCACCGCATCGGCCAGCCCCGACGCGGCGACACCGCCGGGCAGGTCGACCTGGTTGGGATCGCCGCAGATCACCATGCGGCTGTTCTGACCGAAGCGGGTCAGGAACATCTTCATCTGCGCCGGGGTGGTGTTCTGCGCCTCGTCGAGGATGACGAAAGCCTCGGCCAGCGTCCGGCCGCGCATGAAGGCGATGGGCGCAATCTCGATCTCGCCGCTGGCGATCCGCCGTTCCACCTGCTCGGCGGGCAGGCAGTCGTGGAGCGCGTCGTAGAGCGGGCGGAGATAGGGATCGACCTTCTCCTTCATGTCACCGGGCAGGAAGCCCAGCTTCTCGCCCGCCTCGACCGCCGGGCGCGACAGGATCAGGCGCTGGACCGATCCGCTGATCAACTGCGCCACCGCCTGCGCCACCGCGACATAGGTCTTGCCGGTGCCTGCCGGGCCGAGCGCGAAGATCATGTCATTGGACACGAGCTCCTTCATGTAATGCGCCTGGGCGGGGGTGCGCGGCACGATCGTCTTCTTGCGCGTGCGGATCATGATCGACGGGGTCGAGCTGCGTTCGGCGCTGAGAATGCCGTCGAGCGTCGGTTCGGACGCCATCGCGATGGAAGCGTCGACCAGGCCGGTGTCGATATCCTCGCCACGCTGGATGCGGGCATAGAGGTCGTTCAGCACGTCGCGCGCCAGCGCCACCTGCTCGGCCGAACCCTCCAGTCCGACCCGATTGCCCCGTGCGGTGATGTACACGCCGAGGCGATTTTCCAACGCGACCAGATTGCGATCATACTGGCCGAACAGCTGCGCCAGCACTTGCGGCTTGTCGAAGCTGATTTCCGCCCGGCTGCGTTCACCGGCCTGGGCGGGGAGGGGCTTGCGGCTCATGCGGTCCTTTCACCGTCAGTAGGTTTCCCCAAGATGGGGTGGCCCAAGTCGGAACGCCAGCGAAATTGCGTGACACGGGTGTGACGACAGAAAGGTTTTTGGGCTCGCAGAGGCGCAGAGGGCGCGGAGAAGAAGAGCACGGCAGGCGGACGGGAGACTTCCTTCTGTCTCTGCGTCCTCTGCGCCTCTGCGCGAACAAGAAATTGTGTTCACGCGAAGACGCGGAGGCGCGGAGAGGGTGAATCCAGCCGCGACCTCGCTTTGTCGGCCTCAGGCGTATCAAATGAGGTCTTCCGGTCGCGAGGGCCGGATGCAGGATCAACGGATTGGACATCTCCGCGCCTCCGCGTCTCCGCGCGAACAAAATCGTGGCGGCGTGGGCGTGGGCTTCGAGTTCGCTCAGCCTGAACGGAGGTTGGACGTTACGCCGCCGCCTTGACCTTCGCCTGGCCGGTCAGCGAGTTTGGGCCTGCCGCGACCAGTTCGACCTCGACCAGGTCGCCGATCTGGTGGTCGCCGATCAGATGGACCGATTGCAGCCAGGGCGATTTGCCCAGCATCTGGCCGGGCAGTTTGCCGCGCCGTTCCAGCAGGATGGTGCAGGTCCGACCGACGCTCGCCAGGTTGAAGGCATGCTGGTCGCGGTTGAGCGCGGCCTGCAGGCGCTGGAGCCGCTCGTCCATGACCTCAGGCGGAACCTGATCGCCCATCGTGGCGGCCGGGGTGCCGGGGCGGGGGGAATATTTGAAGCTGAACGCCTGGGCATAGCCCATCGCATCGACCAGGCGCAGCGTGTCGGCGAAGTCTTCCTCTGTCTCGCCGGGGAAGCCGACGATGAAGTCGCCCGACAGCGCGATGTCGGGACGGACCGCCCGCACTCGCTCCATCACCCGCATATAGCCGTCGCGCGTATGCTGGCGGTTCATCGCCTTCAGGATGCGGTCGCTGCCCGACTGGACCGGCAGATGCAGGAACGGCATCAGGCTTTCGACATCGCCATGCGCGTCGATCAGTCCTTGCGTCATGTCGTTGGGATGGCTGGTCGTGTAGCGGATACGGTGGAGGCCCGGAATCCGGTCCATCGCGCGGATCAGCCCGTGCAGGCCCCGGTCGTCGGCGTCGTTCCACGCATTGACGTTCTGGCCCAGCAGCGTGATCTCGCGCGCGCCCGCATCGACCAGCGCGCGGGCCTCGTCCATGATCGCCGAGTAGGATCGGCTGACCTCCGCGCCGCGCGTATAGGGCACGACGCAATAAGTGCAGAATTTGTCGCAGCCTTCCTGCACGGTTAGGAAGGCCGAGGGGTTCACCTTTAGGCGGCTGGGCAGATGGGTGAACTTGGATTCGACCGGCATGTCGGTGTCGAGCGCGGTTTCACCCGCCGCCGCCTTCGCCACCAGCTCGGGCAGGTTGTGATAGGCCTGCGGGCCGACGACCACGTCCACCTTGGCACGGCGCACGATCTCCGCGCCCTCGGCCTGGGCGACGCAGCCCGCGACCGCGATCATCGGCTTGCGGCCCTCTTCGCCGGCATCCTTGCGCAGGCGGCCGATCTCCGAATAGACCCGCTCGGTCGCGCGTTCGCGGATGTGGCAGGTGTTGAGCACGATCAGATCCGCCGCCGCGGCGTCGTCGGTCGAGGACAGGCCTTGCGCGGCCATCAACTCGGCCATGCGCTCGCCGTCATAGACGTTCATCTGACAGCCGAAGGACTTGACGTGAAAGGTCTTGGGAGATGCGGGCATGACGCGGCCCTTATCGCAAATCCTCTCGGCTCGCCAGTATGGGGTCAGCCGCCCTTGGGCAGGCAGACCCGCGTTTCGTCGGCCATCTCGCTGCTCTGGCGATAAAGGTCGGTGAAGGCGGAGTAGGCGGCGTCGCGGGTCGCCTGGGGCTTGGTCGCGCCGTAGCGGGTGATCGTCACCGCCTCGGCATCGCTGACCACCGGGCCGGAGCCGCCGCGCGTCAGGACGCGGATCAGGGTGGTGCGGGTCGGGTCGCCATGGCTGACATACCAGGCGTTGTGCGCCGCCACCGCCTTGGCGAACGTCGCCCAGCCGCCCGGCTTGACCTTGCTGTGGCGGATCGTCGCGGGGTTCGTGCCGTCCGGACAAGGGTTCGCCATCTGGGCGGTCGCGGCGGTCGTGGTCAGCAGGCTGGCGGCAACGAGAATCGTCCTGAGCATGGCATCCCCCCGGAAATCACGCCGATCCTATCGCGGCCTTTCGCGGCTGGCGAGGCAGATTTCAGGCGCTGGTGATCCTGTGGCATGCCTCTGCGGCAATGGCCTTGCGGTCGGGAAAGGCGGCCGGGTCGAAGGGGGACAGATAGTGGAGCGTCACCGTGAACCGGCCCCGTCGCCGCAATACCCTCTTGGCATGGGCATCGCCCGCCTCGGTGCCGAGCCAGGCGAGGTCGGTGGCCGCCGCGCCATAGTCGATCCGCACCGGCTGGACCCGGATACCGGGCAGGGGCGGGACGAGCGCGGCGAACAGCGCGGGCTTGAAGGGCAGGATCGACAGGTCGTCGCCCGTCGTTCCCTCGGGAAATACCGCCAGCGGCCGTCCGTCCGACAGCGCCGCGCGGATCGTCGCGATCTGGTCGCCGACGCCCAGCCGGTCGCCGCGCTCGACGAACAGCGTGTGGTTGAGGCTGGCCAGCCAGCCGACCAGCGGCAGGTCCGCGACCTCGGCCTTGGCGACGAAGCGCGTGCCGGACGTTCCGGCCAGCAGCAATATGTCCATCCAGCTCAGGTGATTGGCAGCGATCATCACGTCGCGGCGCGCGGGCTGACCGACCACCCGGATATCCGCGCCCAGGATCACGGCGACCCGGCGCAGGAAACGGCGTGGCCAGGGCGAGCCGCGCCCCAGCATCCGCCACGCCCCGTGCAGCACCAGCGCCCCCAGCAGCGTGCCCACGATACACAAAAGGCGACCCGCTGCACGCAGGCCGCCCTTGCTGTCGGCGTCGATGGCGACGGCCAGCGCCATCAGCTCTTGCGGTCGAGGCTGACGCCGTACAATTCCATGCGGTGATCGACCAGGCGGAAGCCCAGCTTCTCGGCGATCGCCTTTTGCAGCTGTTCCAGCTCGGGGTCGACGAACTCGATCACGCGGCCGGTCTCGACGTCGATCAGATGGTCGTGATGCGCCTCGGGCGAGGGCTCGTAACGGGCGCGGCCGTCGCCGAAATCGTGACGGTCCAGGATACCCGCTTCCTCGAACAGGCGGACGGTGCGGTACACGGTCGCGATCGAGATGCCGGGATCGATCTTGGCGGCGCGTTCATAGACTTTTTCGACGTCGGGATGGTCCTCCGCCTCCGACAGGACGCGGGCGATCACGCGGCGCTGTTCGGTGATGCGCAGTCCCTTTTGCGCACACAGCGCTTCGAGATCGATTTTGCGGGCCATGGTAACGTGTAACTCCTCGGACAAACCCCTATCTACCCCCAAAGCCTAATTGCGAAAAGGGGATAGCGACTCGCAATAACCCGGAAACAGTGATCGGGTCAGGCGATGGTCCCGGCAGCGATCGACCGCGTATAGGTATGCGCGTCGTAATGCTGCCCGTCCGCACCCTTATAGTAATTGCGCCGCTCGCCGCATTTGGCAAAGCCGTGGGTCGCATAGAATTGGATGGCGGGGTTGTTAGACCGCACTTCCAGATGCAGCGTCTCGACTCGTTGCGCGGCACAATCGGCGACGACCGCCTCGACCAGCACGCTGCCGATGCCATGACGGCGATGGTCGGGCGCGACGCCCAGCAGCAGCAACTCGGCCTCGTCCAGCACCGATCGGGTCAGCGCAAAGCCCGCCGGGTCGTCGCCCGTCTCGGCGATCAGCAGCTTGATGCCGGGCAGCGCCATCACGCCGAGCAACTGCGCGCGCGTCCATGCCTCGCCCCATTGCGGATCGAAGGCGGCGGCCATGAGCTGTTCGACCACACCGGCGTCGCGCGCATCACCGGGGCGAAGCGAGATGCCGATGCTGGCCATCAGGCGGCCAGCTCCGGTGGCGTGATCCCGCCGGGCAGCTTGGCATCGGGCGCGCGGCCATAGACCGGGCGCGGGGGCAGGGCGGTCAGTGCAGGGGAGAGTCGCCAGGCCTCGGCGGCATCGGGCAATGTCTCGATGACGGGCAGGTCGGCCGACAAAGCGGTCAGCCAGCGTACGCCGTTGCCGATCGCTCTCCGCCCGTCCAGCGCGGCGAGCGCGGCGTCGGGTTTCATCGACGCGAAGGGGGCGAGCGGGGTCATGTCGCGGGCGAAGGGCTGGACGAAGACCTCGCCATGCCCGCCCTCCAGCACGACCGACAGCGCGTCGTCGTCACACGCGCCAAATCCCGCAGCGGCGACCAGCGCCAGCGAGTTGTAACCCGAGGCGGCGATGCCCCAGCCCAGCGCCAGCCCGCGCGCAGCGGCGAGGCCGACCCGGATGCCGGTAAAGCTGCCCGGCCCGCAATCGACCAGGATACGCTCGGCCCGCCCGCCACCCGGCAGCGCGGCGATCATCGGCACCAGCTTTTCGGCATGGCCGCGTCCGACCACGTCATGGGCGCGTGCGACAACCCGGTCGCCGTCGAGAAGGGCGACCGAGCAGGCGGCGGTGGCGGTATCGATGACCAGCGTGCGCAAGGGTGGGGCTCAGACGATCCGGTTGGCTTGCTCGAACGCCAGCCGGGGATTGCGAGGGTGCAGCCTGGACGTGTCGCCATAACCGATGGTCGCGATGAAGTTCGACCGCACACCCGGCTGGTCGGCGAAGAACGCCTTGTCCACAGCGCCCTGGTCGAAGCCCGACATCGCACCCGTATCCAGCCCCAGCGCGCGCGCGGCGAGGATCAGATAGGCGCCCTGGAGCGAGCTGTTGCGGAAGGCCGAGGCCTCGCGCAATTCGGTATTGCCATCGAACCAGCTCTTGGCGTCGACATGCGGGAACAGCTGCGGCAGGCTTTCGTGGAAGTTCACGTCCATGCCGATGATGACGGCGGCGGGCGCCTGACGGATCTTGTCGGCATTGCTGTCCGAGGCGCAGGCCGCGAGCTTTTCCTTTGCCTCCTGGCTCAGGCACCAGACCATGCGTGCCGGACTCTGGTTGGTCGAGGTTGGCGGCATCTTCATCAGATCCCACAGCGCGCGGATCTCGTCCTCGCCGATGGGGGTGTCCAGATAATGGTTGAAGGTGCGGCCTTCGCGGAACAGCCGGTCCAGGCTGGCATCGTCGATCGGGTTCATCAGACGGCCCTCACTTCGGTGACTTCCGGGACATAATGGCGAAGCAACTGCTCGATGCCGTTCTTCAGCGTCGCGCTGGACGAGGGGCAACCGGCGCAGGCGCCCTGCATCTTGAGGTACACCTTGCCCTTGTCGAAGCCGCGATAGACGATATCGCCGCCGTCATTGGCCACCGCCGGGCGGACGCGCGTGTCGATCAGTTCGCGAATCTGCGCGACGATGTCGGCATCCTCGGGATCGTCGGTGAACGTCTCCTCGTCGCCGGGCACCGCGAAATCGGCCGCACCCTGGCGGAACAGCGGCATCTGCGCAGAGAAATGGTCAAGCAGGATGCCCAGGACATCGGGCTTCACGTCGGACCAGTCGGTGCCGGGCGCGACCGTGACCGAGACGAAGTCGCGGCCGAAGAAGACGCCGGTCACGTCGCCCAGGTTGAAGATCGCCTCAGCCAGCGGGCTGGCGGCGGCTTCCTCTGGCGAGGCGAAGTCGCGGGTGCCGCTGTCCATCACCTTGCGGCCGGGCAGGAATTTCAGCGTCGACGGGTTGGGCGTCGGTTCGGTCTCGATCAGCATGACCCCCATGTGGCGCGGGTCGCGGCGGGGATCAAGCTGGACGCGGGAAAGGATGCGTTTCCCGGCGGCAACCCGTGGTGTGGCGCGGGGGGCTCTACCCTCCCCGACGGGAGATTCGACGTTCAAGCCCCGCGCTATTCCTCCCCTGCAAGGGGAACTGTTCACCTTGGACTCTGCAGCCGTTTTCTAGCGAGGAATATGTCGAGAGTGATCTCGAGCATCTGTTGGGTTTTGGAGGCGCGCTTTGTTCGGCGATTGAAGCGGGCGAGC
>NZ_JAXOJH010000014.1:0-104258 GCF_036663655.1 Sphingomonas flavida
CCTCGGCAACCAGACCCCGATGGAGCGCGCTTTTTCATCAGGGCAGGCATGCCTGCCCTGATGAAAAAGAGAGCCGGTTTTCTCATAAAGACCGGACCTAAGATGGGGTGAGGCTCATCGCGGCGCGGTGCCCATAGCTGAGGACCCTGGTGATCCGCCAGGTGCCATCCTGCTTCGCCCAGACCATCACGAACTTGGCGATCCCTTCGCATCGTCCTGTCGCCAACTCACAGAAACGGTGTTCGCCTTCTTCGATCGCGCCATAGTCCTTGATCGGATAGACGCGGAACGTCGTCGGGATCAACTCGCGCTTCATCTTCCCGCAGATGTACTTGCGAACGCCGTCAACCATCGCGTCCCGCTCGAACGTCGCACCGCCGGTGTCGTGATAGAAGGCGACCTTCGGATCGAAATACTCGGATAAGGTCGGCAGGTCGCAGCGGTTGTATGCGTCGAACACCTTCGTATCGAGCGCGCCGATCTCGATCGTCAACGGATCCGCCGAGGTCGGAACGGACGTCGCGAGCAAACCTGCGGCAACGGCGATGGCGATCGTCATGCTCCTGGTCCTGTCAGTTCATCTGGCCACGGAGGAAGGCGATCAACTTCGGATCGCTCTCCGTGCGTTCGAGGATGGGCAGGATGACTCGCCACCCGTTGTCGCTGTTGGTCAGAATGACGATGCCGTCGCCGCTCGCACGATCGATCGCAGCGAAGGTGAAGGCCCCGGCGTCCTTGCCGGTGTGGAGCATGGTCGTGCCATTAGGGAAGCCGAGGAGCTGCCAACCGAGACCGAAGCCGGTCCACGGCGGACAGGCGGGCGCTTTCGATCCGGCACATAGTTCGGGCGTCAGGTCGGCCTGCGATTTGCTGCGCTCCGCCGCGACGGATGCGACCAGTGCCCGGTCGTTGCGGGCATCGATAAGGAATAGCGCATAATCGCGCGCCGTCGCATGCGCCAGATCGGCGGCATTGTATCGCGTCACCCGCTCGACCGACAGCGGCTTCCCCGCGCCGTCATAGGACACGGCGAGCGGCACCGTCTCGCCTTGCGCCGACACATAGCCCGAGGCGCGCATGTGGGCGGGGCCGAACAGCCAGCGGCCGCCCAACGTCTCGAACGATTGCCCGGTGCGGTGCTCGGCGTAGCGTGTCGCATATTGATACCCCTCGCCCGAATAGCTCGTGGTCGTGCCGGGATCATGATCGAACGCCAGCCCCTTCGCATCGCGCCAGTTCGGCAACCCGGTGCGGTGGCTCAGTGCCATGCGGACCGTCAGCTTCATCCGCCGGGGATCGCGCGACAGGTCGGGGTCGCTCCAGTAGCGGTCCATCGGCTCGTCGAGCGACAGCTTGCCCGCCGACACCAGTCGCAGGATGACCTCCGCCGTCAGTGGCTTCGTCAGCGACGCAAGATTGTACGGGGTGGCAATCGTCGCCGCGCGGTTTGGTCCCGCCATGCCCCAAGCCCCGGTCGAAACAATTTTTCCGGCGCGGATTACGGCGACCGACGCGCTTTCTACCCGCTGGTCGCGAAGGGTGGTGGTCATATCCGGAAGCGGGGTGTTCATCATGGCGACCGCCATCGAGGCGCAAGCTGCCAGTGCGACTAAACCGCCGTAAACTACCTGCCTTAGCACACCAACTGTATTACCCATGTGCAACGGATAGCGATATCTGAGCATGGGCGCAATCTGGATCGTAGCACCATCGCGGTAACGGACATGAGAACCGCGATAAAAGTATAGAAATGCGGCCCCTTTTGAGGAAGTTCGTGGGCCAGTGAGCAGAGCGAAGTATCAGCTACTTCTCCTCGGCGAACATGAACGGATGGCAGGAAGCCGGGAGCTAAAAAGAAGCCATAAACGTCCGGATATGGGTCATCCCGCCTAAAGCGGGAAAAGATGATATCTATCGGAAGGCAATTGTCACGGTCCGGGTGTGTGAACGTCCGCTGGTCGCTCTTCGTAGCGGCTGAGTCACCGATCGCGACGTGGTCTATCTTTGCCGCTCACCATGCCGATTGCGCTTCCGAGACGCGCGACCTGGGGCGGTTGCGGCTTTCCCGTTTTTCCGTCTTCACATGTCAGTTGCGGGAAAATGCATTCGGGAACAGATTTCGGGAAAGTGGACCCCGCAGGCGGCCGTCAGCGCGATTGGCGGCCCGACATTTCCGTCACGGGTTCCCACACGGGAAGCTGTACTAACTGCGCAGCTTGATAAAGGACAGTCACAGTTTGGGTGAGGCGCGGGGCACTATGCGACCGCCCTGCATGACCCATACGATCGACTGAGTGTTCGAGATCGGCTTGCCAGAATCGGCCGAGAGCAGCACGAGATCCGCGCGCCGGCCTGTCTCAATAACCCCCACGTCACTTCGATGAAGAGCTTCAGCCGCGTTCGCCCCGGTCAAGCGCAGGATCTGATTGGGCGACAGACCAGCTTCCGCGAGCAGTTCAAGCTCTTGGTGCAGCTCCTCGCCGGATGCAATCCACTCTTTCGTCAGGTCGGTGCCGCTCACCGGCAGCACACCCCCATCATTCATCCGCTTGATCCAGGCCGAGAGCGTTGGCCTTGTCGCCTGCCAACGCCAGTAATCATCTGCGGTCCAGTCCACGGTGATGTAGCTTTCCAACATCTCACCCCTCGTAATCAACCGCTAGCCATATGCAGACCATCTCGCCGTTCAGCTTCACGTCCATCTCGTCCAAGTGCCAGAGCAGAGACGAAAACCGCGCATCCGCCTTGCCCGCTGGCCGCGGATGTTTCCGGCGAACAGCGGGCCGAACCTGTTCCACCACAACCGCACCGTCTCGTGGCAGATGTCGATCCCGCGCTCGAACAACAGGTCCTCGACGTTCCGCAGACTGAGCGGAAACCGTGAGGACATCAGCACCGCCAGCCGGATCACCTCAGGCGAGGAGTTGAAGTAGCGGAACGGCGAGGCTGGCTTGCGCGGAGGGGGCATGACCCCGGCCCGCCCTGCCCCGATTACCAGCCGGTGCATCTGGTTTGACGGAGCCACCTATAGCACAAGAACGACCTCCAGTCCGCCGCCTGGATGATTGGTCAAGGTTAGTGTGGCGTTGATCGCCTGCGCCTGTGCGCGTGCGATGGCCAGGCCGATCCCGGTGCCTTCGCCCGTCGCGCGCCCGACATCGCCGCGGATAAATGGCTCGAACGCGCGCGTGAGCAGTTCCGGCTCCATGCCGGGGCCGCGATCGCGGATCGTGATCCGCACTTCGCCCTGCTGTTTCGTACAGGCGATCTCGGCGCGGCCACCATATTTGACCGCATTGTCCAGCAGGTTGCCCAGGCATCGCGACAACGCGTCGGGCTTGACCCGGACCCGTGCCGCGCAGCCATGCGCGAAATGGACGTCGTGCCCCGCATCGACCGCATCGTCGGCCATGCTCGACAGCAGCGAGTCGAGATCGACCACCGACCAGGCCTCGGCGCTGTCGGCGCCGCGCGCCAGCTCCAGGCCGCGGCGCACCATGGCCAGTGTGGCGGCCAGATCGCCGACGAGTCGCTGCCGCAGGGTGGCATCCTCGACATTCTCCAGGCGCAGGCGCAGCCGGGTGAGCGGGGTCTGAAGATCGTGGCTGATCGCGGCGAGCAACCGGGTGCGTTCGCCCAGCCCCGACCGGACGCGTTCCTGCATGACGTTGAACGTGGCCAGCGCCTCGCGCACGTCGATCGGGCCGGTCTCGGGCACCGGATCGGCGTCGATCGACCGGGCAAAGGCATGGGAGGCGGCGACCAGACGGCGCAAGGGCGCGGTCGCGATCCGCCCGGCGACCAGCGACAACCCGATGCACGACGCCGCCATCATCAGGAGGAACAGCGGCGCGGCGAACGAGCTTGCGGGCTTGGGCACCGGCGGCAGGTCGAGCGCGATGATGACCGGCGTCCCCGCCACCCGGACGGATAACATCCAGCAATCGGGCGGCACGAGCCGTTCGAAGCCCGCGACCCGCTCGCGCCGCCAGAACGGGTTGCTCTTCATACAGACGGTCGGGGTGACACGCGCCAGCGTCGCTCCGATCGCGGCGGCTCGTTCGGCCTGCTGGCTGTCCGGGGCATGGCTGATCGCCGATGCGGGGACGGATTGGCGTACCAGGGTCGCACCGATGATCTGGTCATGGGCCAGCGCGCCCATGGTGCGATCGCTGTCGCGTTTCAGGCGCGCGACGACATCCGTGGCGCTGGCGAGCACCCGTTCGCCCTGGATGCGGCGAAAGTCGACGTCGCGGCTCTTTTCGGCAACGAAGAGCGAGACCGCGACGGCGAGCATCGTTCCCCCGGCCAGCAGCAGGGCGATGCGCCCCGCCAGCGACCCGAAGAAGCGTCCCAGACGGTTCATTCGAACTGCACGTCGGCGGCCAGCAGATAGCCTTGCCCGCGTGCGGTGAGGATCAGCTGCTCGCCGTCGGGCGCCAGTTTCTGGCGCAGGCGGCTGACCTGATTGTCGATCACCCGGTCGAACGCGGCGGTCGCCGCCCGCTGGGGCAGCAATTCCTCGCGCGAGATCGGCTGACCGGCATGATCGACCAGGACGCGCAGGATGTCGAATTCGTTGGTGGACAGGATCACCACGCTGTCGTCGGGAGAGATCAGCCGGCGTTTGAACAGGTCCAGCGTCCAGCCGCCGAACCGCGCGGTACGCGGCTCGGCGTGGCGGGTGGGCATGCGGCGCAGCAGGTTGCGGACCCGCGCGGTCAGCTCGCGCGGTTCGAACGGCTTGGTCAGATAATCATCAGCGCCGAGTTCCAGTCCCAACACCCGGTCGATCGCGCCGTCTCGCGCCGTGACCATGATGATCCCGCCCGCAAACCCCTCGGCGCGCAGCTGGCGGCACAGTTGCAACCCGTCACCATCGGGAAGCCCCAGGTCGAGGACGATCAGATCGATCCGGTCGGCGGCGACGGCGGCGCGAATCCCCGCCACGTCGCCCGCCGAACTCAGCCGAAAGCCCTCCCGCGCCAGCTGCTCGCGAACCAGTTCGCGAATGTCCGCATCGTCGTCGGCGACGAGCAGATGGGGCGGTGTGGCGGACATGGACTCCTCCTTCGCTGCGTCGGCTTCGGCAGGCATCCTAGCCATTCTCCGTACCGGCGTGCCAGCCCGGGCTGGCGAAAAGCCGCGTCACAGGCTTTGGTCGGCGCCGATCGCCAGATACAGGGCGACGCGATTGGACAGGTCGGCCAGCGTGGTCGTGGTGGCGGTCTGTCGCGCTGAATACAGGGTGCGCTGCGCGACGAGGGCGGTGATCAGGCTGTCGATCCCCTCGCGGTAGCGCGCATCGCTGATCCCGTAGCTTTTCTGTGCTGCAGCCACCAGCCGGGCCTGCGCCTCGCGCTGGGCCTGGATCGTGCCGCGACGCGCCAGGGCATCGGCGACGTCGCGATAGGCGGTCTGGGCCGTCTTGCGATAGGTGGCGAGGTAATAGTCGCGCTGGGCTTGGGAATAGGCGAGGTTCCCGCGATTGGTCCCGCCGAGGATCGGCACGCTGACGCTCGGCGCGGCGGACCAGTAGCTGCCCGATCCCGAAAACAGGCTCGACAGGGCATTGGTGGCCAGACCGACCAGGCTGGTCAGCGAGATCGTCGGGAAGAAGGCGGCGCGCGCCGCGCCGATATCGTAATTGGCTGCCTTCAGCTGATGTTCGGCCTCGACCACATCGGGCCGGGCGAGCAGCACCGTGGACGACAGCCCGGCCTGCGGCACGCCGATGCCTTTCTCCAGATCGGCCAGTGAGGCGGGCAGATCGGCGTCGTCCACCGGACGCCCGACCAGCAGTTCCAGCGCATTGCGATCCTGGGCGACCTGGGTGGTATAGGTGGCGACGTCGGACAGCGCCTGTTGCAGGATGGTCTGCGCATCCGCAACGTCGGCACCGCTGACGATACCGTTCTGGTGCAGGTCCTCGGTCAGCGCGACGCTGCGCTGGCCACTCGCCACCTGGCGCTGCGCGACCGCCAGCAGATCGCGATCGGACGCCAGCGTGACATAGGCGGTGGCCGTCTCGGCGACGACGCTCAGCTTGGTCGAACGCGCGCCGCTCTGGCTGGCGAGATATTGTTCGAATGCTTCGCGCGACAGGTTCTTCAACCGCCCGAACAGGTCGATCTCGAACCCGCTGATCCCGACATCCGCCGAGAAGACGTTCGTCGCGGTCGTCGTGCCGTCCTGGCCCCCGGCGATCGGACGCTGGACGGAGGCGCTGGCACCGGCCGACAGCGTCGGAAACTGGGAACTGCGCTGCACGCGATATTGCGCCCGTGTGGCGGCGACGTTGGCGACGGCAGCGGCCAAGTCCTGGTTGTGCGTCAGCGCCGCATCGATCACCCGCCGCAGCCTGGCATCGACGACGAGCTGCTGCCACGTCATGCCTACCTCGCTTGCGGTGGCGGGGGGGTAGGCGGCGCCCTGCGGCCATTGCGAGGGCACCGAGTCCGATACCGCGCGGACATATTTAGGGGCCATGTCGCATCCGGCGAGCGAGCAGACACCGGCGAGCAGCGCGAGTCCGCGAAGCCGCATCATGATTCCTCTCCTTGGGGCTTGGCATTCGTCTGGGCATTGCGGTGGAACAGCCGCGTGACGACGACGAAGAACATGGGGACGTAGAAGATCGCCAGGGCCGTGGCGGTCAGCATCCCGCCGATCACCGCCGTGCCGATGGCGATGCGGCTGTTCGCGCCCGCTCCGCTCGCCAACGCCAGGGGCGCGACGCCGAAGATGAAGGCGATGCTGGTCATCAGGATTGGCCGCAGGCGCATCCGCGCCGCTTCCAGCGCGGCGTGGACGATATCCTTGCCCGCGCGCCGCGCCTCTTCGGCGAACTCGACGATCAGGATCGCGTTCTTGGCGGCAAGCCCGATCGTGGTGATCAGCCCGACCTGGAAATAGATGTCGTTGTCCAGCCCCCGCGCCGTGACCGCCAGCACCGCGCCGATCACGCCCAGCGGGATGACCAGCAGGACCGCGAACGGCACCGACCAGCTTTCATACAGGGCCGCCAGGCAGAGGAAGACGACGAGGATCGACAGGCCATAGAGCATCGGCGCCTGGCCGCTCGATTGCTGTTCTTGGAACGACAGGCCCGACCAGGCATAGCTGGTGCCCGGTGCCAGTTGCTGCTGCAGCTTGACCATCTCGGTCATCGCCTCGCCGGAACTCGCACCCGACCCGGCCTCGCCCTGGATTTCGTAGGAGGAACGGCCGTTGAACCGCCCGACGCTGGTCGGTCCCTTTTCCCAGGACAATGTCGCGATGGCAGAGAACGGGACCATCGTTCCCGACGAGGTGCGCACGAACCAGCCGTCGATATCGCTCGGCAGCATTCGGTAGGGGGCGTCGCCCTGCATATAGACGCGCTTCACCCGGCCGCTATCGACGAAGTCGTTGACGTACACGCCGCCCCACGCGCCCGACAGCGCGTTAGTGACGTTGTCCTCGGTCAGCCCGAGGACCGCCAGCTTGGCGTCGTCGAGCGTGATGCGCAGCTGCGGCGTGTCCGGCAGGGTCGAGGCCCGCACGCGCGCGAGCTTGCCATCCTTGTTGGCCGCCGCGACCAGCTTGTCCCGGAGCGCCACGAACTTGTCGCGCGCCATGCCGCTGGAATTCAGCAGGTCGAAGGTGAAGCCGCTGGATTGCCCCAGGCCGGAGATCGCGGGCGGGTTCAACGGGATGATCGTGGCGTCGCGGATGTTGGACAGTGCCTGCATCGCACGGCCGATGATCGCATCGGCGCTCTGATCGCGCCCCTTGCGCTCGTCGAAGGGGGCCAGGCTGACGAACGCCAGGCCGGTATTCTGACCCGACCCGTTGAAGCCGAAGCCGGTCACGCTGAAGGTGCTGACGATGTTCTTCGACTCGTTCTTGGTCAGATAGTCCTGGATCTGATCGCGCACCGCATCGGTGCGTTCGGCGGTGGCGCCGGCGGGCAGCGTGAACATCATCATGATCTGCCCCTGATCCTCGGAAGGCAGGAAGCTGGTCGGCAGCCGCACGAAGAGCACCCCCATCACGACCAGGATGATCCCGAACACGCCCAGATGGATGCGCGAGCGCGACACGACCCGCGCGGTGCCGTCGACATAGCGATCGGTCGAGCGGTCAAACCAGCGGTTGAAGCGACCGAAGAAGCCGGGACGCTTCGACGCCTCGACCTGGTTCGGCTTGAGCAGCGTCGCGGTCAGCGCGGGGCTCAGCACCAGCGCCACGATCACCGACAGGATCATCGCGGATACGATGGTGACCGAGAACTGGCGATAGATGACGCCAGTCGCGCCTCCGAAAAAGGCCATGGGCAGGAAGACGGCAGACAGCACCAGTGCGATGCCGACCAGGGCGGAGCCGATCTCGCCCATCGACTTCAGCGTCGCATCGTGCGGGCCGAGCCCTTCCTCGTCCATGACCCGTTCGACATTCTCCACCACGACGATCGCATCGTCGACGAGAAGGCCGATGGCCAGCACCATGCCGAACAGCGTCAGCGTGTTGATCGAATAGCCCAGAGCGGCGAGCACGCCGAACGTGCCGAGCAGGACCACCGGCACCGCGATGGCGGGGATCAGCGTCGCGCGCCAGCTTTGCAGAAAGAGAAACATCACGACCACGACCAGCACGACCGCGATCGCGAGCGTTTCGATAACTTCCTTCACCGACAGCTTGACGAACGCGCTGGTGTCGCGCGGATAGGCGATGGTGTAGCCTGCGGGCATGCCGACCGCGAGTTCCTGGACCCGCGCCTTGACTGCGCTGGCGGTTTCCAGCGCATCGGCCCCGGTGGCCAGCTGGATGGCCATGCCCGCCGCCGGGTGGCCGTTCAGCTCGGCCGAGGAGGTATAGCTTTCCTGGCCCAGCTCGACCCGGGCAACGTCGCCCAGTCGCACGACTGAACCGTCGGTGCCGGTCTTCACCACGATGTCGCGGAACTGTTCAGGGGTCTGCAGGCGCGACTTGGCGCGGACTGTCGCGTTCAGCTGTTGCCCCTTGACCGCGGGCTGCGCCCCGATCTGGCCCGCCGACACGTCGATATTCTGCGCCTGGATTGCGCTCTGCACGTCGGACGGCATCAACTGCACGCCCGCCAGCTTCGCCGGGTCCAGCCAGATGCGCATCGCATATTGCGCCCCGAAGACCGAGCTTTGCCCGACACCGGCGACGCGCGCCAGATCGTCCTGGAAATGGCTGACCAGGTAGTCGGCGACGTCGGACGCCGATGCCTTGTCGGTCTTGTCATAGACCGCGACGATCAACAGGAAGTCGCTGTTGGATTTCGTGACCGTCACGCCCTGTTGCGTCACCGCGGAGGGCAGGCGCGCCTCGGCCTGCTGGACCTTGTTCTGGACCTGCACCTGTGCCGTGTCGGCATCGGTGCCCTTGGTGAAGGTCACGGTGATCGTCACCGAACCCGAACTGTCCGACGAGGACGAGAAATATTGGAGCCCGTCGATCCCGGTCAGCTGCTGCTCGATGACCTGGGTGACGCTCGTTTCGAGTGTCTCGGCCGAAGCGCCGTTATAGGTCGCGCGGATCGAGATCGTCGGCGGTGCGACGTCGGGATATTGCGCGATTGGCAGGCTCATGATGCCGGCGATCCCCGCCAGCATGATGACGATCGCGATCACCCAGGCAAAGATCGGGCGATCGATGAAGAAACGGCTGATGCCCATCGCGTCAGTTCCCGAGCTTGACGGTAACGGGCTTCACGGTCGCGCCGGGCTGCGCCTTGTCGGTGCCCTGCACGATCAGCCGGTCGCCCGCCTTCAGCCCGGAGGTGACGAGCCAGCGATTGCCGATCGCCTGACCGGTCACGAGCGTGCGCTGCACGACCTTGTTGTTGCCATCGACCACCAGCGCGGTCGCATTGCCCTTGGCATCGCGGGTGATGCCCTGCTGCGGGGCCAGGATGGCGTTCTGGATGGTGACCTGGGGCACCGACACGCGGACGAACATGCCCGACATCAACAGACCTTCCGGGTTAGGAAAGCGTGCGCGGACCGTTACCGTGCCGGTGCTGGTGTCGACGGTGACCTCGCCGAATTCGATGGTCCCCTCCAGCGGATATTGGCGGCCATTCTCCAGGATCAATCGCACCTTCGGCTTGCTCTTCGACATGCCGTTGCGCGCCAGGTTCGCGCGCAGGTCGAGCAGCGCCGTGGAGGATTGCTGGATATCGACATAGATGGGGTCAAGCTGGGAAATCGTCGCCAGGGCGTCGGTCTGGCCCGTGGTGACGAGGGCGCCCTGCGTGAAGAGCGAACGACCGATCCGGCCGCTGATCGGTGCCACGATGCGGGTGAAGCCCAGATTGACGTTCGCGCTGTTCAGGGCGGCGCGGTACTGCCGGACGCTCGCCTCCGCCTCGCGCGCCGCGGCGACTGCGTCGTCGACGTCCTGGCGGGCGACCGCATCGGCATTCTGGAGGCGGCCGTAGCGACGGGCCTTGGCCTGCGCCGTCACGGCGGCGGCCTGCGCGTTCGCCAGCTGCGCGGCGCTCTGGTCGCGGGCGGCGAGGTAGACGCGCGGATCGATCTGATAGAGCGGCTGCCCGGCGCGGACGACCGAGCCTTCCTCGAACAGGCGCGCCTTGATGATGCCGTCGACCTGCGGGCGCACCTCGGCGGTCTTGGTCGCGTTCGTCCGGCCGGTCAGCTCGGCGGTGGTCGTCACCGGCTGCGCCGTGAGCGTAACGACGCCCACCTCGGCCTCGGCCATCGGCGGCTGTCCCGCTCCACCGCCGCCACCGCCGCACGCCGACATGGCGAGCAACAGGGCGAGGCAGGCGGGCGACCGCATAGGCCGCGCCGACAGGGCGCGCATCCCGCGCGCGGCATGGAGACAGGCATTCCGGTACGGGGGCAAGGGCAACATCGAACGCTCCGATCAGATGTGCCCGCTTAGGAACCGTCTGATCGACCGAATACGGCGAGGGTGTCAGGCCTTGTATGGATTTGTAACGGGCGGCTACATTCTCATCGACAGTCCCATCTCAGAGCTGTGTACCGACGTTGAAGGTGACGAGCTTCGTGTCGTCGCCGTGCTGCTTCAGAATTGCCTTTGCCAGATCGATGCGAAGTGGAGCGAACGGAGAGGTCCAATTGAAGCCGGTACCGAACGGCAGGCGGGGCGAATCGCAGCGCCGACACGATGGCGTTCATGGTCGGCGCCGGGACATCCAGCTCGCCTTGCTCGATCTGGAAGCGCCGGACGTCCTCCGCTGTTGCGGTGTCCGGTGAGCGCCCCAGGAACGTCGCGAGCCGGCCGACATCGCGGATGTAGTTGCGTTGCATCTCACGGCCGAAGCGCCGTATCTCCATCTCGTCGATGAGACGCTGGCGTAGCGGGCTGACGGCAACAGAAACGAAGGTGGTCATGGCAGGCTCCTTCTGATGGAGTCCCGATGCTCTGCCTGCCTCCTGCCGCGCTCAATGCAGGAGCAACATCACTTGGGTCACTGCCGCAGTAAGCGGCTGATAAAGCGGGCGTCGTAACCGTTCGGTTTCGACGCAAGCGTATGCTGCTTTACCGCAGATCGCGTCCGTTATGCTGGAAGCAGCCCGGTTGATTGGTAAGCCTCGACGAGTGTATCGAACAACGTAATGTCGGAACGGCTCCTGGCCATCAACTGGGCGCCTGCGATCAAGGCGAAAATCGCGCGCGCCTTGGTTTCGGCTCCATCGTCAGAGCCGACGATCCCTGCCGAGCTGAGCATGCGGCCGAGCCACGGGACGTTGACGTCGGTGAACGCCTGTACCTCTTTCATGACCGGTTCCGGAAGATCGTCGTGCTCTGCCGACATGAAGCTACCCAGGCACAAGCGGTTCTCGTTCTTGAGCGATAGGCGGAACACCTCTGGGTAGCGTCGCAGCGCCGCCTTTGGGTCGTCTTCTTCAGTGCCGATCGCTTCGAGGCTGGCCGCCGCGTCCTCCCAATAGCGCTTTGCGACGGCCGCTCCCAAGTCGCCTTGCCTGCGAAGTGATGGCAGATAACTCCTTCTCTGCGGTATAGTTTTGGGAAAGAGCAATCGGGAACCAATTTGAGAAAATGCCTCCTTGCGTGGACGCCAACGGGGTCGACGCCAGCCGCTTCCCCGTCGTCGTTTCGCGTTTTGGCAAAGTCGGGTTCGAGCTCTTGCCCGACTAGCCTGTTCACTTACTAATCAGACGTATCTCAGCACCCTGAACGCGGCTAAGGCTATGCGGGATCGGAAGTCCGGGGGGGGTGGCCAAGCGGTTGGAAGGGCGGGGTATTGTCGCAAAGTCAGGCTTCGCGCCGTGCGGGTGCGTTGAAGGAGTTGGAGGTACTCGACACTCCTGAAGAGCAGGCGTTCCACAACATCGTGTTCATCGCGTCTCGCACCTGCGACACGCCGATCGCGCTCATCAGCCTGCTTGATGACGATCGACAGCGGTTCAAGGCGCGTGTGGGTCTCGACGTATGTCAGACAGAGATTGCCCAGTCGGTATGTCAGATCGACGTGGACGAAGCCGAAATGCTGGTTGTTCCCGACCTGACGCGCGATCCCCGCACTACGGCGAACCCGCTGGTAGCGGGCGAGCGGGCGTTCCGCTTCTACGCGGGCGCACCGCTTATCATCCGCTCTGGGGGCGTTGTCAGACGGATCTGCGTGATCGACACGAAGGCGCGCCCCGAAGGCCTGAACCGCGCCGGGTTTGTCGGAGGCCCCAACTCCTGAGAGGAAGGGGCTATGACGAGCAAGACGACGAACAAATTTTCGCCTGAGGTGCGCAGCGTGTTCGAGGAGAACTTCCGCGTCTACGGCGTCCGCAAGGTCTGGTGACAGCTGCGGCGCGAAGGGGGCGACATCACCCGTTGCACCGTTACCCGACTCATGCGGGCGATGGGCTTGGCTGGCGTGATCCGCGGCAAGCCGGTGCGCACCACTGTCAGCGACAAGGCGGCACCGTGTCCGCTCGACCGGGTCAACCGGCAGTTCCGCGCACCGGCACCGAACATGCTCTAGGTGTCGGACTTCACCTAGGTCGCGACTTGGGCGGGGTTCGTCTACGTGGCATTCGTCATCGACACCTATGCCCGCCGGATCGTTGGCTGGCGCGCCAGTCGGAGCGCGCATGATGGTTTCGTCCTGGATGCACTCGAGCAGGCGCTGCATGACCGAAGGCCGATGCGGGGTGGTGGTCTCGTTCACCACTCCGACCGCGGCAGCCAATATGTGTCGATCAAATATACCGAGCGCCTTGCCGAAGCCGGGATCGAACCATCGGTCGGCAGCGTCGGCGTCAGCTATGACTACGCTTTGGCGGAAACCATCAACGGCCTCTACAAGGCCGAAGTCATCTATCGCCGTGGGCCGTGGCGCAGCTTCGAGCCGGTCGAGTACGCCACGCTGGAATGGGTGGACTGATTCAATCATCGCCGGCTACTCGAGCCTATCGGCAACATTCCGGCCGCCGAGGCCCAAGAGCAATACCATGCTGCCGCGAACACCGTCGATATGGCAGCATGACTCCCATCCAACGGCCTCCGGCAAACCCGGCGCGGTTCAGTTCGCCGGCCTGCATCTACCTGTGACGACCGCGATATCGCTTTCGTTCAATACTGCTGGCTGATTGTCGGCAATGTCGCCCTTCAGGACATGGAAAGCGACATTAAAAACGGGCATTATGAGTATCAAGATGGTGACTTCCTCATGGAAGACTATCTCGTTCGCCCGGACGATGCCGGGGCGGCCTTGCCGTGCATTCTGCTGTGTCACGACTGGAGCGAGCTGACTGAGCCAACGATGCGGACGGCGGAGCGGTTTGCCGCGCTCGGCTATGTGGTGTTCGCCCTCGATGTCTATGGCGAGAGCCGCCGAGGGGACGTGCATGGTGCAACAGCGCATTGATGATCCCGCTCATGGAAGACAGCGCGGTCCTCCGGCGTCGGCTTCTCGCTGGAGCGTCGACCGCAGGGTGGGGCGGCGTCGATGCTGAATGCATGGCGGTGGTCGGCTATTGCTTCGGCGGTACGTGCGCGCTCGATGTCGTGCGTGCCGGGGCGCACGGCGTGCGTACGGCGATCACCTTCCACGGCGGATTGCAGCCGCCCGCGTTAGAATAACAGCCGCCAATTGCGGCGAGCGTCCTGATGCTGCATGGGTGGAGCGACCCCACCGTTCCGCCGGAAACGGTCACCGCCGTGGCCGACGAACTCACTCCGGCGTCGGCCGATTGGGACGCGCCCACCAAGCCGCCGCACAACGCTCACATGTCCGATCAAGAACGCAACTGTAATGCTAGGTCTCTCCTGTAAAACCTGCCCCATAGCTCCTCCCGCTATGCGTGATGGTCAAACGTACCTTCACACCGTGGGATTAAACACCTCAAAGTGTTGCGCCGTCGATCCAAGCGGCAACCTCGGCGCGGAACCGACTGAAAGCCGCGTTGGCGGCCGTCAAGCTGATCGAGAAGCGCTTTTCCAAGACCGGGTCTTGTATCATGAACAGCTCCGGTATCTGATCACGGGCGGGGCGGGCTGTACCGTCGCCCTCGGCGATCGTGCTGAGAACCGTGTTGGCCTCTTGTTCGTCCTGCTCGGTCCACCCCGTGGCGGCAGCGGCCTGTTTCGCTCGCAACTGACAGATCGCGTGCATGATTTCGATGAGCCCTGCCTGCGCGGTGCCAAGCGGCCAGGCCGCCGCCTCGGCGACCTGACCATAGGCGCGAACCTGGGCGTCGGCATCGTTGCCCAGCGTGACGGCGGCGCGCCGAAGCGTCCGCCACAAGGCACGATCATCCTGCCCTTCGCGGTGGGCGGACACCAGGCTCTGGAAAACCTCGCTTGCGGCTTCGGGCCATGGCCGGATCGCTGTCAACATCCAGCAGGCCAGGCGGGTGGTGTCATCCGACCCGACCGCTGCGGGATCGGCGTCCCTCACACCCAATGTCCGGCGGAGCGCGGTCATCGCCGGAGAGGCCGTAGTCTCGCTCATTGCGAAGCCCCATCTTGGTCCAGCGCATCGTCGATCATCATCGCCAGCCGGGTACGGGTGAGGCTGCCGACATGGCGGTCAATCACCATGTCGCCGCGCCGCGTTATCAGCGTGGGCACACCGCGCACTTCGAATGCCTGGGCAAGGTCCGGCGACGCTTCGATATCAATCTTCGCGACGACCAGATCGTCGGCGTAGTTCTGCGCGATATCGTCGATCGCAGGTGCCATCGCCTTGCACGGGCCGCACCAGGTCGCGCTGAACACCAGAAGCTGAAGACGATCCCCCGCAGCGGAGTCGATCGATGCCAGCGAAGGGGTGTGGTCGGAGGTCATGAGGGTCACGTCGAATGTCTCTCTTTCCAGGAAAATAGGCTCGGATGGCACATGCTCAGGACGCGCCACCGACCATCATCGCGTCGATCCGGATCGTCGGCTGGCCAACCCCGACGTCGAGATGCTGGCCATCCTTGCTGCAGCTGGCGACCCCGTCATCAAGCGCCAAGTCGTTGCCGACCATGGAAATCTGCTTCAACGCCTCGAGGCCGACGCCGATCAGCGTCGCGCCTTCGACCGGCGCGGTGATGCGGCCATTCTCGATCAGCCATGCTTGTGTCGTCGTGAAGTTGAACCGGCCGCTGACGGTGTCGACCTGCCCACCGCCGAAGGCCGTGGCGTAGATCCCATCCTTGACGGAGGCGATCACGTCGACGGGCGCGTGCTCGCCAGACAGCAGGAAGGTGTTGGTCATGCGCGGCATCGGCAGGTGGGCATAGGATTGGCGCCGCCCGTTGCCGGTCGGGCGCGCATTCATCAGCCCGGCATTGAGCCGGTCCTGCATCAAGCCCGTCAATATGCCGTCCTCGATCAGCGTCGTCCGCTCGGCCTCCGCGCCCTCATCGTCGATGCCGAGTGATCCGATCAGACCGGGGAGGCCGCCATCATCGACCACGGTCACGCCGGGCGCCGCGATCCGCTTCCCGACCAGTCCCGTAAAGGCCGACTGGTTCTTGCGATGATGATCGCCCTCCAGGCCATGGCCGATCGCCTCGTGGAAGAGGACGCCCGGATAGCCGGGGCCGAGGACGACCGGCATCATGCCCGATGGCGCGGGCCGGGCATCGAGATTGATGCAGGCCATTTCGACCGCACTGGCGACCTGCGCGTCGAGCCGCGCCTCGCTCACGCCCTCGATACCATGGCGCCCGCCCAGTCCCGCCTGCCCCTGTGCCCGGCGACCACCGCTTTCGGCGACGATGGTGACGAACAACTGCATCGTCGGTCGCACGTCGCCCGCGATCCGGCCGTCAAGGTCGGCGACGAGCATGGTCTGGTCCATGATCCGCAGGAATGCGTCCACCCGCGATACGCGCGGATCGGCAGCGCGCGCCAACGCGTCGATGCGCTCGAGCAGGGCGATCCAGGGCGCGGCGCTGCCCGGCGTGTTGAGCGTGACCGGTGGGTAAAGAGCGTGCAGCGGCGGCGTACCGGTGATCGGTACGGCAATCTCGCCGCCATGCCCGCCATCGAGTGCCCGTACCGCCTCCGCCAAGGTCGCGAGCGCGGACGCATTCATCTCCGCCGAATGTGCGAAGGCGACCTGCCCGCCGCGCGCTGCCCGCGCACCCACGCCTTGCCCGATCTGATATGATCCACCCGCGACGCGACCGTCCTCCAGCCGCAAGGTGCGCGTGCGCCGCGTTTCGAAGAACAGGTCGGCAAGATCGGTGCCCGCGCTCGCCAGCCCGCCGAGCGTGCGCGACAGGTTGCCGATGTCGAGTCCCGACGGCGCCAGAATACGGGCGGCGACTGCGTCCATCTGTGTGCCCCCGGTCATGCCGCGCCTCCGATCTGCATGGCGTCGATCAGGATCGATCCGGTGGAATAGGCACCGCGCCGTTCCACATCGTCACCGACCGCGACGATTCCGGTCAGCATGTCGCGCAGGTTGCCGCCGACGGTGACATCGGTGACGGCATGGACGGGGACGCCATCCTCTACCCAGGTGCCGGCGACCGCATGGGTCCAGTTGCCCGTCACCGGATCGACGGCGCCGCCACTGAGGCGGCGGACGATCAGGCCACGGCCCATGCGCCGGCACAGGTCCGCGAACGATCCGCGCTCGGCCCGACTGGAGAGTGTCAGGTTCCATGGGCCGTCGGCATTGCCGGTCGACGGCATCCCCAGCCGCCGCGCCGACCGTGTGCCGAGGAACAGCCCCTCGACCGTCCCCGCGCGCATGATCGTGCGGCGCTGTCCGGCGATCCCCTCACGGTCGAAACCGCCACTGGCCGGGCCGAACGGCTCGAACGGGTCCTCGTCCAGGTCGAGATGCGGGGCCGCGACTGTCCGGCCCATCGCATCGGGCAGGAACGTCGCGCGCCGCCATTGGGGATTGCCGGAGAGAGCGTTGACCAGGCTGCCGATCAGTGCGGTGGCGACACGCGCCTCGAACAGCACAGGCGCCTTCTGGCTTGGGACGGCACGCCCGCCGAGTTGTCCCGTCGCGCGCGCTACCGCGCGATCGGCCAGCATCGGCACCGGTATCAGCCGGTCGAAGCGCCGGTCGAAGCTGTCGGCACTGTCATTGATCGCGCCATCGGCACCGCGGGCAAGCGCGACCAGCCAGAGGCCGTGATTGGAGTAGCGCTGTCCGCGACAGAAACCGGCACTCGTCGCCAACGCAAAGACGCCCTCGCTTGACGAGACGCCCGCTGTCACCGTTTCGAGCGTCACCCCCGGCTGCGCCCCCGCGCGCAGTCGCGCATCGCCCTCTAGCGCCAGCGTCCGCAGGCTCGCGACGTCGTGGCCCGAGGGTGCGTCGATCGGCGGCAACGGCGTGTCGACCGCCATGTCGGCCAAGGACGGCGGCAGTGCATCGGGATCCTCGCCGACCAGTGCGGCTATCGCGAATGCCTCTTCCGCCGCTTCGGTGAGCGCTGCCGGGTCAAGCGCCGCCGTGCCGACCGTGCCGCCGCGCGTGCCCCGATAAACGGTGATGGTCAGACCCTGTCCCGCGTCGCGCAGCGCGGTGTCCGTCGCGCCGTTGCGTGCGGTCACGCGGACACCTGCACTGGCGTTGGCCGAGGCGACGGCATGGTCCGCGCCGATCCGGCGGGCGATCTCGATCGCCTGCGCGGCGACGTCCTCCATTTTTGCGATGTCGATGGCGAGCAGGCGGGTCATGCTTGCAGCTCCAGACGTCCCGCCGTGGCACGGCCATCGGCAATGACCAGCGCATGGTCGTGATAGCGGTGGAGCCGCTCGTCATGGACGACGCTGATGATGGTCACGTCGCCCAGATGCTGGCCGAGCAGGTCGTGGAAATGCTGCGTGTTCGCCGGGTCAAGCGCGCTCGTCGCTTCGTCCAGGATCAGCAGATCAGGCTTTTGCAGCAGGATGCGCATCAGGGCGACCCGCTGCTGCTCGCCGGGTGACAGCTCTTCTGACCACATGCGCAAGCCGTGCAGGTCGTCGGCGAGGTGCGACAGGTGGACCATGTCGAGCAGCGCGGCGATCGCAGCGTCGTCGTGATCCTCTGGCGCATCGGGGAAGCAGATCGCCGCCTTCAGCGTGCCTAGCGGCAGGTAGAGGCGCTGCGGCACGAACATCGCGGCGCTGCGATCCGCCAGGGCGACTTGGCCGACGCCATCAGGCCACAGCCCGGCAAGCGCGCGCAACAGGGTGCTTTTCCCTGCGCCTGACGGCCCCCGGATCACCCAGCGTTCGCCGGTGCGGACCTGCCAGTCGCCGACCTCGACCAGCGGCTCGCCATGTGGGCGGCGAATGAGGAGGCCTGCGGTCGCAACGGCGATGCCCTCCGACGTTCCAACGTTTGCCGTTATGCCCATGGGACGCTCATGATCGATCGCGTCGTCCAGCGCTTTCAGACGGTTGATATAGGAGATCTGCGTCGCGATCCGTGGATAGAGGTGCACAAAGAAGCCGAGCTGTGGGACGAGCTGCTGAAAGGCGTCACGACCGCCCATCACCTGGCCGAAGGTGATGGCCCCGGCAAAATAGCGCGGCACCAGGATGAAGAGCGGAATGATCGAACCAAGCCGATCGTAAAGGCCATTGGCGGCATTCAACCCGATCAGCGAGCGGATGACGGACCGCGAGGTCAGATAGACGTTCTGCACGGCGCTGCGTAGCGACAGGCGTTCCGTCGCCACGGCATCGGCCAGTCCGATCTGCGGGGCGTTGCGACGGACGTGAATCAGGTTGGAGCGGAAATCCGCCTCGCGGTGCTGCCACCCCATCATCGCCCGGATATAGGGCTTGCCGAGCAGGACCATGACGACGCTGCTCACCAGAACATACAGCGCGGCATAGACGACCGTGCCGCCGGGGATCGACACCCGCCAGCCGAATAACGCGAACCGGATCGGTCCGGACGTTTCGAGCAGGATCATGATCGACGAGATCGCCGAAACGATGGAGTAGACGAGGCTCGTCAGGATCGACAGCGTGCCGACTTCTGGGTCCGCGACGAACTTGATGTCGTCGGCGATGCGCTGATCGGGGTTGTCGATCATCCGCAGCCGCTCGATCTCGGCATAGCGATTGCGCGACAGCCAGCGGTCCAGATAAGTTTCGGTGAGATGGATGCGCCAGCGCAGGCACAGCATCCGACGTATATAAGGCTCGAGGATCACGAAGACCATCTGCAGTGCCAGAATGCCGATGAACGCGGTGAGTAGCGAGGCGAACCCCGCCACGTCACGATTTTCGACCCCGTCGAAGAAACGCTGCTGCCACCGGTTCATGATGACGAACAGCCAGGCCCCAGCGAACTGGAACGCCATCAGGACGATCAACGCGCCCCAGGCGAACTTCCAGTCCTTCGATGTCCAGTAATCGCGCAGGAGGTCAAAGGCGTGGCGCCACCGCTCGCCGGCCGGTTGCGGAAGGGCGAGGCCGGTCTCGCGACGGGACTCACCGGAGGGAACGGGTTGGGGCAGCATCGATCAAAGTGCCTTCGTCAACGGAAACGATAACCGACGGTCAGACGCCAGGTGCGCGGCTCACCGAGCGGGACGTAGGTGGTGGCGATCGTAGGCTGATAATTCTTGCGGTCGAACAGGTTGCGAATGCCGAAGTTGAAGTCCAGCTTGCCCACCGTCAGGAAGGTGTTGAGATCGGTCTGCACTGCCGGGCCGATCCAGTATTGCCCCGCCATGTCGATCGCCGCGCTCGACCGTCCATAGACGCCCGCGCCCAGCCCCGCGGTCACGTCGTCGGCGACCTTGTGCTTGTAGGAGGCATAGGCGCTGTACTGGTCGCGCGGCTGGAGCACCACGGTACTGCCCAGCGAGCTGTTGCCCGCGGTCAGCATGGAATATTCGGTCCGAGTGAAAGATCCGCTGACCAGCAATCCCTTCAAAGGCTCGCCGGAAATGCTGACATCGACGCCTTGTGCCAGTTGCGCGGGAAGGTTGATGAAATAGAGCCGGTTGAGCGGGTCGGGAACCTTGAAGTTGCTCTGGCTCAGACGGAACCAGGATGCGTTCAGCAGGACACGCTTGTCCAACAGATCCAGCTTGATCCCCGTCTCGGCATTGCGCGTCCGCGTATCGGGCAGCAGGTTGAGAGACCGGTCATATTGGTAGCTGGGGATGAAGCCGAAGGCGAGGGAGCCATAGACCGAGAATGTGTCCGTCACTTCGACCACCGCGCCATAGCTGGGCGTGACGGCGTTGTTCGACGTATAGCGTGCGCTCGGGCGGTTGCGGATGTTCGAGATGGCGTCGGACGATGTGCTGCGCACACTGGCAAGGAAGGCGAGCTTCCAGTATTTCACGAGATATTGCCCGTAATAGGATGTCTGCGTGCCGACGCCGCTGCTCTGCCGGAAATAGGTGGTGGGCAGGGCGCGAAGGGCCGGGGTCTCGGTGACGTAATTATAGGGAAACATCGAACCCGAATTGGTGGCGTCGGCGGACGAGTCGAAACGCGTCGCCATCGCACCCGCCACCAGCTTGTGCTCGACCGGGCCGGTCTTGACCGCGATTCGGGCATAGCCGTCGACCGCGTCGTTCGTGCCCTGCTGCTTCACGCCGCTGCTGCTGATGAGCAGCAGGTTCGGGGCGAGCAGCGCGAAAGGCGAGTATTGGCTGATGAACAGATCGGTGTTCTGATGCTGCCAATGCCCGACCACGGTCAGCCAGTTGCCGACCGCCTGGCTGACCTGCGCGTCGTAGATGGTGCTTTTGATCTGCGAATATTGCTTCCGCCCGCCGACCAGCGGCACGCCGTCGGCGATCGGGACCGGTGCCTTCTTCGTGGTGTCATAGAGCGTATAGGGCACCATGCCGAAGATCTGGTTGCCCGCCGTGATCCCCAGGATGATGTCGGTGCCGTCCTTCTTGTACCGGATCGACGGCGCGAAGAGATAATCCTCGTTGCCGCGATAGCCGCCGAAGTTGCGATCGGCGGTGGCGGCGGTCGCGATGACGCGCGCGCTGATGCTGTCGTCGGCGGAGATCGAGCGGTTCGCATCGACGGTGCCGCGCACCGACCCGAACGACCCGATCTCGCTGGAGACATAGAGCCGTTCGTCGACGCTGGGTTTCTTGGTGACGATGTTGACCGTCCCGCCCAGGCTGTCGCCACCAAGCAGGATGGCGTCGGGGCCCTTCAGCACCTCCAGCCGCTCGACATTCGCGATCGGCTGGGTGCTGCCAGCGGCAAAGCTGCTGCTGGACGGGGTCGGCAGGCCGTTCACCGCACCGCCTGTCGACATGCCCCGTACCGTATAGCCGACGCCGCCCTGCACAGTCGCCGCGTTGACCGTGACGCCGCCCGCATTGCGCAGCGCATCGGGCAGGCTCTGTGCCTGTTGTTCCGCCAGCAGCTTGGCGGACAGGACCTGGACGTTGCGCGGCTGGTTCCGCAGCGATTCGCCGGTGCGCGTCGAGGTGGTCGTGCTACGCACCATGACATTGGTTTCCGCCTCGTCGCGATGCGCGACGACGACGATGTCGTTGAGGACGAGGATATTGCCCTCGGCACCCCGGCTGACCGTGACCCTGAGGCCACGCGTCGCCTGCCGGACGGCCGCCATCGCATCGCGCGCTGTAGCGACCGGCCTGGCGGTCAACCCGCGGATCGCATCGGGATCGGCTTCGATCGTCGAACCGGTCTGCTGCCGGATCCGCGCCAGCGCCTCATCCAGCGGCATAGCGGGAAGCGAGATACGCTGGCCTTGCGCGAACGACGCCTGTGGCGCTCCCAAAGCGAGCATGGGCATCAATGCCATCGCGGCACCCCGGATACCCAATTCTGCACGACGACGGACCATGTAATACCCCCCTCTTGCGGCACCACGGCTACGCGCTCCCATGCCCATGCGGACACCGTGTCGGATGCGCGTCACACATGCGACGCATCACAGCCATGACTAAAAGTCCCGCCACCCGGCGGAACGGTCGATCGTCGTCGGCCCTGGTCCGTCGACGGTTCACTCTGCGGTGTCGAAGCCGGCCGCTGATTGTCGCGGAGCTTGGCTCCGCTGCGATCCTGTTCCTCGACGAAACGAAACTTGCGCCCACCCCGGAGCGTCATCAAATTGTAATTGGTTATGCCCCTATAACGCCACGTCGATCGGCTGGCCGATCCCGGTTGCCCCGCGTTTCAGTTCGGCGACCAGCCAGCGGATGACGGGTTCCTTATCGCGATAGGGCTGCCATTGGGCGACAAGGCCGCTAGACGGACGCGCAAAATCCAGGTCGGGGATGACCACCGGCAAAATCGCCGCCTGATGTTGGGCGAACCAGTTGCTGGTCGTGACGATGAGGTCCGATCCGAGTGCCAGCGCAGGCAGCATCGAATGAAGCCCGGTGCGTATCGCGACGCGTCGCTGCGCGAATGGACTGTCGGCGGCGAAGTCGCCAAAGATCGCGCGCTCCATCTCCTCATGGACCGCCGCATGGAAAGCGGCCAGGAACTCCTCCCTGCTGATGCGGCGGTTGGCGAGCGGATGCGACGCACAAACGAGAGCGGCCGGTGCGTGGTCGATCAGCGGCAGGGCACACAGACCGGGATCGGCCATCGACTCCGGAACGATCGCGACATCGACCCCCCGGTCGAAGAGACGCTGTGCAGAGCCGTGGACAAAGGGCGTCATCTTCAACGTGATATCTGGGGCCACCGCTCGCAGTCGCGGAACGATGCGGCTGAAGAACATCAGCTCGACGACCTCGGGCGCGGTTACCGTCACGGTCTGACGCGCGGTCGCCGGATCGAACGCCAGCGTGAGGTTGAACGTGTCATCCACCTCAAGCAGCAACCGCCCAACGCGCTGCTGCAGCGCCTCGCCGAGTGCCGTCAGCTGGCGCCGCTCGCCAAACAGGACCAGTTCATCCCCGAAATGCTCGCGTAGCTGGCGCAGCTTTGCGCTCATCGCCGGCTGGCTGATCGCGATCGAATGTGCCGCCGCCGTCAGCGATGGCGTATGTAGCAGCGCATCCAGTGCATAGAGCAAATTAATGTTCAGGCGCCGCAGCCGACTGCGCCCTTCCGTCAACGACGATGGATCACTCAAATCCCCACCTCACATTCGCGCCCACGAAACCTCGGCCACCTTCTGGCGGCCCCATATCTTGCCTGCCGACCCAAGGCGCTCAGCAGCCTGACACCCCGATAACATATCGGCAACATCTGAGCGGCTGCCGGTTTCGCGAACCGCAGATTGTCGGCCGAACGTCCCGGTATGGATTCAATATTAGTGCAAGGCCCACCCGCGCTGCCGACCTTTGATAGGATAAGCGACGCGGAACCCAATATGGGAAGTCGGAAGGTCGTGTTCCTGTGCCTGATAGGCGGCCGGTCGAAAGTTGGCGCAGTAATTCATCGCGCAGAGGTAGCTACCACCCTTGATCAAGCCGATATTCTGATCGCCTGCGACCCATTCCCAGACATTGCCGACCATGTCGTAAAGCCCCAGGTCGTTCGCCTCGAAGCATCCCACCGGCGCGATCCCGGCATAGCCGTCTTGGGCCGTGTCGCGCATGGGGAAGACGCCTTCCCAGACATTGGCACGTGGCTTGCCGTGATCGAACGCCCAGTCGACCGGGTCGCGGGTGGCATTCTGATTGCCGCGCGCCGCACGCTCCCACTGTTGGGTTGTGGGCAGGGTCCCTCCAGCCCAGCGGGCATAGGCTGCGGCGTCGTCGCGATCGATATGGACGACCGGCTCGTCCGCGCGGCCGGTAAGGTCACTGCCGGGTCCCCTGGGATGACGCCAATCCGCACCCTTCGTCCACCGCCACCAGCGCGCGGCATTGTCGAGGGAAACCGGCTCGGTCGGCGCGACGAACAGGGCAGATGCGCCCTGGCGTTCGGCCTGTGTCCGATATCCGGTTGCCGCCACGAAGGCCCCGAACTGGTGGTTGGTCACTTCATGCGCGTCGATCCGGAATGCCGCCACGCGGACCGGTCGCCCGGGTCGATCCGTGCCATCCTCGCCGAGCAGCACGACGCCCTCGGCGATGGTGACGATGGCATCCTTGGCAAGACAGCGATGCCCGGGCTGCGGCGCTCGCGCGCCCAGCGCGCCGGACGCGGCCAGCGCCAACAGCAGCGCCATCCTGATCCTCATGGTCGGGCCGCCGGAGCAGGCGCAGCCCCTGCGTCGGCCGGTAGCGGTACGACCCCCTTGGCCTTGGCATACAGGTCGTAGGCCTTGACTAGGTCGGCAAGTCGCTTCGGTTCGACGGCGGAGAGATCATGGGTTTCACCCGGATCGCGAGCAACGTTGAAGAGTTGCCAACGCCCGGTGCTGACCCCGCCGCGCGTGTAGCGATTGGTCGGCTTGGGCAGGAAGACGGCTTTCCAATCCCCCTGGCGAAGCGCCCGACGGAAGAACAATTCGTAGCCCAGCGTTTCGTCGGCGGATCGGATGCCGTCAGCACTGGCGGCCAGCACCGGGCGCAGGCTGTGTCCTTCATGGGGCAGGATGGCATGGCCCGCGAACCGGCTCGGTTGACGCAGGCCCGCATAGTCGAGCAGGGTCGGCGCGACATCACGCACATCCAGATTGGCATTGGCGATCCGTCCGCCGCCCTTCACCCCGCGTCCCGCCGCGAAGGCGCTCACCCGGATGCCCCCCTCGGTCGTATAGCCCTTCACCAGCCAGGACGGCACCGAATTGGCCTGGGCCCAGCCCGGACCATAGCCGACATAGCTGGTCGGCTTGCCGATATTGTCCAGGCTGTTGTCGATGCCGAGCGCCTGCGCCGGGGGCAGGGCGGCATCGGGCGAGCCGACCTTGAAGCGGGGGCTGGGCGCTTCGATCACATTCCCCTCCGGGCCGTTATCGGCAAAGAACAGGATGATCGTGTTGTCATAGCGGCCTTGCGCCTTCAGCGCGGTGATCACCCGGCCGACATTCTGGTCCATGCGATCCACCATGGCGGCATAGACCTCCATCTTTCGCGCCTCGACAGCCCGTTCATCCGCGCTGAGCGAAGCCCAGGGCCTTGCCAGCTCGACGCTGTGCGGCACGGCGTCGGCCGGTACCAGGCCCAGTGCCTTTTGCCGGGCCAGTCGCTCGGCACGCAGCGCCTCATAGCCTGCGTCATAGCGTCCTTTATACTTGGCGATCGTCTCCGCTGGCGCCTGGAGCGGCCAGTGCGGCGTCGTGAAGGGCAGATAGGCGAAGAAGGGGCGGCGATCGCCGGCCTTGGCTGACGCGTCGAGATAACCGATCAGGCGGCTGGCGAAATAATCCGCCGAATACTGACCCTTGGGCAATGTGGCGGGTTTGCCGTCGTCGCGGTAACTCGGCGCCAGCCCAGCCTTGGTCCAAGCCTCGTCCTGATCCGCGCCGAAATGGTTCGACAGGCCTTGCAGAAGGGCGAAGCTGTGTTCGAACCCCCGTGCGGCGGGCTCGCGCTCGGGCGTCAGGCCAAGATGCCACTTGCCCGCCATCAACGTCGCATAGCCGCCCGCGCGCAGCAGCTCGGCGATGGAGGCGACCCGGTCGTTCAAATATCCTTCATAGCCCGGCTGCCCCCGCGTCGCAGGACCGAGCAGCTCGGCCATCGTACCCAGACCCGCTTCATGATTGTCCACGCCGCTCATCAGCATCGAGCGGGTGGGCGAACAGGTCGGCGCGGTGTGGAAACCGGTGAAGCGCACCCCCGACAGGGCGAGCGCGTCGAGATTGGGTGTCGCGATCTCGCCCCCGAAGGCACCCAGATCCGACCAACCGAGATCATCGGCGACGATGATCAGGAAATTCGGCGCATCATTCGGTGCCTTTTGCGCTTCGCCCGCAGCCGAGGTTGATGCTGGCGGAGCGGCGAGAGCGGGAGTGGCCGCGATCAGGGCCGACGCGGCCACCGTCAGAAATCTCACACCGATCATGTCTGTTCCCATTGTCGGCGACCATGCGCGCGGTCGCACGCTCGGGATAAAGGTTGGCACCGTGGCGACAATGATAATTTGCCTACTAGATCGATAGGAATTCCTTCGTTCGTTTCATGAACGTCCTTTCATAGCCCTAGGCGGGCGGTCTCTGCCGCATGTCCGTCCCCGCCATGAGAGAATGTCCATGCCGATTTCGAGAGCCCATCGCCGCCGCGCCCTGTTGCTCGCCGGTGCGGTCGTGCTGGCCACGCCCGCCGCCGCACAGGACATGCTGGCCGCCAACGGGGAGGGCAGGGCAACGGCCGCTGCGGTGCCGGATAGTGGTGCGAGCGAGGATGTCCTGGTCACCGCACGCCGCCGGACGGAAAGAAGCCAGGACGTACCGATTGCCATCAACGCCTTCGGAGCGGCCCAGATCGAGTCGACCCGCACCTTCAACCTGCGCGACCTGCAGCAACTGACCCCCAGCCTGGTCGTCACCAACACCAATCCCCGCAACACCAGCATCAATATTCGCGGCCTGGGCAACAATGTCGCGGTCTATAATGACGGACTGGAGCCGGCAGTGGGCGTCTATCTTGACGGCGTCTATCTTGCACGACCGGGCCAGACCGTGTTCGACCTCGCCGATCTCGAGCGGATCGAGGTGCTGCGCGGGCCGCAGGGCACGCTGTTCGGCAAGAACACCTCGGCGGGTGCGGTAGTGGTGACGACCAGGCAGCCGACATTCGACTGGCAGGCGGGCGGCGATGCCAGTCTGGGCAATTACGATTTCCGCCAGCTCCATGCCTATGTCTCGGGGCCGTTGTCGCAGCATCTGGCGGCGCGGCTGTTCGTGTCGAAGACCGATCGCGACGGCTTTACCCTGAACCGGTTCGACGGGCGCCTTGGTCAGGACTTTCACGACCTGAACCTGCGTGGCCAGCTGCTCTACAAACCGACCGACACGCTGACCCTGCGGATTATCGGCGATTGGGGACGGCAGAGCAGCTTCACGGCCGGGAGCATCCTGCTTGGAGCCATTCGGAATTACGACAACGGCGCCCTGTTCGCGAACAACTATTACGACCGATCCGTGCGGCTGGGCTATACGCCGGTCGTGGCGAACCCGGAGTTGCGGACGACCGATACCGACGCCAATCCGCGTTACCGAATGAACCAGCACGGGGTGAACGTCACCACGGACTGGGATATCGGCCCCGCCACGCTGACGTCGGTCACGGCCTACCGGGCCTGGAACTGGTATCCCCATAATGACGGCGACGGCACCAGCATCGACGCAGGGGCGGATTTCCATCAGAGCAACGAGCAGCGTCAGGTCAGCCAGGAACTGCGCATCGCCTCCAATGGCGCGCGGCGTGTCGATTATGTGGCAGGCCTCTATTACCTCTATCAGTCGATCGAGGCGGAGGCCGTCAACCGCTATGGCAGCCGCGCGGCCGACTGGTTTCTACCTCCGACCACCAATACGGCCGTCGGCGCGGCCGCGCTGAACGGCTACGACGTCGTCAGCCATTCACGCCCCGTCACCGACAGCTATGCCGCCTTCGCCCAGACGATATGGCACATCACCGATGCCGTCGATCTGACGACCGGCCTGCGCTATACTTACGAAACCAAGTCCGGTTATTTCGATCAGGACGCGACCGGCGCATCGCTCGCTGGGCTGACGGCGGCGCAACAGGTGGCGGCCCAGGCGATCCGCGCCCGCTATGGCGTGCGGAATTTCTACACCGCGCGGACCGAAGCCGGGCGACTATCGGGCCAGGCGACCTTGTCTTGGAAGGTCGCCGCACCGGTCCTTGCCTATGCAACCTATGCGCGGGGCAACAAATTCGGTGGGCTCAACCTTGCCAACATCACCACCACCGGCCAGTTCGCCGCCAATCCCGTCATTCGTCCAGAGACGATCGACAGTTACGAAGTTGGCGCCAAGACGACCTGGGTGGACGGTCGGGTCACCGCGAACGTCGCGGCCTTCTGGACTGACGTCAAAGATTATCAGACGACGATCGTCGACGTGGAGCGCAACGGCGTGAGCTTCTTCACCAACGCCGCCAAGGTACGGACCCGCGGCATCGAGGCGGACCTGCGCGCCTCGCCGACGCGCTGGCTGACGCTCTACGGATCGGGCACCTATGACGATGCCCGCTACATCTCCTATGCCAACGCACCGTGCCCGATCGAGATCACGGGGCGGACAGTATGCGATTTGAGTGGGCAGCGCCTGCCCGGCGTCTCCCGCTGGGCCGCCTCGGCCGGGGGCGAGGTCCGCGCGCCCCTCGGCGTCAACTTCGGTCACAGCGCCGGAGTCTATGCAGGCTCGGATTACAGCTACCGCTCCGCGACGAATAGCACTGCCAGCCTGAGCCGCTATTCGGATATTCCGGCCTATGCGCTGGTCAACCTGAGATTCGGGATCAGAGCGGACGATGGCCGATATGACATCCAGTTCTGGGGACGGAACATTACGAACTCGACCTATTATCTGTCCTTGTCGGCCAATAACACAGGCGCCGTTACCGCCACATTAGGAGATCCTCGCACCTACGGTCTTACACTCCGAACCAAATGGTAGAAAATATCAATCACAAAGTAACTCTATTGCAATAAAAGCCGCGTTCATTTGAGTCTATGAAAATTATGGTGGGGGCTCGTTGGTTAAAAACAGAATATGACGGCGGGAGCGAGGGTGATGGCGGTAGGGCAGTGATCGTAGCGGGTTGTGACGCGGCGTCAGTCTTTCAGGCGGCTGAACAGGATCTCGATGCGGCTTCGTCTTCGATAACACCGCTTGTCGTATCTAACCGGCTCGTTGCGTGATCGCCGGCCTGGGATGCAGGGCTGGATGCCTTTGGCTTGCAGAGCATCCCTGAACCAGTCGGCGTCCTAGCGGCGATCGGCAAGTAGCGACTGCGCGTCGGGCACGTCGTCGAGCAGCGCTGCCGCTCCGGCTCAACGCATGCGGACCGCCTCGACCGAACGGGCCGGTTCGGCCCAGCGCTGCTGCGCGGAATACAGCGCTTCGTCGAGCGTGGCGGCCAGCGTCAGCACGGGGGTGCCGCGCACCATCGTGATGTGATCGCCTGGCGTCCGCTCGATCAGCAGGGTGCCGTCGACAATGGCACCCCAACCGGCATCGCCGATGCTGTCGGCGGGGCGCAGCAGCAGCACATCGCCCGGATAACGGGCGGGGCGATAGCCGTGCGTCGCCAGTTCGACCCGCTGGCTGAAACTTGTCGCTTCGTCGGGCACATGGCGGCGCAGCAGGCGCGCGACGCGGGTGCGCAGGCCGGGGCGGGGCCGGTGGCCGGGCCGCTCGGCATCCAGTAGGACCAACAACGCGACGCTCTCGCCCGCCGCGATCAGTTGCGCGGCGAGTTCGAGCGCGACGATCCCCCAGCGGCACCAGCCGCCAATATAATAAGGGCCAACCGGTTGCTCGGCCATCAGCCGCCGCTTCAGCCGCGTGGCGATCGCCGGTATCGAGAGCTCGCCCGTGCCCAGCGCCGCCTCGTCCGCCGCATCGGTGTTGAGCGCGAGGCAGGGCTGGTCGGTGGAGAGTCCACGCGCCATCGTCCGCATGAGGGGCCCGGCGTCTAGCCAGAACAGCGGCGGGCGCGATCCACCGGCGTTGAGCAGCATCGTCGCCGCCCCAGGGACCTCGCCTTGCACGATGCGCGCGGCCATCGCAGCCAGCGTGGCATGGCGCAACAGCTCGATCGGCGCGAGCCGTACGCCGAAGTCCGCCTCGATCCGCCGGGCGAGCCGCACCGTCATCAGCGAATAGCCGCCGAGGTCGAAGAAATCGTCATCATCGGCAACATCGGAGATGCCGAGCAATGCGCTCCAGATCGCAGCAAGGCGGGCGGTGACGCTGTCCGCGACCGGCGTCGCGGCGGCGGCCGTGGTAAAGGGATTGGGCAAGGCGGCGCGATCGACCTTGCCGTTCGGGGTCAGCGGCATCGCTGCCGCGCTGACGATCCGGTCGGGGATCATATAGGCGGCAAGGCGGCTGGCGAGGAACGCCTTCACCGTGCGCGTATCGAGAACCGTGCCTGCGCAAGGCACGACATAGCCGACCAGCGTCGGTTCGCCGGACGGATCGGTCCAGACGCGCACCGCGCTCCACGCGATGCCGGGATGGAGTGCCAGCGCCGCCTCGACATCGCCCAGTTCGATGCGAAACCCGCGAACCTTGACCTGATCGTCCAGCCGTCCGAGGCAAAAGAGCGCGCCGGTGGCATCGACGCGGCCGAGGTCGCCGGTGCGATAGGCACGGCTGCCGTCGGCCAGGCGGACGAACCGCTCTGCGGTCAGTTCGGGCCGGTGGCGATAGCCGCGCGCGACGCCTGCGCCGCCGATCACGATCTCCCCCACCACGCCATCGGCGACCGGCGCGAGCATGTCGTCCGCGACCTGCACCGCGATGCCGGTCAGCGGCCAGCCAATGGGTATGGGGCCCGTACCGGGTTCGACACGGCAGGCGGTCGACCAGACGGTGGTTTCGGTCGGCCCATAAATATTCCACAGCGCGCCGCAGCAGGGGAGCAGCCGGTCGGCGAGCGCGCGGGTCATCGTCTCTCCGCCGGCCAGGATGCGCAGGCCCGGCAGGCCGGTCCAGCCATGCTCCAGAAGCGCGCGCCACGTCGACGGCGTCCCCTGCGCGAGGTCGGGGCGATACTGCGCGAAGGCCGCGGCGAGTCGTTCGGGATCGGCCGCGACCGCCTGCTCCACCAGCGCCAGCGATCCGCCGGTGAAGAAGGGCAGGAACATGTCGGGCACCGACAGGTCGAAACTGACCCGAGTGAGGCCGAGCATCCGTTCGCCGCGCGCGAAGCCGGGGCTGACCGCCATCGTCGCCATCAGTGCGACGAGCGAACCATGTTCGATCTCCACCCCCTTCGGTCGGCCGGTCGAGCCCGAGGTGAAGATGACATAGGCAAGGTGTCGCGCCGTGATCGTGGCGAGCGGGGGCGGCGCGGAAGCGGTCCCCGCGTCCTCCGCGATCAGGACCAGTACGCCGACATCGGCGACGACATGCGCATGGCGGCGGCTCGCGACGATCAGCACGGGTTGCGCATCCTCCAGCATGGGGGCCAGCCGGGCAGGGGGGATCGTCGGATCGATCGGCAGATAGGCCGCACCGACCCACAGGATCGCGAGCAGCCAGGCGGGCAGGTCGACGTCGCGGGCGAGGCACACCCCGATCAGCCGCTCCGGGGCACCCGTGCCGAGCCGAGCGGCAAATGTCTCGACCCGCGCCGCCAGTTCGGCATAGCTGCGCCGCTCGCCGTTCGCTTCGACCGCCAGCGTATCGGGGTCGCGGCGGGCATGATCCGCGAACACCTGCGGAATCGAACGCCAGCCGGCGGTGTCGGTCGATGCCGTCGTCTCGTCATGTTGCATGGGGCCCCCCATCGTCCCGCGCGGCCGTATCGGCTCACGCATCGCCACGCTGATGGCGGATCGCCAGCGGCGCGATACGTCGAATGATGCATGGTGGCGGGATCGCGATGGCTACACGACCATCATGCCGATATCCGCACGCCTGTTCTTCAATGGAAAATTCTATGCGGGCGGCACCAACGGCGTGCATCGCGTCGCCGACCGCCTGCTGCGCGAACTGGATGCGCTGGCGGTGGCTGGGGAAGCGCCTGCCGACTGGGACATGCGGCTGCTGCTGCCTGCGCGGCCCACCTGGGCACCGGCCTTCGCCCGGATCGTGCCGGTGCCGCAGCGGCTGGGACACAGCCAGTTGTGGGAACAGGCGATCCTGCCGTTCGCGGCGCGGACCGGCGTACTGGCGAGCTTCGCCAACCTGGCGCCGGGGCTGCACGGCGCAAAGCTGACCATGGTGCATGACGCGCAATTTCGCCTGTCACCCGAAAGTTATTCGGCGAAGCTGCGCTGGGGATATCGGCTGCTGGTGCCGCGCGGCGCTTCGTCGAGCCGAGTGGTGCTGACCGTGTCGGACTATGCGCGCGACAGCCTGGCGACGTTCGGTATCGCGCCGGCGGCGATCACGCAGGTGCTGCACAATGGCGCGGACCATATTCTGGAGACGGCGGCCGACCCCGGCGTGCTCACGACGCATCGACTGGTGCCGGGGGCCTATACGCTGATGTTCGGGTCGGTCGCGGATTACAAGAACGTCGCGGTGGTCTTCGCGGCCTATGCGCGGGGGCGGATCGACCTGCCGCTGGTCGTGATCGGACCGTCGCGCGCGACGCTGGAAGCGGCGGGGCTGCATCCGCCTGCCGGAACCGTCTTCGTCGGCGGGGTGGACGATGCGGGGCTGCGCGCGCTGTACGAAGGGGCGCATTGCCTGCTCTATCCGTCGCGGACCGAGGGGTTCGGCCTGCCGCCGGTTGAGGCGATGCTGTGCGACTGTCCGGTGGTGGCGGCGCCCGCCGGGGCAATTCCCGAAATATGCCGCGACGCGATCGTCTATGCGGGCATGGACGATGCCGCTGAGTGGGAGCGTGCCGTGCTGACGCTGGCGCGGCCCGAATGGCGCGCGGCGAAGATCGCGGCGGGCCGGGCGCGGGCGGCGACGTTCACCTGGGCGGCGGCGGGGGGCAGGCTGGCGGCGATTCTGGAGACGCTGTTGGCGACGGCGAAGCCCGCGCGCTGACCCGGCGCGCGGTGTCGCGCAGGTCGAGGCCGAACTGGCTTTCGGCCAGTTGCATGATGCGCGCCGCATGTCGTTCGGGCGACAGGAAGGCGCGCAGAGCGTCGTGTTGCCGGGTCGGCACGGGCGGCGTGCCGAGCATTCCGGTCAGTTTCGCGGCCAGATCGCCTGGCCGCCCCGGATCGAATGTCTGGCCACCGCCGAAGCGTCGGATCAACTCGGCCGATCCCGCGCGTTGCGATACCAGCACCGGCACGCCGGCGGCCATCGCCTCCGGCACGATCAGGCCCCATGTCTCGTTCCATAGCGAGGGCAGCACCACGACCCCGCACGACCGCATCGCCCCCGCCATCGCGTCACGCGGTTGCCACGGATGGTGGGTGATGCCCGATGTCTGCGCAAGGCGGGGTTGCAGAGCGCCCTCGCCGACGAACAGGCCGGTGTGACCGCCCGCGACGATCGCGTCGATCAAGGGGGCGATACCCTTGTCGCTTTCCAGCCGACCGAAATAGCCGATGTCGTGCCGGGGGCGAGGCGGTGGTGGCCATGCCTCGCCGAGCGGCAGCGGGTTGTACAGGATGGCGTGGCGCTCGCCCTGGAGCAGCGGCGCCGCAGTCCGCTGCGCATGTTCGGAGAGGTGGAGGAACAGCCGTCGGCCGGGATCGCCATGGGTGGCAATCTGGCGCACCGCCTGCCGGGCGACGCGGCCCAGTTTCTGGACACGGCCCTGGCGATCGCAATTCGCAGTCAGGCAGGCCGCATGCATCGGCCGCCGCGTGCAGGGCTGCGCTTGCTGGAAGTCGTAATACAGGCCGTTGGGACAGGGCCAGAAGTAATCGTGCATGTAGATCATTGCCGGAAAGCGGCCGACGACGCGCAACGCCGCCGGTGACAGGTAGCGCGTCCATTGGTGAAGGATGATCAGCGTCGTGTCGGGGTCGGCATCGGCGAGTTCCCCTGCCAGCGCCGCCTGTGCGGCGGGATTCCAGATCGCGCGCAGCATGTCCCCGGCACCTCCCGCGCGCAGGTCGCCGCCGCCTAGGGAGGCGAAGCGGTCCGCTGCGATCCCCCCGCCACCGCCGAAACCCGCGACGGCGCGGACATCCGCCCCGGCGGCACGCAGCGCGCGATAGCTGTCGAGCGCGGCATGGCCCGCCCCGCCGCTGCCCGGACCCTCGCCACCGATATAATCGGACAGGAGGACGACCCTGCCGCTACGCAAGCGCTGGCGTTCCGGGATCATATTGCGGATCGGCGGCGGGGGGCGAAGACAGGTCGGCATAGAGGGTGGCAAGTTCGGCGTTCATGCGACGCGCGGTGAACTTCTCTTCGTAGCGCAGGCGCCCGGCACGGCCCATGGCCTGCCAAGTCGCGCGGTCATGCCGGGAAAGGGCGCGCATCAGCCGCTCGGGACTGTCGGGGGGAACCAGATAGCCGGTAACGCCATCGACTATGATTTCACGCAGGCCGCCGACGGCCGACGCCACGACCGCGCACGATCCGCACATCGCCTCCAGTGCGACGAGGCCGAACCCCTCCCAGCGCGACGGGATGGCGACGACGTCGGCGGCGGCGATCTCTGTCGCGACCTCCGACAAAGATCGCCAGCCAAGATATTCGATCTGCGGCGTATGGGGGCGCGGCGTGCTGGCGGGCCCGGCCACCGCCTTGCCGATAACGCGCACGGTCACGCGATCCTGGATTGGGGCGACTGCGTCGAGCAGGGTGTCGAACCCCTTTTGCGTATCGAGCCGACCGACGAACAGGACGCGCACCCGCTCGTCCACCCATCGCGCGGGCCGGTCGCTGTGCAGGTCGGCGATACCGTTCAGCACCAGCGTCATGCGTTCGGCCGCGATGCCGATGCGCAGCCCTTCGCGCTGTTCATGTTCCGAGATCAGGACGATGCGGTCGGCGCGGGGCGCCAGATCGCGCTCGATCCGTTCGATCAGACGTCGCTTCATCCCCGACGAACTGCGGTCGAACGCCCAGCCGTGCGGGCAATAGACGATGCGGAAGGGAGGGCGTTTCCCCCATCCGTACATCAGCCGCAGGACGCCGCCCGCGACGCTGGAATGGACATGGACGACCGTCGGCCTGAACTGTGCGATCTGCCGCCGGATCGCCGCCGCCAGCTTCAGGATGCTGAACGCGGACCGCTCGCGCCGTTGCCAGGTGACGAGCAGGCGGCGGTCGACGCCGCTCAGATGCGCCGCATGTTGCGCGGGCACCAGTGCGCGAACGTTCGCCTCGCCGAAACGGCGCGCCTGATCGGACAGGATTTCGGTGAGATAGGTGCCGACGCCGCCCTGTGCGGACTCGGCAATGTGAAGAATCTTCATCCGGTCCCCGAAGCGATGGTGGCTGTCGATCGATCTAGCGGCGGGAAGGGCGGGGCATTGCGTCATTTGAGGTGAAGCCCGGCGCTGCGCTGTGGTGGTTGGCGTCATGGATCGCGATGGCCGGGACAGGGATGGAAGCCGGCAGGCAGTGCGGCCGGTCGGCGCGGTCGCGCCGATGCGCGGGGACACGCTGTGGACCGTGCAGGTGATGCGCGGCGTCGCGGCGCTGATGGTCGTCGTCGGCCATAGCCAGAGCGCGGTGGTCGGCATCGTCGCCCCGACCGGTGGCGGCTTCGCGCGATCGACGCTGGTGCCTTGGGGGGCGGGGGTCGACCTGTTCTTCGTGATCTCGGGCTTCATCATTGTCCACGCCTCGACCCGCTTGTTCGGCCGACCCGGCGCTCGCGCGGAATTCCTGCGGCGGCGATTGGTGCGGATCGTGCCGCTCTACTGGCTCGTCACCACGCTGTTCCTCGCATTGCTGGCGGTCGCGACGTGGAAGGGGGGCGACCGCTTTCCCGATGCGGCGGCGATCCTGGCCTCCTATGCTTTCATGCCCGCGGATACCTATGGGGACGGGCGGCTGTTTCCCGTCTTCGACCTCGGCTGGACGCTGAATTACGAGATGCTGTTCTATGCGCTGCTCGCGCTGGTCGTAACGCTGCCACGGGGGCGGGCGCTGGCGGCGATGGCCGTCCTGCTGGGGCTTGGCGTCGTGACGGGGACCGTCCTCCCGGGCCAGTCGGCTTTGTGGTTCTGGACGCGGCCGATCATCCTCGATTTCGGGCTGGGGATGCTGGTGGGTGCGTTCGTCGGGCGCGGGATCATCCTGCCGCGTGGGGTTCGTATCCTGTTGGCGGCTGGCGGCGCGGCGCTGTTGCTGGCCGATCCCGCCCATATCTTCGACGGACCGATCGGCACGACCGTCGCCAATGCCTGGCCGCGCGTGCTGCTCGCAGGGATGCCGGTCGCGGTGGTGCTGGCGGCCGCGGTGCTGGGGCCGGAGCCGCGCCTTCCGCGTCTTGCCCTGCCGTTCACCCGGATCGGCGATGCCTCATATTCGCTCTATCTGTTCCACCCCTTCGCGTTGATAGCCACCGAGAAGCTCGCGCAGAAGCTGCCCTTTGTTCGCAAGTCCGCCGGTTGGCCGCTGGTCGCCGCGACGGTCGCGGTGGCGATCCTTGTCGCGCTTGCCGCCCACCGCTGGATCGAACGACCCATGACCGCTGCCCTGGCGCGGCGGTTCGTGCGGCCTGCACCCAAAGGCGCGTTCGCCCCCGCGACCCCATCAGGAGAATGAAGATGCCGAGTTTGCGCCAACGATGGCGGCACTGGACGGGCCGCGCCGATGCCTTTGCCCCCGAACCCGGTCTGGAGGCGATCTATCGCGACCTGTTTCTGCGCGAACTGGCGTTGCTGGGCGAGGAGGACCGCTTCTTCCCGACCGGCGGCGCGGCGAATTACAGCCTGTTATACCTGATCCTGCGCATCGGTGCGGAGTTCCAGCCGGCGTCGGTGCTGGATGTCGGCGCGGGACAGAGCACGTTGCTCTGGGCGATGCTGCAACGGCGCGGTTGCGTCGGCGAGGTTCTGACGCTGGAGAATGACCCCGAATGGGGTGCACGGATCGCAGGCCAGGTCGGCCATGAGGTGCTAGTGACGCCGTTGCGGCGGATGCGGGTCGGCGGGCGGACAATGATGACCTATGACTGGAACGCGGCACAGGCCGGTCGGCGGTTCGATGCGATCGTCTGCGACGGGCCACGCGGCACGCCGCGACATTCGCGGGGCGGCATCCTGTCGATGCTGGGCGACCTGCCGCCCGACTTCGCACTGGTGCTGGACGATGCCGAGCGCGACGGCGAGCAGGATACGATCGCGCAGGTCCATGCACGGTTGCAGGCGGACAAGCGCGACTATGCGGTCGGCGTGCTCCGCGCCGCCAAAAGCCAGGCGGTATTCGCTACGGGGCGGTTCCTGCCGGCGACGTTCCTGTAATCGGCGCGTCGGTCGTCGCGGACAGCGGGGTGTCGCGTGCCAGCAGCACCGCCAAGGTGCGTCGGACGTGGAGGTGGAGACACGCATAGCTGCCGAGGACGACCACGGCATAGAGCGCGGTGGCGCTGATCCACTCCGGCCAGCTCGCCGGATGCGTGCCGATCCCCAGCGCCACCGCCGCGACACCCGCGCCGCTGGCGAACAGCGCGGGCAACAGCGCATGGGCAAGCCGCCGCAGGCCCAGTCCGGTCAGCGCCACGATCATCGCGATGAATGCCAGGCTGAGCAATGTGATCGCGGCGGTATAGGCATGGACCAGCGCCATCAGCCCGTATGGCAGCGCGAGGACGAAGGTCGCGACGAGCACGATGGTGTTGACCACGCTCAACGCGAATTGCGCGCGGGCGTGGCCGGCGACCATCAGCAGCGCGCCGTTATACGATGCGATCGCCTGCAACGCGCCAGCTGGGGCCAGCCACGCGACGATCCCCGGCACCGCCGCCCAGCGCGGCGACAGCAACGCGGCGACGGGAAAGGCCAGGCCGAAGGTCAGGTACAGCATCGCCGGCACGACCACGAGCGCGGTCGCCGCGAGCACGCTTTCCACCATCGCCTGGGCGCGGGCCCCGTGCGGGTCTTGATCGCGCAGCGTCGCCATCAGAATGCCGCTGGTCGGCCAGGTTATCGCCATCAGCGGCGCGAGCATGAACTGATAGGCCAGGCCATAGACGCCGACCGCCGCCGCCCCCAGCCATGCGCCGATCAGCAGATTGTCGCTGTTGCGCGCCAGGAAGCTGAGAATATTGTTCGCCAGGACCCAGCCGCCGAACGACAGCAGCGTGCCGAGCTGGCGAAAGCGGGTATTGGGGCGCAACGCCGTCCGCGCCGTCCACCAAAAGGCCGACAGCCGCATCGCCTGCACCAGCAAATTATAGAGGACGAGCGACCAGACCCCAACGCCATGCCAGGCGGCGACCAGCGCGGCGGCGGCGGCGATCGCAATGCCCCCCGCCTCGATCCGCGCGATCAGCGTATAGCGAAGCTGTCTCTCCAGCAGCGCACGGGGTGTCGCCGCCGAGATCGACAGCACGACGACGCCCCCCATCGCCGCCATCACGGGAGCAAGGCCCGCCATGCCGATCGCGCGTTCCAAGGGCCAGGCGGCGGCGACCAGCAATACGGCGCAGGCAACCCCGCCGGTCATCATCGCCCCCATCGCCGCGCCCGCCTCGTCGCGGGACAGCGTCGGCGCGCGGGTAATCGCGCTGGTCATGCCGAGGTCGGTCAGCATCGCGACAAGCACGACGAACGGCGTGGTGAACACGATCAGGCCATAGTCGCCGGGCGCGACGAAGGCGGCGATGGCGATGTTCATCCCGAACTGGATGGCGTTGCGGTAGAGACTGAGCCCCGACATCGAGAGAATATTCTTACCGAGCACGACGGCTACTCCTGTGGGCGGCACCGCCCTGACCATGACGGAGGGCGCGGCCTTGCCTCATTTGACGCATCGGGCGGCGGGTCGCGGTCGTACCGCCGGTGACATGATCCGGGCAATGAACAGCGGCGGCACGGCCGCCATGGACGAAGCGGCGGGCAAGGACGCCCGGTCGACCCGGCCATTGCCGTTGGGTGCGATAGTGACGCTCGTCGCACTGCTTGCGGCCAATTGGTCGCTCGCCGCGGCATTGCCGAACATATTGTTTTCTGGCAGCTCGCTGGTGCTGTTCGGTGGTCTGTTGCTGCTGGTGGGCCGGATCAGTCCGGCGGGGCTGATCCTGCTGTTGCCGCTGGTCATCACCCGCGGCGCGACGCTTGTCTCGTTGCTGGTGATCGAGGCCGGGGCCTATATGCCGGAGGTCAACCGGCTGGGTGAACCCGGCGATGCCAGCGCGTCGTTCTTGGCGTTCACCGCGCTGTTCTTCCTCGTCTTCGCGCTGGTGTTCCGCCAGCTCGAGGCGACGGTCCTCGCCTATGCGCGCGCGCCGCTGCTCGACATGGTGGTCGCATGGCTCGGCTGGCCGGTCGTGCTGCTCTGCATGGCGCTGGGCGGCATCGCCTTCCTCCACGGGTTGCAGGGCGGGTTTCCGCTGTTGGCGGGGGTCGACCGCTTTCTCTATCGTCGCGAATATAGCAGCGGGCTGGTGCTGATCCTGCTCGACAACAAGTTTCTCTTCGCCGCTATGCTTGGCGCAGTCGCGTTCGCCCCGCGCTATCAGCCGCTGCTCAAGACCGCTGCGATCGTGGCCTTTCTCGGTCTCACCGGCTTGTATTTCCTGTTCGGCGACAAGTTCTTCACCATCTTGGCCGAAGTGGCCTTTTTCGCAATGCCGCTGCTGCTCACGCGGCAGGGACGACTGGCGGGGACGATGCTGCGGCTGGCGGTGCCGGTCGGCGCGCTGCTGTGCGCGGCATTGGGCGCGACCCTGTACATCTATTCGGGCTATGGCCGCCTGCCGCTCGACCGAACGGTGACGCTGGTCGGCGAACGGATCGCGGGCCAAGGCGAATTGTGGTTCATCGCCAGCCGCGACGCGCGGCGGATGACCAACTGGGACGCCCATCTGGTCGATCGCAACATCGATACGCTAGGCGACAAGTCGCCCCCCGCCTCCGCCTTCGCCAATGGCGTAGAGACCTATTATTTCATCGAGCGCTATTCCCCCTCCAAGCTTGCCGCCAGCTTCCGCAAGAACCAGGGCTGGGTGCAGCTGACCATGGGGACCGAGGCGATGGCGCTGGTGATGTTCGGCTATGCCGGAGTCGCGGTCATCATGGCCTTGCTCGGCGCGTTGGTGGCGTTCGCCGCGCTGTACCTCCGGCGGGCGTTCGAATCGGGCTTTCCGCTCAGCCTGTTCTTCGCTGTCTGGACGTTCCTCCAGATCTATTTCGCCGTCCAGCAGGCCTCGCTGTGGAGTATCGCCGCGCCGGGGCAGATCAACCGGTTGCTGCTGTTCTTGACGATCGAGATCGCACTGCTCGCCGTCAATCGCGGGCAGATCCGTTCGGCCTGGGGCCGGGCGCGGGCGGCGACCTTCAGCACGGGGCGGCATTCATGATTTCACGACGCAGCATCATGGCGGGCGGCATCGCGCTCGCGGCGGCCCCCGCCATCGGCAAGGGGGGAGGGCGCTACCCGCGACAGGTGCTGGCCTTCTATTACCCCTGGTACGGCAATCCCGCGACCAGCGGGAAGTGGTCGCACTGGCAGGGGCCGAAGAACGAAGCGCCGCGCCAGAGCCCGACGCTGAACCATCCGCGGCTCGGCCTGTATGACAGCCACGATCCGGCGGTGATCCGCACCCATTTCGCGCAGATGAAGGCGGCGGGTATCACCGCGCTGATCGTCAGCTGGTGGGGGATCGGGTCGTTCGAGGACAAGGCGATGCCCGCGATCCTCGCCGCTGCGGCGGCGGTGGGGCTGCATGTCACCGTCTATCTGGAACAGCAAAAGGATGGTGCGGCAGGCGCGGCGCGGGATATCGCCTATCTGACCCGGACCTACGGGGCGCATGGCAATTGGCTGCAGGTCGCCGGGCGGCCGGTACTGTTCCTCTACCTCCAGGCGCTGCGCGACCTGCCTGCGCGTGACTGGCGCAAGGCGGCGGGGCTGGCATTCCTGGTCGGTGACGTGTCGCCGCGCGAGACGGATGATTTCGCCGCCTGGGCGCCGTTCATGGACGGCATCCATGTCTATGTCCTCGCCCCCTATCTGAAAGGGATGACCCCGCCGCAGATGGCGGCCTGGGCGGACCGGACCTATCCGGTCTGGCGGCGGATGGCGGGAGGCAAGCTGTTCTGCGCCACCGTGATTCCCGGCTTCGACGACACGCGCGTGCCGGGCCGAGCGGCACCGAGGCCGACCGTCGGGCGGTTCGATGGCGCAACCTATACCACGCTGTGGGATGCCGCGATCCGCCATAATGCCGACTGGGTGCTCGTCACCAGCTTCAACGAATGGCACGAGGGGTCGGAGATCGAGCCGTCGCGCGAATATGGCGACCGCTACCTGACGCTGATGGCGCCCGCCGCCCGCCGGTTCATGCGCCGCTGATGCGTATCCTGCACATCAGTTCGGTCTATCCGCCGCATGTCGTTGGCGGCGCGGAAAAGGTGGTCGCCATGCTCGCCGAGGCTCAGGTCGCGCGCGGGCATAGGGTCGGTGCGGCCTATCTTACGCGCGAAGCGCAAGATACCGGCGAACGGCATGGCGTGGTCGTGCTGCCGCAGCGGAGCCGTAACCTCGTCTGGATGGAGGAGGTGTTCGCGGCGCCGCGCGCGATGCGCACCGCCAACAAGCTGGGCCAGATGGTCGACTATCGTGCCGCCGCCGATTTCGGACGGGCGATCGCCGCGTTCCGGCCGGATATCGTCCACACCCATTCGATGGTCGAACTGCCCCCGATGATCTGGTCGGCGATCGCCGCCAGTGGCGCGAAGAGCGTCCATACGCTGCATGATTACGACCTGATCTGTTCACGCGCGTCGCTGTTCCGCAACGGGCGGTCGTGCGAGACGCTGCATAGCTCATGCCGGGTCACAGGTGCGTGGAAGGGGCGGTTTGCGCGGTCGATCGACGCGGTCGCGGCGGTGTCCGCCCCGGTGCTCGCCACGCATCGCCACTTCGGCCTGTTCCGGGAACTGGGCGACGATCGGGCGCGCGTGATCTGGAACGCGGTCGATGTTCCCGCCGCCGGGACGCGAGCGGTGCGGCGTGGCGACATCACATTCGGTTTCCTCGGGCGGCTGGTGCCGGAAAAGGGAATCGAGACCTTGCTCGCCGCCTGTCGCTTGTTGCCGCCGTACGGCTGGCGGCTGCGCGTCGCGGGGCGGGCGCAGGAGGGCGATGCCGCCTATCGAACGCTGGCGGAGGGGTTGCCGGTCGAATTCCTGGGGTTCGCCGATCCCGACGCCTTCCTCGACACGATCGACCTGCTCGTCGTGCCGTCGATCTGGCGCGAGCCGTTCGGCCTGACGGTGGTCGAGGCCTATGCGTGCGGCGTGCCGGTGATCGGATCGCGGCTGGGCGCGATCGCCGATCTGGTGGGGGCGGTCGGCGAGGAATGGCTGGTCGCGCCCGGTGATGCGGCGGCGCTGGCGGCAAGGATGGCGGCGGTGATGGCGGGGGGCCGGGAGGCGCTGCCCCAGCCACCGGCGTTCGCGAATGTGCTGGCGGCGGTAACGCCGACGCGGATGCTCGACGGCTATGACGCGCTTTACGCCGAGGTGCTGGCATGAGGGTGCTGCACCTGTCCAGCCTCTACCCGCCGCACATCGTCGGCGGGGCGGAGCGATCGGTCAGCATGCTCGCCGAGGCGCAGGCCGCCGCCGGGTGGGACGTCGCCGCCGCCTGCCTGACGCCGGGAGAGGCCGTGGAGGAGGAGCGGAACGGCGTGCAGGTATTTCGGATGCCGCACGGCAACGACTTCTGGCTGGAGGACTGGCTGGAGCACACCCCTCGCCAGCGCGAATGGGCCAAGTTCAAGCAACAGGCGAATTTCGCGATTGAGCGGCGCTTCGGCGCCGTGCTCGACGCCTTCCGGCCCGACATCGTGAACACCCATTCGATGGTCGATATTTCGACGCGTGTCTGGCACGCGGCGCACCGGCGCGGCATTCCGATCGTCCATACGTTGCGCGACTTCGACCTGCTATGCGCGGCCAGTTCGATGTACCGCGAGAGCGGGCCGTGCACGCACCGACACCTCAAATGCCGCATCCTGACCTTCGCCAAGCAGTTCGACCAGCGGCTGGTATCGGCGGTGACGGCGGTCGGCGAGGAGGTGCTGGCACGCCACCTGCATTATGGATTCTTCGACGGCATCCCGGCTGACCGGCGACGGGTGATCTGGAACACCGCGAAGGTGGAGGGGGTGGCTATGGACTATGCCAAGCCGCCGCTCCACGGGCCGATCGTCTTTGGCTATCTCGGCCGGATCAGCCCGGAAAAGGGCGTCGATACGCTGTTGAAGGCGGCGCGGCTGTTGCCGCCGATGGGGTGGCGACTGGAAATCGCGGGTGCCGCGCTGGGGCCGCTCGCCCCTTATCTGGCGTTGGCCGAGGGACTGCCGGTCCAATTCCTGGGGTTTCAGACGCCGAGGCACCTGTTCGACAGGATCGACGTGCTGGTCGCGCCGTCGTTATGGGCCGAACCGCTGGGGCGCACGGTGCTGGAAGCGTATCAGGCGCATGTTCCGGTGATCGGCGCGCGCAGCGGCGGGATTGCGGAGATCATTGCCGACGACGCCTGGCTGGTGCCGCCCGGTGATGTCGAGGCGCTGGCCGAGCGGATGACGCGCCTGATCGAAACGGGCCGCCCCGGCGCGCCAGCAGGGCGAGACCGGGTGATCGCGCGGACCACGCCGGAGGCGGTCGCGACCGCTTTTGCCGCGGTCTACGACACGGTCCTTCGTCCTCAATAGGCGCCGTGGCCGGTCAGCACGCTGCGCGCCGTGCCGATCAACACGCGGGCGTACAGACGGGGCGACATCCGCCGCGCCATCAGGCTGTCCATCGCGACACGGCGGCGATAGCTGGTGTCGTTGCGGCCGCTTATCTGCCAGATCCCGGTGATGCCGGGCCGTACCGAGCAGTAATCGGCGAAATGCTTGCCATAGCGGCGTACTTCGGCGGCGACGATAGGACGCGGCCCGACAAGGCTCATCTCGCCGCGCAGGATGTTGAACAGCTGCGGCAGCTCGTCGAGGCTGGTCTTGCGGATGAACCGGCCGATCGTCGTCACGCGCGGGTCGCGACGCAGCTTGTGGTCGCGATGCCATTCGGCGCGCGCGGCCGGATCGCTGGCCAGGAGTCGGGCAAGACGCGCGTCGGCATCCAGCGCCATCGACCGAAACTTGTAGCACAGGAAGGTGCGCCCCTCCTTGCCGTAGCGGCGATGTCCATAAAATGGCGATCCCCCGCGGTTGCCGATGGCGATGAGCAACGCCAGCACCAGCATGACTGGTGATAGTATCGTCAGCGCCAGAAAGGCGAGCGTGACATCCACCGCCTGGAGCAGGCGGGGACGGGCGTGGAAATAGGGCGAGGGGTTTCGGGTGGCGATCATGGGGACACCTCACGACTGGTGATAACCGCAGGAAAACGCGCCCTCGCCATGCATGAGCCCATCAATTGATGGGATTTGCAGCCTTCAAAGGTCAACCTGGCCCCACAAACATCTAATGATGTAATGATTTGTCAACGATTTTGAAAAATGCATTATAAGTTAATGTCGCTCCGGTGGATGTCGCATACTAGACATATCATAAGAGTTGAATTGCGAGCCGGGCGGCCAGCAGCCGTCTCGTCGAGCGTCGTTTGTTTCGATGTAATCATCGCGTAAATTCTGGACGTGCGGAATATTTCCGTGCGGAGCCGAAAATTTGACCATTCAAGCAAGGCGGGTGACCGCCGAAGGAGAACGCATGTCCACGCAAGGCCCGTTCCGTGCGTCCGCAATCATGCTGGCGGCGGCATTGATCGTCGGAGTGCCATTCGCCTGGCCGGTGGCGGCACAGATCGGCGACCCGGCACGAACAGGCGTGCCAGCAAGCGCTGCAACGCCCGCCGATCCGGCCGCGACATTGCCCATCTATGCCTATGCGCTGTCAGGCGGCGACCGAGTGCGCGTCGTGGTGTTCGGCGATCCTGCGCTGGGCGGTGAATTCACCATCGGGGGGGCGGGCTTCATCTCGCTGCCGCTGATCGGCGAGGTCGAGGTGCGCGGCCTCACCTCGACGCAATTGCAGGACCGGATCGTCGCACGGCTTTCGGACGGCTATGTGAAGGACCCGCGCGTCGCGGTCGAAGTGCTGACCACCCGCCCGTTCTACATATTGGGCGAGGTCAACAAGCCCGGCCAATATCCCTTCGCCAACGGGCTGACCGTGCTGGGCGCGGTCGCCCAGGCGGGGGGCTATACCTATCGCGCCAAGACCAAGCAGGTGCTCATCAAGCACGCGGGCACCGACGCCGAGGTGACGGAAGACGTCACGGCCAAGACGATGGTCGCCCCGGGCGACACGATCCGCATCAAGGAGCGCTGGTTTTGATCCTTTCCCTGGACATCAGGCGCCTGGCGCGCGGCGCATCGCTGCTGGTCCTCGTATGCGGAACGGGGGGCCCAGCGGCGGCGCAGCTGGTGCAGGATGTGCCGACCGTGATCGTGCCGCCCGAGCCGCCGATCACCACCGCCCAGTCGGTCTTCACCCGTTCGCGGGACGTGGGCGTCGCCGACCGCATGCTGCCCGCCTTCACGGCGCAAGGCACGACGGTGGGTGCGTTCGACGTGTTTGCCGGCTTGTCGATCGGGGGGCTCTATACGTCCAACCTGTTCGCCAACAACGTCGACCGGCGCAGTGATTTCGCCGCCGTCATCCGACCGGAACTGACCGTGCGCACCAGCAGCGGGCCGTATCAGGTCGCCGCCTATGCGCGCGGCGATATACGCCGTTACGCCCGCTATACGAGCGAGAATACCGAGGAGGGGCTGGCCGGATTGCAGGGCAGCGTCGCGGTGGGGCCGCTCAGCGCGCTGACGGCCGGGGCCAGCTACGGCACGTTCATCACCCCGCGCTTTGCGGCCGACTCGCCGATCAACGCCGCCAAGCCGATCGAGTATAACGCGCTCAACGCCTATGCGAGCGGCACGATCGAAAGCGCCAGCACCCGCGTCATCGTCCGTGGCGACGTCGCGAACCTGCGCTATCGCGACACGACCGACACCGCCGGCGGCACGTTGTTCACCCGCGACCGCGACCGGACCCGTTACCAGTTGCTGGTCCGCGCAGAGCGGGCGTTGAGCCCGGCTGTGTCGATCTATGGCGCGGGTAGCGTCAACACGATCGACTATCGTTTCGCCACCACCGGCAACCGCGATTCGAAGGGCTATGGCCTGTATGTCGGGTCGAGTTTCGAGGTGACGTCGCTCCTGCGCGGTGACGTGCGCGTCGGCTATATCCATCAGAATTTCGACCTTGCCGGGGTCAAGTCGTTGTCGGGGCTGGGGACGCTGGGCAAGCTCGTCTATTTCCCCAACCGTTTGTGGACGATCACCGCGACGGCGGAGAGCAGCATCCAGGACAGCGGCGTCCCCGGCACCGGCGGGGTGCTGCATCGTGGCGGATCGCTGCGCGCCGATCACGAACTGCGGCGCTACATCATCTTGTCGACCGAGGTCGGTTATTACCGCGACACCTATCGCGGGATCGAGCGGCGCGACCGGCTGCCTTATGTCGATGCGGGCCTGACCTATCTGTCGCGCAACCATTGGAATGCGCGGCTCGGCTATCGGTATCTGGCGCGTGATTGCACCTGCGCCGTCGGGGTCACGGACTTCGGCGACCATCGCGTGTCCGCAACCCTGACCTTTCAGAATTGATCCCCCAAGTGATTGGAGCCGCAACGATGGCCAGCCTGCCCGCACGTTATGACGGCATCCATGCGATGCCCGCCGTTCAGGACCGCCCCGCAACCCATGGCGGGATGATGGACCTCATCAAGACCTATCGCCGGCATCTGGTGCTGTTCCTGGCGGTTGCTGGCGGGATCATGCTGCTGGTGGCGGCTTATACCTGGGCGCAGACGCCGCGCTATACCGCGACGGCCACGTTGGTGATCGCGCCGCGCCCGGCGGAGATCGGATCGGACCGGACGAGCGCGTTGAGCGATCCGGCGGCGGATTCGAGCGTCGATACGCAGGTGGAGCTGCTGCGCAGCCGTACGCTTGCCGGGCTGGTCGTCGACCGCCTGGGTCTGACCGAGGATGCGCGGTTCGATGATCTGATGCGGACGCCCTCCGTCCTCGCCCCTATCCTCGATCGCGCGCCGATGCTGGCGGCGACGCCGAAGCCGGTGCCCATGGCGGCGCGGCGCAATGCCGCGATCGAGCGGCTGGTGCAGGGCATCGACGTGCATCGTACCGCGCAGACCTTCGCCCTGTCCCTGTCGTTCGAACATCACGACCGCCAGTTGGCGACGGCGATCGTCAATAGCTATGCGCAATCCTTCGTGGGGCAGTCGGGGTCCGTGAAGCGCGAGGGCTCCGAGGCTGCGGCGGCGCTGCTGCGCAGCCGACTGGACGGCGCACGCCGCGAGGTCGAGGCGGCGGACAGTGCCCTTGGCCGCTACAAGGTCGCCAACAATCTGATGAGCGTGCAGGGCGGCACGATCGCCGAGCAGCAATTGTCGTCGCTCGACGGCCAGGTCGCGCTGGCCCGTGCCGGTGAGGCGGAGGCGACGGCGCGGTTGCAGACGGCGCGCCAACAGCTTGCCCGTGGCTCACAGGGGGACGATCTCGGCGAAGCGCTGGGCTCGCCCGTCATCCAGCAATTGCGCAGTCAGCGCGCCGTCGTCAGCGCCCAGGTCGCCGATCTGGATGGCAAATACGGCGCGAAATATCCACCGCTCGCCGCCGCGCAGCGACAGGTGGCCGATATCGATTCGCAGATCCAGGGCGAGATCAAGCGCACCATCTCCAACCTCGAAGCCCAGCGCGAGGTGGCGTCGCGCCGCACCGGGTCGCTGGCGGGTAGCGCCGGGGGGGCGCGCGCGCAGGTGGTGAACAACAACGTCGCCTCGATCGCGCTCGGCGGATTGCAGCTGCGCTCCGACACTGCGCACCAGAGTTATGCGCAATTGCTCACCCGGCTGAACGAGATCGGGACGCAGGGGGCTACCACCCAGTCGGATGCGCGCGTCGCCAGTTTCGCGGCGGTGCCGACCCGCCCCAGCGCGCCCAACCGGCCGATCAACCTGCTGGTCGGCGCACTGTTGGCGACCGCGATCGGCCTAGGCGTCGTGTTCCTGCGGCAGGGCACCGATCACGGCATCAGCACGCTGGAGGATGTGGAAGGGCGGTTGCAGCTTCCCTATCTCGCGGGTCTTCCGACGCTCGGCTCGGCGGTGCGCCATATCGGCGGCAGCGACCCGATCAGTGCGCTGGTCGACCATAGCGGATCGGCCTATGCCGAGGGCTATCGCAACCTTGCCGCATCGGTACTGCAATCCGCCGCCAGCGGCTCGGTGCGGACGATCGCGCTGACTTCCGCCCTTCCCAACGAGGGCAAGACGACCGCCTCGATCGGCCTTGCCCGCATCGTCGCGATGAGCGGGGTTCGCACCGTGCTGGTCGATGCCGATATGCGCCGCCCCAGCATCGCCAATGCGCTCGGCCTGCGGCCTGCGGTCGGGTTGCAACAGGTGCTGGAGGGTGCGGCGACGCTGGACGAGGCGTTGGTGCCCGATGTGGACTCGCCGCTCACCATCCTGCCGATGTTGCGCGCGGGCCTCAGTGGATCGGCGGCGTTGGGGAATGGCAGCTTCGATACGCTGATCGACGATCTGAAGGCGCGGTTCGATGTCGTGATCTTCGATGCCTCACCGGTGCTGCCGGTGGTCGACGGGCGGCTGGTCGCCAAGAAGTCGGACGCGACGGTGCTGCTGGTGCGCTGGCGCAAGACGCCCGATGCGGCGGTCGAGATGGCGATCCATCTGCTCCAGACGTTGGGTGTCAAGGTGAGCGGCGTGGCGCTGAGCCGCGTCGATCTCCATGCGCTGGCGCGATCGGGTTATGGCGATCCGGCGCGTTTCATGGGCTCCTACAGCACCTATTATGCGAATTGACCGTGAGTGTCGCGACGCCCGCCGATCCGCGCGGCACCGGCCGGGCGCTCAGCACCGAGTTGCTGCTGTATCGGCTGCGCAATCTCACCACGCTGGCGTCGCACGAGATCGAGCTGGTGCTGTCGCTGGGCGAACAGCCCAAGCCGCATGCCGCCGGCACCAGCATCTGTCCGCATGAGGATGGCAGTCCGCATCCTCGGCTGATCGTTGGTGGTTGGGCGTGCCGGCCGCGCATCCTCCCCGATGGACGCCGCCAGATGCTGGGCCTGTTGCTGCCGGGCGACATGATGGGCGATCGCGGCGAGCGGCGGCCGCTGGCGCTCAACCCGGTGGTCGCGCTGACCCCGGTGCGGACGATCGGCATCGGTCGGCTGGTGCAGGCGGTGCGGCATCAACCCGACGATCATCCGGGGCTGGTCCGCGCGTTGGCCGCGATCGACCGGGGGGAGGAGATGGGGCTGCTCGACCATATCGTTCGCCTGGGCTGCCAGAATGCGTTGCAGCGCGTGTCGCACCTGTTGCTCGAACTGCACCAGCGACTGTCGGCGATCGGCTTCGTCCATGCAGGCACCTTCCCGATGCCTCTGACGCAGGATACGCTGGCGGAATTGCTGGGCCTTAGTCTGGTCCATATCAATCGCATCGTGTCGCAGTTGCGTCGCGAAAAACTGGTGACGATGCGCAGCGGGATCGTGATGATCGCCGATTTTCCCCGGCTGGCGCTGTTGGCGGACCGTGCCGATCCGACCCGCGACAGCCCTGCAGGCTGACCTGGACGGCACGCTGGCGCCCTGCGTCCGGCCGCTGGTCGCGGTCCGGCACCACAGGGGGTGGCGGGCGGTGCTGCCGGAGGGGGTGCTGACCTTCGGCGACGAACCTATCGATCGGGCAGGGGGGATTGCCAGCCGCAGCGCCGTGCCCGGTTGTCATGCCGAAATGGTGGCGAGCAAGGGGCGGATCGGCCTGGATGTCGAGACGCTGGCGCGGATCGCGCTGAACGCCGCCCCGGGCGATCCGTGGCTGGCACCGTGTGAACGGCGGATCGTTGCGGCGGCGTCTGATCCGCTGATAGAGCTGGCTGGCCGCTGGGTGCTGCGCGAGGCCTATGGCAAGGCGCTGGGTGTGGGGCTGGCGATGCCGCTCGATACGCTGGTCTTCCAGGGGCGGGGCGATCGCATCACGCTGTGCGGGGTGGCAGAGGGCTGGTCGTTCGCCCTCTATCGCTGCGGCGACACCATGTTCGGCATCGCGCGTCAGGCGACGCCGTTCGCCCCCATCGGCAGGAACCCACCCGCCCCGCCGTTCGACAGGTAGAGCGCATTCAGCACCTGCCCCGTTGCGCGCGTGAAGGGGATCGGCCTGCCATCGGCGTCGAGCAGATTGGCACCCGTGCCGTTGCCGCTCAGTGTCTGGTCGCCGACATTGGTGCCGTCGACCGCAGTCAGCATCGCGCTCATTTGCGTCAGCGCCGCGCCGATCGCGGGGTTCGCCTCGGCCTGATGGTCCAGCAGCGACCGGATCAGTCCGCCCTGATAGATCGCATCGGCCAGGAGCGTCGATGCGGCGGTGGTGGCGGCGTTATCGCCGCCGGTAAGCAGCAACGTCCGATAGCTGGCAGCGACCGCATATTCGATCAGGAAGCCGCCGAGCAGAAACGCCGTGTCGCCCGCATAGGGATCGAAAGCCTGTCCCCCGGCGACGATGCCGGCGCGCTGGCCAGCAATGGCGAAGGCGCTGGTCGTGCCGGTCGACAGGTCGATCGCCGGCTGCGCCGCCACGGCCGTACCGATCGCGGTGCGCAGCGTGGCAACCTGCGCCGCCTTTTCATCGGCGAGTTCGGCCGCCAGTGCCGCGATCATCGGGTCGGCGAAGGTGACGCGCCGTCCGCCCGTCACCGCCCCGGCATTTCCCGTGCCGCCGGTCAGCGTCGCGGGCAGGCCGCTGCCCCGCGACGCCACCGCATGATATTGCGCGCCGAGATAGGCGAGCATCAGCGCGAGGTTGAGCGGATGTGTGACGGCGGCCGAAAGCGGCGCGGCGGGCACCACCGCGACCGGTGCGCTGACCACCGGCACGCTGTCGTCGGAGCCGCCACCGCCACCGCATCCCGATAGCAGGGCGCCGGTCGAAAAGCCGGCGGCAAGGCGCAGGAACCGGCGGCGATCTTGGGGAAGGTCGTTGAACTTCATGCCGCCCCAAGATGGCAAACAGCGTTGCCAGAATATTAATGCCTTTCGCATATCGCCCGTAAATACATCAAATGATGTAACAAAGTCGGATAGCGGGGTGGTGGTTGGGGAACGTTAACCGTCGGTGCCCTTAACCAGGGGAATGACGAACCCCATGGCCTATCCCGACATGACCGCCACGCTGCAAGCCGCGCTCGACGACGCGGCTGGCAGCCGTCTTCCCTTCACGATTCCACCCGGTGGTCACCGCTTGGCCGCGACCGGGCTAGGCTATGCCAGCAACGCGCGGATCGTCGTAGGCGGCGACCTTTACAATGATCACGGACCGCGGGTCGGCACGCTTTACTGCCTGACCAACCGTTCGGGCAAACGGCTCAACAACGTCACGATCGTCGGTGCAGGCGGGGCCTTTGTCGGCGCGGCATCCGACCCTGCCGGTGCGACGCGCAAGGGCCTGGGGATCGTCGACACCGATGGCTTCACCGTTATCGGCGTTCGGACGGAGGGACCGCTGACCGGCTTCGCGATGGAGATCAAGAATGCCGCCGGTGGTCATATCAACGGCCTGACGCTCAATTCCGGCGTCCCCCGGCCGGGCGCGGACGGCCTTCATTTTTTCGGCGCGTGCAGCAAGGTCACGGGATCGAATATCGCCGTGCAGAGCGGTGACGACGCCTTGTCCTTCACCTCGGAAAACCAGGAATCGATCGATGCGGTGATGGATCGGATCACGCTGACGACGATGACCCTCAACAGCGCCGCCTTCTCGTGCATCAAATTCTATACGAGTACCACGACGGGAAAGGCGACGATCCGCAACGTCACGCTGACCGGGATCAAGGGCCGAATTACGCAGGGGCCGACCGGCTGCCCGCTGGTGATGCAGAACAACGGCGTCGCGCAGGGGTGCGTGATCGATCGCGTGACGATCGCCAATGCCGACCTGGATTTCGGCGCGGCGACACAGGACGGGCCGACCGCCTATCTGACCGATTGCAGCAATGTGACGCTGCGCAACGTGACGCTGCGCGGCCGCCGCAACGGCCAGTTCATCCGCGCGGTCCGCTGTTCCGGTCTGCGCGTCACGGGTGAGGTGTGGGACACCATCCCCGGAAATCCGATGAACGACCTCGTCCAGCTGGAATATTGCAGTGATTATGACATCGATCTTGTCGTCCGCTCGGCAAGCGGCGCGCGGATCGGATCGTTGCGGGTCAGCAATGGGGGCACCGATACCGCGATCCGCTATATCGGCATGACCGGCAATTAATCGACGTCGCCCGATGGCCGTTCCGGGGGCAGGCGGGCGACCAGCTCGCCGATGATGAGCCTCGCATCGTCGTTCATCCCGCACAACGAGACCAGCGATTGCAGCAGCGTCTGCGTCGAAACGCTCGACAACAGGCTGCCAATCCGTTGCTGCTCATCGGCGGTCAGCGGGCTTTCGTGCGGCGGGTCGCCGGAGAAGGGGCGTGACGTCATGCCACGGCGATAGCAGCGGCGGCGACTGCGATCCGATCAATTGAGACACGCGCGAAAGCGAGAGCTCTGTCCAACCCACATCGCAGGCGGGCCAGAAGGCTGATATTGATGGCGCAGCCGGCGCGGCGGCGTGAACAAATTTGACCCGGTATCTGGCGGTGGTGAGACGGACCATGCCGAGGATGCTGCTGGGCAGTTGGTCTTAGCGGGTGGCTATGGCACGGATGACGTCTGCGTCGCAGCCCTTGTCAGCTAACCGGGCACGAACTACCGTGCTGACGAGGCAGTCGTGCGCCAAGCGAGGGCGCGCGGCGCTAGGGCAGCGCTGCGGCGATATCGGCGGCAAAGCGTGCGATGTCGAAACGGGCCGCGCCAGGATCCTCGCCCCGTCGGACGATCACCAGATGTCGCTCCGGAATAACCATCACATATTGCCCGCGATTGCCCTGCGCGGCGAAACTGCCCTCGGGAAGCCCCTGTTGGGGGCCGAACAGCCACATCGTCGCGCCATAGCCGGGGCCGCTGGATGGTTGCGGTCCGCTCGGCGTCGTCATGGTATGCATCCAGCCTGCCGGCAGCAGGCGCCGGCCCGCCCATACCCCGTCCTGCGACCAGAACAGCCCGAGCCGCGCGAGATCGCGGGCGGTCGACCACACCTGGCTGGAGAGGACATAGTTGCCGTGCCAGTCCGTCTCCGCGACGGTATGCGCCATGCCGAGCTTGGCGAACAAATCGTTCGGCCATGTGCGATAGCGGTCCTCACCGATCCGTTGTCGCGTGGCATAGACGGCAAGCAGGATGTCGTTGTTCGCATAGCGGAAGCGCGTGCCGGGCGGGGCCTCCAGGGGCCAGGACGCCGCCTGCTCGTCCACGGCCGTGCCGCCGAAATAGATGGCGTCGGTGCGGTTGCCGGCGGTGTCGCTGTGCAGGCCCGACGCCATGCGCAGGAGGTGGTCGAGCGTGATCAATCGCCGTGGGTCGCCTGCTGTCCATTGCGGTATGGCGGCGGGGGCCTGGAGGGCGCGGGCATCGGCAACGCCGATCAGCGTTCCGGCGATCGACTTGCCGACCGACCAGGTCCGGTTCGAGACATAGGGCCCGAAACCGGGGCCATAGCGTTCGGCGACGATCTTGCCGTCCTGCACGACGAGCACGCCGACCGTCTTGGCGCCGGCACCATAGCCACCGGCGAACGCCTTGCTGACGGCCGCGTTCAGCGGCGCGGCAGGGCGCGCGGCGATGCCGGCATCGCCCTGCGGCCATGGACGGGGATCCGCGCCCGCAATCGGTGGAGGCGCGGCCGATGCGGTGCCCGCCGGTGGCTGGCTGCCGATCGGCAGCGTCACGCAGCCACGGCCGCGCCGCCACATGGCGTATCGCGGCGGCAGCGCGGGGTCGAAGGCGACGGCGACGGACCCATGCGCGCGGTCGATCTGCGCGGCGAGCGTCGGCACGATCTTCTCATAATCGGGATAGATGCCGGTCAGTTCGTCGGCATCGATCTGCGCCGGGGTGCGCCCGGCATTGAAGAGCCCCGAGCAATAGAGGGCCGCCTTGTAGCCGGCCGCCACCGCGCGCGAATAGGGGCCGGCCGAAGGCTGGGCGACGATCTGGGCGTTCGCGTGACCCGCCAGGAGGAGGGCGAGAGCTGCTGATGTTCGTATCCGCATCAGTACATCATTCCATTGCCGCCAGGATAGGGCAATCCGCATATCCCACACGCATCCTTGGGCTTTCTTCCCGATCAGGGGATTTTTGCGGCAAGGAATGGGGCCTATGGCGGCGGGATGACCGACCCGATCCTCTACAGCTTTCGTCGTTGTCCTTTCGCAATGCGGGCGCGATTGGCGCTGGACGTCAGCGGGGTGCGCCATGAGCTTCGGGAGGTCAGGCTGTCCGACAAGCCTGCGGAAATGCTTGCCGCATCCCCCAAGGGCACGGTCCCGGTGCTCGTAACGGCGCAGGGCGGGGTGATCGAGGAAAGCCTCGCGATCATGCGGTGGGTGCTGCGGTTCCGAGACCCGGAAGACTGGCTCGCGCGCGACGATGCCGCACTGGTCGCGGCGAACGACGACGTGTTCAAGTACCATCTCGACCGGTATAAATATCCCGATCGCCACGGCTCGGATCCCGTCCGGCATCGCGATTGCGGCTTCTCGTTCCTAAAAGCTCTGGAGACGCGGATCGAGGCAGGCGGTCAGCTCTGCGGCACGAAGGCGGGCCTCACGGATGCCGCCCTCATACCGTTCATCAGGCAGTTCGCCCAGGTCGATCGGGGGTGGTTCGACGCCTTGCCCCTGCCACGGCTGCAATCATGGCTGGCCGACCATCTCGCTTCGGATCGCTTCGAGCGGATCATGCACAAGGTTTCGCCCTGGTCTCCGGATGGAACGGCTATAGTCGTCGAAGGTGAAGGTCAGTGAAGGTCATGCGGTTGAACGTATCGCGGCCAGGTTATGATTAACGCGCGTCCGCTTTCAGGGGGGCGCCGAGCACATCGGAATTCCTGAATTCGGGTCAGCCCATCGCTGTCAGCGGTGTACCTTCAAGCGCGGCAGGCGTCGCTTTCGCGCCCTGATCAAATGCGCGCGTGGTCGGTTCGAACCTCTCGCCGTCCGTGAGGGAGGCGAGCGGCGATGGTCATATTTTCATGTTGAACAAAGGCCCGGGATCGGCGAGGTGGCCGCACATGGGGACTGAGCCTTTATGGGCTACAACCACCCGTTCCGCCGTGCCGTGCGACCTGCTTCGATGCGGTTCGCCGCGCCGAGTTTCCCTGCCGCGTCGGACAGGTAATTGCGGACGGTCCCAGGTGACAGGCCGAGCCGATCGGCGATGTTCTTGTTCGACAGCCCTTGCTCGGCGAGACGCAACGTATCGCGTTCGCGATCGGTGAGCGGATCGCGACCGATCTCACCGGCCGCTGCTGCGAGATCGGCGGGGATCGCGCGACCGCCGGCCGCGACGGAGCGGATCGCGGCGGCCAGGTCGTCGACCGGTGCGTCCTTGAGCAGATAGCCGCGCACACCGGCGCTTCGTGCCCGGGCAAGATAGCCCGGCCGAGCAAAGGTCGTCACGATGACGACGGCGGTGCGCGATCGCTCGTCGGCCAGTCGGTTGGCAAGGTCGAGGCCGGTTCGACCCGGCATTTCGATATCCGTCAGCAAGATGTCTGGGGCCAGATTCCGCACCATCGCGAGGGCTGCGTCGCCATCGGCCGCGCGACCGACGATCGTAAAGTCCGGCTCCAGAGAGAGCAACGCGGCGATGGCGCCCAGCACGAGCGCCTGGTCTTCGGCGATGACGATACGGATGGATGTCATGTCGGCACGCTCGCTTCGAGGCGGGTGCCGGGTCGGGCAGGACTGAGGTGCAGGGCACCGCCTGCGGCGACCAGTCGCTGGCGCATACCGGTCAGGCCGTTGCCCTCGCTGCGGGAAAAGCCGACGCCATCGTCCTCGACGACCAAGCGGGCGTGGCCTGTGTCTGCGACGATATGGATCGTGCAATGCCGGGCGTCAGCGTGGCGAATGACGTTGGTGACGGCCTCGCGCAGCGTCATCGCCAACACCGCGCCGGCGTTGGCAGGAATGTCGGCGGCGTCGCCTTTCATTGTCGGGTGCACGCCGGCGGTTCGCAACGCGGCGATCGACGCCGAGGCTTCTTGCGCCAGGCCACCGCCAGCCTGCCCGGCCAGCGCCGCGCGGACATCGGCTAGGCCAGCACGTGCGGCGTCGGCGATCGCCTCCACCTCCGCGCGTGTCGCAACCATGTCCCGCTCGAGCAGTCGGCCGGCAAGATCGGCCTTCAGCGCGACGAGCGTCAGCGTACGGCCAACGACGTCGTGCAGATCGCGTGCGATCCGTTCGCGTTCGGCCGTGCCAGCGAGGCGACGGACCTCTTCCTGGGTCGCGAGCAGCGCCTGGGTGCGCTCGTAAAAGGCCTCGCGCGAGATGGTCCCGCCGCCGGTCATGACGACGAGCAGCACCCCGGGCAGCCACCATAAAGTCGGTTGGCTCAGCACAAGACCGGTCACGGTCGTCGCCACCGCGATCGCGGCGATGCCAAGGGTCGCGACGCGTCGCGGACGGGCATGCCCCATCGCCGACGCGGCGTAGATCGGGAAGACGGTCCACCCAACCGGCCAAGCGGCGAGGGCGATGCCGATCGCGGTGATCGCGGCGCAGGCACCGAACAGCTTCCCGCCCTGCCAGCGATGCGCCAGGACGTAGAGGGGCAGGAAGACCGCCACTGCCAGCGCCGAAGCGATCAGCGTCGCCGCGTCGGGCCGCTTCCACAGCCATGGCAGGGGGAGGAAGACGAGGTAGACGAGCCACGGCCATGGCCCATCCCACCATCGCTGTTCCGCCGTGCGCATCGCGCCACTGTCGGCGTTGTAGGCGCGTTCGGTCAAGCCGGGCTCCGCCGCCATCCGCTCCAGGCCTAGACGATTCCCCCGGCTGTCATCGCGGCCACCGCCGTCGCATGGCCGAAGGACGAGCCAAGCGTATCGACGCCGACGATCCCGCGGGCGAGCTGGCCGAGATGGTAGGACGGCGTGATCTGGCCCAGCGTCTGCATCCAGCCAGGCAGCATGACGGTCGGAATCCACAGGCCGCCCAGCACCGATCCGCCGAGGAACACGGCGTTGGCCACCGCCACCGCGCCCTTGCCGCTCATCCGCATGCCCGTGCCGAAACCGATCAGCGCAAACGGGATCGCCGAGCCGAGATGGAGCAGGGTCAGCGCGGCCCAGCTTGCCGCCGACAAGCGGACACCTGCGACGATCGCCAGCGCATCGATCAACACCAGCGCCAGCGCGGTGGTGGCGACGGCGGCGACCAGTTTCGCCGTGACATAGGCACCGGCCGGCATCGGCGACACGCGCTTCAATTCGATCAGACCTTGCTCGCGCTCCATGGCGACGCCGGCACCGAAGCCGAACAGGGCCGGACCTGTTGCGGCGAACACGCCATAGCCCGCCAAGGTCGCAAGGGCATATTCGGGGGAGGGCGACCTGGCGACCGCCAGCGTGAACAGGCCATAGAACGCGGCGGGGGTCACCACGGTCGGAACGAGGAACTGGGGCAATCGCGACGTGCGCTTGAGTTCGGCGACCGCTTCGCGCAGCCACACGCCGTTCGGGATTGCAACGAGTGCGGTCATGCGGCGATCCTTTCCGGCTGGGCGACGAGCAGGGCGGCGATCGCATCCTCCAACGTCGCATCGGCGACGCGCAAATCCATGAGCGTGGTATCGGCATCGAGGAGCGCGCGCACGGTCGCGGCGGCATCGGCGGTGACGATGCGCAGGTTCGCGCCGTCCATGCCAGCGTCTCTGACCGCCGGTGCCGTTGCGGCGCGATCCGGGGTCAGTCGGCTGCGGCAGCGGATCACCGATCCTCCCGCTCGCGCCCGCAGGGCGGCAGGCGTGTCGTCGGCGACGATCCTCCCGGCGTCCATCACCACGATCCGGTCGGCGAGCGCATCGACCTCGGCCAGGTCGTGGCTGGTCAGCAGCACCGCCGTTCCGTCATCGGCGAGGGCGCGCACTGTGCCCCACAACATGCGGGCGGAGGCCCGGTCCATGGCGGCGGTGGGTTCGTCGAGGACGAGCAGGTCGGGGCGGCCGCAGATCGCCAGGGCGTAATGAACGCGGCGTGCCTGACCACCCGACAGCGCCGAGCAGCGGCGGTCGGCAAGGTCGTCGAGCCCCGCGAGCGCCAGCGTCTCGTCCAGCGGGCGCGGGTCGATGTAATAGCCCGATTGCAGCGTCAGTAGCTCGCCGATCGTCAGCACGTCGGGCAGGCCCGCGCTTTGCAGCATCACGCCCAGGCGGCGGCGCGCGGCGGGTCGGCGCGGGTCGAGCCCAAAAATCTCTGCGGTGCCTGCATCCGGCGCGATGCGTCCGGTGAGCAGCGAGACGGAGGTCGTCTTGCCCGCGCCGTTCGGGCCCAGCAGCGCGGTCACCTCACCGGCGCGGATGCCGAAATCGAGTTCCGCGAGGACGCTTCGTCCGCCAAGCCGTTTGGACACGCACGCCAGCCGCGCGACGTCGGACAGATCGCCGCTCATCGACCGGCCTCCGGCGTCAACGCGGCATCGAGTGCGGCCAGGACTTTCGGCCAGCCATCGACCCGCGCCGCGCGGTTGCCGGCGATGCTCCCGCCAAGCGAAGCGGCCGTTCTCGCCGCCTGCGAGGCAGGATCGGGGGGCGGGCCGAATGCGGCATGGCCCGCGTCGGGATAGGCAAGCACCGTGACGGGATGTCGATAGCTGGCGGCGTGCAACCGTGCTTCGACCGCCCGTGCCATCGGGCAGGACGGCCACAGCCCATCCGCCTCGCCACAGACCATCACGATGGCGGCCTTCGCGCGCTCGGCCGGGATGGCGCCCGTTGCGGCCTTGGCCGGATCGGCCAGCGCGTCGGCATACAGGGCATGGATGCCGCGCCACTCTCCCGTCCATCCATAGGGCGTAAACGGCACCGGCTTGCCATCCTCGGTCCATGAGCTTTCGGTGACGAGTCCCTGTCGGTCGATCCCCGGCCAAACGACGCTGGAAGGGACGCCGAGCACCGCGATCTTGAGATCGCTTCGGCGCGAGGCGACAAGTAATGCTGCCTCGGCGCCTTTGGACGTGCCGACGATGCCGATGCGATTGTCGGCGACCCCAGGCTGCGTCTTTAACCAGTCGAGCGCGCGGGTGAAGGTTTCGACGGGGATCGACTTCAGGGCGACAGGCTGGCCGGGGCCACCGAAATACGAAAGCTGAAGGACGACATAGCCATGGGCCGCCAGCGCCGCCGCCTGTGCAGCGGCCGCCTTGCCAAGGCCGCCTTCCGACCCGCCGAGCAGCAGGATCGCGGGTGCGCGGCCGGGACGCGCGGGTCGGTAGAGATCGGCGATCATGCCGCCGTCACGGATGGGTTGCGGGGCGATGGCGGCTGGAGATGCTGTCGCGGGGGTGGCAGCGGCAGCAGGCGGCAGAGCGGCGGCAAGTGCGAAGGCAGTCAGGAACATCGTTCAACCTCGTCGGTGAGGCTCATTCCCTGCGCCATGGCACGCGGCCCACGTAGTGACAGATGTCATGGTTTGGGGTGACCGGGTTCGATTTTTTTGAAAACGGCGCAGGAGCGAGATCGATGGATGATCGGAATCAGGTCTGTTTATAAAGTCCTCGACCAGATGCCCTTGGTCAATCGGCGTCGCGCAACTCGCTGGAGAGGAACGCAGACAGGCTGACGAGCGTCCCCAGGCCGCCGGTCAAAACGAACATCCACCGTACCCCGATCATCCCGCCAAGCGGAGCAGAGACCAACAGGCCGAAAGGGGCTGCCAATCCCATCATCGTGCCGAGCAGTCCAAGGACACGCCCCTGTAACCGATTGGGAACGGTCGTCTGGATCAAAGCGGTGAACGGCGCGTCGCCCAAGATAAAGAACAGGCCGCTCAACGCCCAGAAGATCGCGGCCAGCAGGAACATGCCGGGCGGCATCAGCGCGGTCAGCGCCATCGTCGCGCAGGACAGGGTGAACCCCCATAGGATCCACGACATCAGCCGCCGGGGTACGATGATCGCGACCATCATGCCGCCGACGATCATGCCAGCCCCGCCAACGCTTTCCAAAAGGGCGACCTGATCCGCTCCACCGCCGAAATGCTGTTTCACCAGCAGCGGCAACAGGGTGAAGGTCGGCATGACGACCAGGACGGTGGCGGTCAGCAGAGCATAGACGCGCAATAGCCGAGGGCTCTGCCAGACGACGCTGGCGCCTTCGCGAAACTCGGCCCAGAAACCGGCCCTTTCGGTGGCCGCATGGTGCTGCGGGATCGTGTAGAACAGGAGTGGCAATATGCCGAGCAGCGCTGTGGCAACGTCGATCCACAGCGCCATGCCGACCGGCATCACCGTGATCGCAATCGCCCCCAGCGGCGCGGCGGCAACGGTCACGATGCCCATCAGCGTCTGGTTCAGCCCGGCGGCGCGGGGGAGGAAATGCCGAGGCACCAGCATCGCCTCGCTGGCGGAGGCGGCGGGCATCTGAAACGCGGTCGCCGCGCTGCGGACGAACATCGCGAGATAGATGTGCCACAAGGCGATATGGCCGCTTAGGAACAGGGCAATCAGGACCACGATGCAGAAGGCCGAGATCAGGTCGGCGACGATCATCAGCATCCGGCGGCTGTAGCGATCTGCGAACGTGCCTCCGACCGGCCCCAGCAGCGCCTGGGGCAGCAGCGCGGCCAGCCCAGCGGTCGCCAGCGCGCCGAGATCGCCGGTCGTGTCGGTGATCCACCAGATCAGCACGAACTGCGTCATCGCCGATCCGATCAGCGACAGCGACTGTCCGGCAAAGATCGACCAGAAGCGCCACTGCCAGCCGGGGCCGGGATCGACGCCCGCCGGTGTCTGTTCCATCGAAATGGTCTGGCTCATAACATCCTGGGCAGGACGTCGGAGGCTCGTCTGCGATCGAGGAAGCGGTGCTTGAGAACGCCCATGACATGCAGCGCGACCAGCGCCAGCAGCGTATAGGCCAGCACCTTGTGCGCGACCGCGAAGACGGCGAAGGCGCGGTCGTTCTTGGGCAGAAGCTCGGGCAGGTCGGTGACGAAGAACGGCACTCCGTCGCTCTGGCTGAACGAGCTGGACATGGCATAGCCCATCACCGGTACGATGATCGCGAGCGCCAGCATCGCATATTGGACGATGCTCGACAGCATGACTTCCCACCGGGCGAGTCCGGCAGGATGATGGGGCAGGGCGGACCGGCTGCGCACGATCAGCGCCACGGCGCCGATCAGGAAGGCCAGCACACCGAACTCCTTGTGGACGGGATACATCCATTCGAACTTGGCGGCCGTGCTGTCGGGCAGCGAAGTCATCGTCCAGCCGAGCGCGATCAACCCCACGATCAGCGCGGCGCGGGTCCAGTGGAGCAGCCGCATCGGCAGGGTATAGCGGTCATGGCGGGTCATCGCGGCGTTCCTTGGGCTTCGGTATCGCCGCCGAGCGCGCGGTAGAGCGCGGCGGCGGCGGTCAGTTGGTCGCGCCGGACAATCAGCGCGGTCTGTTGCGCGGCATAGGTCGCGCGCTGCGCGTCGAGCAGTTCGAGGCGGCTGGTCTGCCCGGCGCGATAGGCGAGATCGGTCAGATTGGCGCGACGTTCGGCCTGGGTGACGACGGCACGCTGTTCTGTCACCTGCCGCCCATAGGTTGCCTGTGCGGCAAGCCCATCGGCGACTTCACGGAAGCCGGTCTGGATCGCCTTTTCATAGCTTGCGACGGCGGTCGATGCACGCAGTCGGGCAAGGTCGAGATTGCCGCGTAGCTCTCCGCCACGAAAGATCGGCAGGCTGATCGCGGGCGAATAGGACCAGGATCGGTTCGCCCCCTGAAACAGGCTGTCGAGCGTCAGGCTGGCGAAACCGAAGGCGGCGGTCAGCGACACGCGCGGAAAGAAGGCCGCGCGCGCCGCGCCGATATCGGCATTGGCGGCGCGCAGATCCTGCTCGGCCTGCGCGATATCTGGGCGGCGGGTCAGCAGGTCGGACGGCGTCCCCACCGCCAGCGCGGTGCGGATCGGTTGTTCCATCAGCGGGGTGGGCGGCAGCAAGTCGCCTGGCAGGGGCGCACCGACGGCCAGCGTCAGCGCGTTGGTCGCCTGCGCCAGTTCGCGCTCGCGCTGCGCCAGATCGGCCTGGGCCTGCCGGACCAGCCCCTCGGCCTGCGCCACATCGGCGCCGCTCGCCTGGCCCGCGTCCCTGCGTAACCGGGTTATGTCGAGCGATGCACGCCAGTCGGCCAATGTCGAGCGGGTCAGCGCCAGTTGCTCGTCCGCCAGCCGCTCGTTCCAATAGGCGTCGGCGACCGCGCCGATCACCGCCAGCCGCACCGCGCGCCGGGCCTCGACCGAGGCGAGCCAGCGGTGGAAGGCCGCCTCGTTCATCGCGCGCAGGCGACCAAACAGGTCGATTTCGAAACTGGTCAGCGCGGCCTGGGCGCTGAACTGACCGAACGTGAAGCCCGTCGCCTCGCCCCCCGGCGTCAGGCCCACACCTGCTCCAGCGACGCCGGCAGGCTGCCGCTGGCGGGTATAGCCGCTCTCGACGTTGAGGCCGGGCAGCGACTGGGCGCGCTGTACGCGCACCTGCGCCCGCGCAGCTTCGGCGTTCAGCGCGGCGATACGCAGGTCGCGATTGGCGTCGAGCGAGAGCGCGATCAGGGTTTGCAGCCGGGGATCGCCGAACATGCGGCGCCATTCGGGCAGCGCCTCGGTGCCGCTCGCGATCGGAAAGGCCGCGGCGACCGGCGGTGTCGGCAGGGTGAGCTTCGGCGTCATCGAACAGGCGGTGGTCGCCAGCAACAGGGGGAGGGGCAGGTATCGCATCGTCATGCCTCCTTGATCCGGCACGCGCGCCAGCGTTCAGCCAGGCCGACCACCACCACGAAGAAGGTCGGCACGAAGATCAGCGCCAGCACGGTGCCGGTGATCATGCCCCCGAACACGCCGGTGCCGATCGCGTGCTGCGTCTCTGCGCTCGCACCTCCCGCCAGCATCAGCGGCACGACGCCCAGCGTGAAGGCCAGGCTGGTCATCACGATCGGGCGCAGGCGCACCCGTGCAGCGGCGATGGCGGCGTCGATCAGGCTGCTGCCCGCCTCGCGATATTGCTTGGCGAACTCGACGATCAGGATCGCGTTCTTGGCGCTCAGACCGATGATGGTGATCAGGCCGACCTTGAAGAAGATGTCGTTCGACATGCCGCGCAGCATCACCGCGGACACCGCGCCGATCAGGCCCAGCGGCACGACCAGCATCACCGCCATCGGGATCGACCAGCTTTCATAGAGGGCGGCCAGCACCAGGAACACGACCAGCATCGACAGCGCCAGCAGCATCGGGGTCTGCGCGCCCGCTTCGCGTTCATGCCGCGACTGGCCGGTCCATTCGATCCCGAAGCCGGGGGGCAGTTCGGCGGCCAGCCGCTCCATCTCGCGCATCGCATCGCCACTGGAAACACCCGGCGCGGCGCTGCCGGTGATGCTGACCGACGGATAGCCGTTATAGGTCGACAGCTGGAGGGGACTATTGCTCCACACCGGTGTGACCAGCTCGGCCAGCGCGACGGTTCCCCCGGCCGCGTTCTTCACGCGTAGCTTCATCACATCGTCCAGGGTCATGCGGTGCGCAGGCTCGGCCTGCACGATCACCTGTTGCAACCGTCCCTTGTTGGGGAAGTCGTTGACATAGCTGCTGCCCAGCGCGGTGCCGATCATGTCGCTGATCGCGGTGAACGACACGCCGAGCGCGCGCGCCTTGGCGCGGTCGATGTCCAGCCGGACGCTGGTGCCGGAGGGGAGGCCCTCGGCATAGACGCCGGTCAGCCTGGGGCTGCGCTGCGCATAGGCGACCAGCATGTCGCGCGCGGTGAACAGCGCATGGCGTCCCTTGCCCGCCCGGTCCTCCAGCCGCAGTGCGAAGCCCGACGAGGTGCCGAGTTCGTCGATGGCGGGGGGCATGACGTTCATCACCTGGCCCTCATGCACGTCCCTGGCCATCGCGGCATCGGCGGCGGCGACTTCCTTGGCGACGTTCGTGCCGCCGCGCTCCTTCCAATCCTTCAACATGGTATAGACCATCGCCGCATTGGGGCCGGAGCCGGAGAAACCGAACCCCAGGATCGACTCGGTCGTCTCGACGCCGGGGCGGGTCGCCATATGCTTTTCCAGCGCCTTGACCGCCGCCAAGGTGCGAGTGGCGGTGGCATCGGCCGGAAGCTGGAAGCTGGTCATGAAGTAACCCTGATCCTCCTCCGGCATGAAGGACGACGGCAGGTTAACGAAGGCGATGGCCAGCATCCCGACGATCGCGACGAAGACCAGCATCATCCGCCCGCTCGCCGTCAGGAACGTCGCGATCCAGCCCTGATAACCGCGTGTCGCCCGCTCGAACTGGCGATCGAACCAGGTGAAGAAGCGGTTCTTGGGGCGCTCCGAGTCCAGTGGCTTGAGCAGCGTGGCGCATAGCGCCGGGGTGAGGGTGAGCGCGAGGAAGGCGGAAAACAGGATCGATACCGCCATCGCCATCGAGAATTGGCGATAGATGGTGCCGACCGATCCGGCCGCCAGTGCCATGGGGATGAACACCGCCGACAGGACCAGCGTGATGCCGATGATCGCGGGCGTGATCTCCTGCATCGCCTTGCGCGTGGCATCGGCGGGCGACAGCTTCTCCTCGTGCATCAGCCGCTCGACATTCTCGACGACGACGATTGCGTCGTCGACGATGATGCCGATCGCCAGCACCATGCCGAACATGGTCAGCACATTGATCGAGTAGCCGGTCGCCAGCATGACCGCGATCGTGCCGAGCAACGCGATCGGCGCGACGATGGCGGGGATCAGCGTGTAGCGAACCTTTTGCAGGAACAGGTACATCACCAGGAAGACGAGCAACATCGCCTCGGCCAGCGTGTGCAGCACCTTCTCGATCGAGATGCGGACGAACGGCGCGGTGTCGAACGGCGCGGACCAGCTCATGCCCGCTGGCAACGCATGGGCAAGCTCGGTCATGCGGGCACGGACCGCCTTTGACGCGGCAACGGCATTGGCACCCGGCGTCAGCTGAATACCGACCGAGGCGGCGAATTTGCCGTTCTCGCGCGTGTCGTTACCGAAGCTCTGCCGGCCCAGTTCGATACGGGCGACCTTATCCAGTGTTACCGATGACCCGTCGGTATTGGCCTTCAGGATGATGCCGGCGAAATCCTCGGGCGTCTTGAGCTGCCCGTCGGCGGTCAGCGGGACCAGCACGCGCTGGCCATGGGCGGTCGGCTCGGCTCCCAGCGCGCCGGGGGCGATTTGGACATTCTGCTCGGCGATCGCTGCGGTTACGTCCGTCGCGGTCAGGCCATATCCGGCGAGCCTGGCGGGATCGATCCAGATGCGCATGGCGCGCTCGGCCGAGAAATTCTGGACGCGCCCGACGCCGGGAATGCGCTTCAACTCGTCGACGATGTTTCGGGTCATGTAATCGGAAAGCTCGACCTCGTCCTGCCGCCCATCGGACAACAGGCTGACGATCATCAGGAAGCCCGACGAAGCGGACTCGACGGTGACGCCGGTCTGGCGGACGACCTGCGGCAGGCGCGGCTCGATGGTCTTCAGCCGGTTCTGCACGTCGACCTGCGCCAGCTCCGGGTCGGTGCCGGGGCGGAAGGTCGCCGTGATCGTCGCCGAGCCCGAGATATCGGCCGAGCTTTCGAAATAGAGCAGGTTCTTCACGCTCGACAGTTCGCGCTGCACCAGCGAGACGACGCTGTCGTTCAGCGTCTGTGGCGTGGCACCGGGATAGCTGGCGTAGATGCTGACCGTCGGCGGCGCGACGCTGGGAAAACGTGCGACCGGCATTTGTGGGATCGCGATGACGCCCATTAGGACGATCGCGATGGCGATGACCCAGGCGAAGACCGGGCGGTTGATGAAGAATTGCGCCATGGCTCAGCCCGCCGCGCCACCACGCCAAGGGCGCTGGTTGACCTGAGTACCGGGCTGGACGCGATCCTGCCCCTCGATGACGACCGTTTCACCGGCGCGCAGGCCCGACACAATGACATAGCGACCATCGACCAACGGGCCGAGCGTGACGCGGCGGATATGCACCCGGTCCTGCCCGTCGACCACGCTGACCTGCGGCGTGCCGTCGCCCGTGCGCGTCACGGCCTGTTGCGGCACGGTCAGCGCGGCTGGCATGGTCGCGCGCGGCAGGCGGGCGCGGACGAACATGCCGGGCAACAGCCGCTCGCCGGGATTGGGCACCTCGACCCGGACCAACGCATCGCCGGTGCCCGGATCAACGGTGATGCCCGAGAACAGGATGTGCCCCTGCGCCGGATGGTTCTGGCCAGAGGCGGTGAGGATCTCGACCGTCCCGGCCGCCGCACCCTTTTCGCGCAATTCGGCAAAGCGTTCGGCCGGCTGTCGAACATCGACATAGACCCGGTCGATCTGCTGGATCGTCGCCAGCGGCGTCGCGTCCGCCGCCGTCACCAGTGCCCCCTCGGTCACATTGGCCGGTCCGATCCGCCCGGCGATCGGCGCGGTCACCCGCGAAAAGCCCAGGTCGATCCGGCGGCGGCGCAGGGTCGCGCGCGCCTCGGCCAGTTCGGCACCGGCCTGCTCGCGTGCGGCGACCGCATCGTCATAGCTTTGGCGGCTGATCGCGTCGGCGGCGACCAGCGGTTTCAGGCGATCGGCCTGGGCACAGGCGCGAGCATAGGCGGCGCTGGCCTTCTGTACGGTCGCCTGGGCCGTGTCGGCATCGGCGCGATAGGGGGCAGGGCTGATCTGAAACAGCATCTGCCCGGCGCGTACCGCCGCGCCCTGTTCGAACAGGCGGCGCTGGACGATGCCGCCAACCTGCGGGCGGATTTCCGCGGTGCGGAACGCCACGACCCGGCCGGGCAGTTCGTCGGTCGCGGTGATCTCGGCCGGCATGACGCGCATGGTCAGCACCGTGACCGGGGCCGCCGGTGCAGCCGGAGCTTCGGCGGAACAGCCGCTGAGCCACGCTGCCATCGGCACAAGGAGTGGCAGCACGGGAAGCGTGCGGCAAACGAGAGGTCGACCCATCATGCCGCCGCCTATCCGCGTGGCTCGTTGCGCCTGCGTCGAGATCATGTGGAGACTATGTGGAGGCGGGCTGGTGGTACACCCGGCGCGGCTGATAGGAACATGGCCATGCCCTGTGGACCCGCCGCATGAACCCGCTCGCGTTGATCGCCGAGGATGACCGCGACATCGCCGAGATCATCCGTGCTTATCTGGAGCGCGAGGGGTTCCGGACCGTCCATGCCGGTGACGGGCGCACCGCGCTGGACCTGCACCTTGCGCTGAAGCCCGATATCCTGCTGCTCGACATCTCGATGCCGATCATCGACGGATGGGGCGTGCTGTCCGAAGTGCGGCGGCGGGGCCATACGCCGGTCGTCGTCACCACTGCGCTGGACCAGGACATCGACAAGCTCCAGGCGCTGCGCATCGGGGCGGACGATTATGTCGTCAAGCCGTTCAACCCGGTCGAGGTGGTCGCGCGCGTCAAGGCGGTGCTGCGCCGGTCGGGCGGGGAGGGGGCGAACGGCATGTTGCGGGTCGGCCCGGTCGAGGTCGACACGACCGCGCATATGGTCCGCACCGAACGCGGCGAGGTGGCACTGACCCTGACCGAGTTCCGTCTGCTCGCCCATATGGCGCGCACGCCGAGCCGGGTGTTCAGTCGTAGCGAGCTGCTCGACGCATGCCTGCCCGGATCGGACGCGCTGGATCGCACGGTCGACAGCCATGTCAGCAAGCTGCGCCGCAAGCTCGATCAGGCGGGGGTGCCCGACATGCCCGAGGGGGTGCGCGGTGTCGGATACCGGCTATGGTCGCGCGGATGAAGAACCGGATCAGCCTGACCCGGCAATTGTCGGTGGCGATGGCGACTTTGGCCTTCGTCGCGGTCGTGGTCAGCACGGCCGCCTTCTACATCGTCTATGGCGTGCTGGAGCGGCTGCGCATCGTCGCGCCGCTGCCACCGGGCGTGGCCGATACCACGGGTCTGGATGTCGGCATCACGCTGGCGGGCTGCGTGATCGGGGTGGTTCTGGCGCTGGCGGTCGCGGTGCGGTTGGCGCGGCGGATCGTGCAGCCGCTCGGCGCGGTGGGCGAGGCGGCGCGCCAGATTGCCGAGGGAGACCTGACGGCCCGGATATCCCCTGTACGTGTCGCGCATGGCGAGGCCGCGCTGCTGATCGCCGATTTCAACGCCATGGCCGACCGGCTGCAACGCATGTCCGACGATGTGAAACTTTGGAACGCGCAGATCGCGCACGAACTGCGCACCCCCCTGACCATCCTGCGCGGGCGGCTTCAGGGGGCCAGGGACGGCGTCTTTCCGCTCGACGACGAACTGGTGGTCGGCCTGATGAAGCAGGTCGAGGGTCTGACCCGATTGGTCGAGGACCTGCGCAGCGTCAGCCTGGCCGAGAGCGGGCGACTGGAACTGGAGGTCGCGAATGTCGATCTGGCTGCCGAGCTGGAGGATATGCGGCCGATCCTGTCATCCATGCTGTCGCCAGCGGGTTTCGAACTGGAGATGACGTTGGAGACCGGGGTCGTCTGGGCCGATGCGGCGCGCATTCGACAGGCGGTGATCGCACTTGTCGACAATGCGCGCCGCCATGCCGATCCATGCACCCTGCGGATCGAGGTCGATTTTACCGGGGACAAGGCGACGATCACGGTCATGGACAAAGGCCCGGGACTTGCCCCCGAGCTCGAGGGCAGCGCATTTCGCCAGTTCGTACGAGGCACTGGAAATTCCGGTGGATCGGGACTTGGCCTTTCCGTCGTTCACGCTATCGCCCGAGCTCATGGCGGTGACGCTATCTATCAGAGGACCAAGGACCGATCCTTGTTTCGTATTCTCCTGCCGCTGCCGACAGCTTGACAGGGATTGATCGCGATCCAGCCATTGCAGACAAGACACGCGCACTACTCTTCCGGGTGTCGAGCCCAACGCGAATGAAGGGCTGAAATCTGGGGGCTGGTTTCGACACCAGATGACCGCAATTGGGCTTCCGATTGGTAGAATGGGCTATGGCAAAGCCGGGCTTCTCCATCACGTCGAGCGAGCGCCCTTGCATCAGGGAAGCTTGCGGCTGATGTAACGGTTATTCCGGACTCCTATGCGAGACGTCCATGCGCCTGATCGCCATCGAAGAACATGTCCTGCCGCAAAATGTCTGTGACGCCTGGGCGTCAGCGCCGCCTCCACATGATCCCGTATCTGCGATCGCAGACGGGGGTGTAACGGGCGAGCGTCTGGCCGACCTAGGTGCTGGCCGTCTGGCACTGATGGACGAGCAGGGCGTCGACGTCCAGGTGTTGTCCCTGACCACGCCGGGCCTCCACAATCTCGAGCCTGGACCAGCGGTGGAGGCTGCCCGGCGCGTCAACGATCTCATCGCCGAGGCATGTGCGCGTCATCCCACCCGCTTTCAGGGTTTCGCGGCCCTCCCGACATCCGATCCGGACGCCGCCCCCCGCGAGCTGGAGCGCGCGGTGAAAGAACTCGGGCTGAAGGGCGCGCTGCTTTGTGGCCGGACACGCGACCGGCACCTCGACCATATGGCGCTGCGGCCGATGCTGAGGAAAGCCGCAGAACTGGGCGTCCCTCTGTTCATCCATCCCCAAACGCCAGCACCGGACGTACGCGCGTCCAATTACTCCGGGATCAGCGACAGGGCGGATCTCGCACTCGCCGCGTTCGGTCTTGGCTGGCACTATGAGGCAGGATTGGAATGGGTCAGACTGGCGGCGGCGGGTGTCTTCGACGAACTGCCGGAGCTTCAGATCATCCTTGGTCATTGGGGCGAGGTGGTGCTGTTCTATCTCGAGCGGACGTCGGCCGTGATGAGCCGAGCGCTCGAACTCGACCGATCGCTGCATGAATATGCGCGCAGCAACCTTTACGTCACCGGCAGCGGCATGTGGAGCGACGCCTATCTGCGGCAGTGCCTGGAGATCGTCGGCCCGGATCGTCTGCTGTTCTCGACCGACTTCCCATATCAGTACCGACCGGGCGGCGAGCCACTTCGCTTTCTGGAAACCGTCGACCTCGACGACACGGCGCGCCGTGGTTTTGCCTTCGCAAATTGGGAGCGTCTGACGGGGGCAAAAGCGGCTTAGGTTCGATCGTCAGCTCGCTCCCCTCAGAATGCCTACCGAGCGGGAGGCTACTCTAGGAAAGCCGCCCGCTTGCTCTATATCGCCGATATCGCGTCGGTGACGGGTCCACCGTTACCCCTTTATCGCGGGAGTAGCGCTACCCTGTCATTACCGTGCGGTGGCACGGCGACAGGAACCTGCCTTGGCTCGATCGATGCCGAAAGAGCCGCAATATACCGGCAAACTAAAATAGATTGTTAATCAGGAGATGGGATATAGGTTGCTAATCTCAATGCCGTGATAGGGCCCCCTTGATCTTCTTCCTATTGCCTTATTCCGCTTACCTTCTGGCGGTGTCCATCGGCATCTGCCTGACGTCGGGCTGGTTGGTGGCGCTGCTTACGGCCGAAATTCGTCATGCCCGGACCAGCCACATTGGCTGGCGCGATGGAGGGCTGGCCCTGGCCGCAGGGTTGGGGGTGTGGTCGACCCACTTCAGCGCGATGACCGCCTATCGACCAGATTTGATCCTGACCTATGCACCGCATCGCACCGCGCTGTCTGCTATGGTGGGGATCCTCATGGTCGGCGTGCCCATCGCGGCCCTTGCCAAGGTACAGCACCTAGGCACGAAGATCGCGCTTGCCGTGACGGCGGGTTTCGGGATCTGGTGTATGCATGCCGTCGGTCTGTCCGCGCTGATCGATTGCAATCACCAGTTTTCGACCATGACCAACCTGATCGGTGGGCTGATCGGTACGGCGATCCTGATCAGCTGGCAAATCCGTGATACACGGAGTTTTCCACGGCTGGCGACTGGCATCTCATTTGTCGGCGCGGTGTGCGCTATCCATTTTATCAGCTTGGCTGGCGACATCGTCAACGCGCGGCTGGCGATCGTCCAGGGCAGCGCCATGTCGCCGGGCCTCGTCGCGGCGTGCACGGCCTTTGCCGTCTCGATCGCCTGTCTGGGCGGCGTTCTATCTGCCTCGCAGGCGCGATTGCGACGCGAGCGGGAAGCGCAGACGCTCAAGGCGGTGATCGAGAGCATTTCTGACGGCTTGGTCTTTATCGACAAGGCAGGGCGTGTTCGCCAGTATAACCAGCGCTTCCTGACCCTGTTCGATACGCCGCCCGAGGCGCTGCGAACTGGCGTGACCATCGACACCTTTCTCGACACTATTGCACGATACCGAAACTGGCATCCCGGCAAACGGTCCATTGTTGACCAGTCAATGAAGGCGTGGGTTCAGTTCGGTGAGCTTTTCGACCGCGAGTGTGAAATGGAGGACGGCCGAACCTATGTCGTACGGTGCCGCCCGGTGATCAGACAGGGCGTGGTCCTTACATTCAATGACGTGACCTCCGAAAGGCAGGCCAGCCGCGAGTTGAGTTTTCACGCGCATCATGACGTCCTGACCAATCTCGGCAACCGCCGGGCGCTTCAGGATCACGTCGCGGCCATGATCGGCAAGGCCGCGACGTTCAGCCTGCTTCTGATCGATCTTGATGAATTCAAGGAGATCAACGACACATTTGGCCATGGCATAGGCGATAAGCTCCTGATCCATTGTGCGGCCGTCCTGCATCGCCTGGTCAGCTCGGAAAGCTTCGTTGCTCGGATGGGCGGCGACGAGATGGCTATCGTGATGGCCTTGCCGATCGGCGAGGCAAGGACGTTCGCCCAGACGGTCGTCACCGAGATATCCAATCCCGTCATCATTGACGGCTATCGCCTCCAGCCGGGATGCAGCATCGGTGTAGCGGAGTGGGAAGCCGGGCTGTCGGGTGAGGAATTGATGAGGCGTGCCGACCTCGCCCTCTACGACGCGAAACGGGCGGGCCGTCGTCGCGCTCACTGTTATGAGCACGCCATGACAGAAGCGCTCCTCCAGCGACAGGAGATCGTTGACGGCCTCCATAGCGCCGTGAAAGACGGGGGCTTCCGCCTGGCCTTTCAACCGATCGCCGACCTCGCCTCCGGCATCACCTGCGGCTATGAGGCACTGCTGCGATGGCAACATCCCGTTCGGGGATGGATTTCGCCTGATATATTCATTCCCATCGCTGAGGACTCAGGCCTGATCGACGAAATCGGGCGGTGGGTGATCGCGGAAGCATGTCGACACCTGGCGGGTTGGTCGCCGCATCTGTATGTAGCGGTCAACGTTTCTGCCGCGCAGCTGGCATCGGATGCCTTGCTCGACCACCTCACACAGGCCGTCATAGCTAATGGCTTGGCGGCTGAGCGGCTGGAAATCGAAATCACCGAGACGGCGCTGATCCACGACGCTGCCAAGGTCGCAGGCCGGTTGGAGCGTATTCGGAAACTCGGCTTCAAAATCGCACTGGATGATTTCGGGACCGGGCAATCGTCGCTGTCCCATCTTCGTGATCTGAGCTTTGACCGGATCAAGATCGATCGCAGCTTCGTGCTGCGCGCGGCGAGCGATCCGCGCTCGATGGCGGTGCTGCGGGCGACGGTTGCGCTCGGACGCGAGCTGGGTGTCGTTACCCATGCCGAGGGGGTCGAAACGCCGGAACAACTCGCATTGTGTCGGGAAATCGGCTGCGATGCTCTACAGGGTTATCATATCGGCCGTCCCCTCATCCCGCTGGTCGACATGGGCACGCCATACTATGTCCATACCAATATGGTGGCCTGACCGTAGCCTGCGCGGCGGATCATGACGCTCGAAAGGCGGGGTAAATGGGCCTGACAGCCGCGACGGCGACGATCGGCATGATTTCATGGTTCGAAATCCTGCACACTGCGCAGCGTTCGTGCCGTTCGTCGCGGCCAATCGCTCGTTGACGAGCGACGTATCGCTCATTTCGAAGTTGGATGAATGGCAGAAGTCGGGTGGGCCAAACCAGCACCAGAACGACCGAATATGGGTCGATGCCCCGCAACCTGCCCGCCGTGGAGGTGACGAGTCTCATCCGTCACGAACAGCCAAGGCACATCGCGAACTTCGACGGAAGCAACAGGTCGAGCACGGTTTCCGGGCAGTGTGGCCAGGCTGTGCTGTCGCCAATCTAGTCATAGGCCTGGGTTCGTGACCAAGGTGTGTCTGCCGGCAGCAACGGGATCATAGAGCGATTTCAGGCGGATGACCGTCTCGATTTGTCCGAAGGGCGGCAATCAACCGCACTCCGACCGTCAAGAGCGCACCACTTTCCGGCCAAGCCCAATTCAGCCTTGCACCGATGGACAGGGGCGATGGTGCGCTCAGGCCTGTTCCGTCCGATCATGTCCGATCAGCCGCCGCATGGCTTCCACAATCTCGATATGATCCACCGGCTTGGGGTAGAATTCGACCCGTTCGGGCAGCTCGACGCTCTCTCGCGTGAAATACGCCGCGGTCAGGATGATTTCGATCGGCGGCCAGCGTTTGCGGATCGCCGCTGCGATCTCGATGCCTTTGCGACTGCGCGGCATGTCGAGGTCCATATAGACCAAGCGGATGTCCAGACGCTCTTCGAGAAGCCGAATGGCGTCGGCGCTGCTCAGCGCCTCGACGGCTTCGAAGCCGGCCTGCTCGACCATGCTGATCGCATCGAGCCGCAGGATCGGCTCGTCTTCGACGACCAGCACCGGCCAGCGCATGATAGGTTGAGACTGTCCCATGTCGTCAGGTTACGCGTTACGCCTCTTGAACTTGGTAAAGGGGGGCAGTGGCCTCCATCGTGAGGCCCTGGGCTTCGTAGCGCAGCTTAACGCCCCCGGAGCCGCTTAGACCCATACGAATGATCCGCGAGCCGAAACCCTTGCGCGTCGGTTCGACCGCAGGCGGGCCACCTCGCTCGGCCCAGCCCAGATGGAGCACGTCCTGATCGCCCTCGCGGTGGACCGCCCAGTTCACTGTGACCTTGCCGTCCGACACCGTCAGCGCGCCATATTTGGCGGCATTGGTCGCGAGTTCGTGCAGCATGAGGGTCAGCGCCAAGGTCGCGCGTGGCCCGATCGTGACTTCGGGTCCGGCCAGCGTGAAGCGATCCTCGCCGAATGTCTCCAGCGCGCCGCGCGCGACATCGCCCAGCTTCGCCGCCGACCAATGGTCGTGGGTCAGCGCGTCATGCGCGGAAGCGAGCGCACCCAGCCGCTTGCCGAACGCGGCGACCGCCTCCCGATCCTCTGCCTTGCCGAGCGTCTGGTTGGCGATCGCCTGCACGACGCTCATCGTGTTCTTGATGCGATGCGCCAGTTCGCCGTTGAGGAGCTGCTGCTGTTCGCGTGATTTCTGAAGCTCGGTGTGGTCACGCGACACCGACAGGATGCGCGCCACCTCGCCATCGGGGCCTGGGATCGGCGATACGGATACGGACCAGTGTTTCGGTGTGCCGAGATACGTGTCGGCCGGCGTTTCGAAATGCGTCGTGATGCCCCGTTTCGCCGCTTCCAGCGCCTCGCGGGCTTGTCTCGGGCCGTCTTCCCTCAACAGGTCCGGCCACGGACATCCGCGGACCGCATTGAAGTCGCTGATCTCCATCACCTCCATGCCGCCTTCGCTCATGAACGAAAGCGTGCCGTCCAGTTCGACGACCTTGATGCAATCGGTGGACGCGGCAAGGACGCTGCGCATGAAGGTCGCGGTTTCTCGCACGTCCTTCTCGGCGCGACGCCGTTCGAGTGCGGCGCGGGTCCGATTGGCGGCGTCGGCGATGAACGCCAACTCCTTGGGCGTCCAGTCACGAGTGGTATCCGAATTGATGTAGAGGACGGCAACCGTTCGCCCCTTCTCCACGATCGGCCGGTTGACCAGGCTACGGACCGCCAGCTTCTCCAGCGCTATCGTATTGGGCAATGTACGGGAATCGAGACGGATGTCGGGAATGACGACGGTGCGACCCTGGCGAAGGTCGTCCGCATAACCCCCGTAGTCATCCATATGATAGGTGCCAGCGAGGCTCGGATAGCCTTCGGCCGTCCAATCGTTCGGCACCGTGAAGGTCTCTCCGTCCTCTGCAAGAGTGCCGTACCCGACGCGGCCGACATCGAGCGTGCGTCCGATGATCGCCGCCGCCGCACGCACGACTTCGTCCGGATCGCCGATGGCCAGCAACACCCGACCAAGTTCCGCCAGGGCTTCGCGCCGTCGTTCCGACTGGATGCGTTCGGTGACCTCGAGGAACAATATGGTGAACCGATCGGCTCCGGCGGGCTGGCATATGCCGTCATACCAACGTTCGAGATTGCCCACCTGGCGCGTGAACCGTATCGCCTCGCCCGTCTCCACGACGCGGGCGATCTCTGTCACCCATTCATCCTCGACGCCGGGAAAGACCTCCCGGATCGTCCGTCCGACCGCGCAGCCATGTTCGACACCGACCAGATCGTACCAGGCGTTGTTGACCTCGTCGTAGCGCCAGTCGACGATCCGGCCCGCGCCATCGCGCATAACCTCGCCAAGGACAAAGCCCTCTTCCAGCGTCTCGAACAGGTCGCGCCATTTCGCGTCGTTGACCGAGAGCTCGTCCACCGAGCGATCGCGTTCTCGCTGGGCGGTCACGCGTGCCGTGCTCTCCGACGTGACGTTCAGCAGGCCCACGACCTTGCCCTCGTCATCCCGCACTGGCGAGTAGGCGAAATCGTACCACGTCTCTTCGGGAAAGCCGTTACGCGTCATGGTCAAGGGCTGGTCGCGGAATGCGACGCTCTCGCCTGCGAAGACGCGGTCGATCAGCGGTTCGATGTCATACCAGAGTTCCGGCCACACCTTGATGGTCGGTCGCCCGAGCGCGCCGGGATGGCGGGTGCCGAGGATAGGAGCATAGCCGTCATTGTAGAGGAGGATGCGTTCGCTACCCCAGATCAAACACATGGGATGCAGCGACGCCAGCATCGTATCGACCGTGATCCGCAACGAAGCCGGCCAAGTGCTGCGCGCTCCCAGCGGACTATTGCTCCAGACATGTCCAGCAACCAGCTCGGCCATGCGCGGTGTGGCGTGATCGGCGTCCGTTACCATTCTTGCCGTCGCTTCCTTGAGCCTTATGTCCGACATCTCCCGCCCCCACGGCAGGCCAAATTATACGTTTATAAGATGAAGCAGAGAAAGGGAACCGGACGCTGGAAGGTTCCCTGCGTTTCTGTGCCCTGACGGCTGGACAACATGGCATACCCCGCATTGCGGCTATTGCCCTCCGTCGTGCAGAAGGTCGCCATCGCGCTTTCTCCAAGCCTCGCCGCTTGTCCGCCATGGCGTGAGCCCTGTTGGACCGTCAGTTACAAGATCAACGAATGGCGGACGCCGGGAGACGAATAGTACGCTCTGAATGACTGGTCCTCGGTCACCGTCCTCGATCGCTCTGTTGCCACTTCACAGCTTTGGTGCGGTCGAGAGAATAGGCGCGATAGTCCATGGCATGGTCGGTCGCTTTGCGCTACGCCGCTCGTGAAGGGGTAATAATGCGCAATTTGATCAAAGCGTTAGCTTGTGGCCTGGCGTGGGTTCCGGTGGCGGCGACAGCGCAGAACAGCAATGCCGATCGGCTGTGCAGCGAGCGCCCCGGCCTGACGACCAGCGCGTGCATCACGGCAGCCGGCCGCTTGCAGACCGAAACGGGACTGGCAGACTGGACGCTTGAGCGTCGCGATGGCGAGCGGGTCGACACGGTACTGATCGGGGACACGCTGATCCGCTTCGGTATGGGCGGGAAGACCGAGTTGCGGTTGGGATGGACGCCGTTCGGCGTTCAGCGGGACCGCGACGCAGACGGTGCCGTAATGCGGACGCACCGGGTCGGGGACGCCAGCATCGGCATCAAGACGTCGATCGTCGAACGAAAGGGCGATACGGGATTGGCGATGTCTGGCATCGCCACCGCGCTGGTGCCGGTGGGACGCCAGCCGATCGGCGCCGGTGACTGGGGCGCGACGTTCCAGCTTCCCGTCACCTATCGCACGTCGAAGACAGTCTCGCTGCAAGTCACCCCGATCGTGTCGGCGGCGGTTAATGACGACGGTCGGGGCCGCCATGCGCTGTACGGCAGCGCGGCCGAAATCGAATATGAGTTCAGCGAGACGCTGAAAGTCGATCTGAGCACGCAGGTCCTGCGCGACGACGATCCGGACCGGACCGTGCGCGGGACTCCCGCTCTGGGCAGCTTGGCGGTATCCTGGCAATCGGATCATAACACGCAATTCGATCTTGGCACGAACGTCGGGCTGAACAGGGCCGCACCTGACATGCAGGCGTTCCTTGGAGTATCGCATCGATTTTAAGAGCCTGAGTATATCCTGCTTCGGGGACAGCCTGACATTAGTTGTTCCTGTCGTGCCCGGCTTTCAAATCATCGAATGACCTAAGCTCGGGTTAGGGAATAGGGCAGGAATGTCTGGTAGCGGCTCGTCGAGGTCTGCAAATTTTCCTTAGCTGCCGAAAGCTTCTTGGCGGTTCGATGGGATCGGCTGGGCGTCCTTGTCTCAGGCAGCGTCGGAGAGATGTTGAAGCAGGATCGGTCCACCGATCGCCAAAAGTACGAAACCACCAAGGATGCCGGCGTAGCGGCCCAGCTAGGGGCCCACATCTCGACCAGGAATCATACCACCGACCGCTGCGCACACGACCCAGAGCCTTACATCCATATCGACGTCTTTCGTAATTCGAGTGATGATGCGATCCGCGTGCGAGGCGGATACGGTCAGTCAGGCGCATGTGCGGCCTGCATCGTCGAGGCGACGTCCGTCTCCGCACTGTCGTCGGCCGTCGTGCCGATCGTCCGCTGCCCGAAGCGGGCATAGAGTGTCGGCAATACGAACATGGTCAACAGCGTCGCGGAGATCAGCCCGCCGATGACGACTGTCGCCAGGGGCTTCTGCACCTCGGCACCGGCTCCGTGGCCAAGCGCCATCGGCACGAAGCCGAGGCTGGCGACCAGCGCCGTCATCGCCACCGGACGAAGGCGTTGCTGCGCCCCGGCATAGGCCGCTTCTGCCCGGTCCATGCCGCCGGCGATAAGCCCCTGGATCGAGCTGACCATGACGAGACCGTTAAGGACCGCGATACCCGACAACGCGATGAACCCGACCGCAGCCGAGATTGAAAAGTCCATACCGCATACGAATAGCAGCAGCACGCCGCCCACCAGCGCGAAGGGCACGCCGGTGAAGACGATCGCCGCGTCCCGCACCGACCCCAGGGCCCCGTACAGCAGGAACAGGATCAGGACGAAGCACGCCGGCACCACGAGCTTCAGCCGAGCGTTCGCCGAGGCGAGATTTTCGAACTGACCACCCCATTCGAGGTAGCTGCCCGAGGGGAGGCGGACCTGTCGCGCGATCGTCGCCTGCGCCTCCGCGACGACCGACCCGACGTCGCGGCCGCGGACATTGGCCTGAACGACCACCCGCCGCTTTCCATTTTCGCGGCTGATCTGGTTCGGCCCGTCGGTGATGCGGATGTCCGCGACGCTCGACAGTGGCACGAACGCGCCTCCGGCGACCGGCACCGGGACCTGCTGCAACAGGTTCAGGTCCGCACGTTGCGTCTCGGACAGGCGGATGACCACCGGGAAGCGACGATCGCCCTCGAAGATCATTCCCGCCGTGCGGCCGCCCAGCGTTGCGGTGATCGTGTCCTGCACGTCCTGCGCGGTAACGCCGAGCCGCGCCATCGCGTCGCGGTTGACGCGGATGTCGAGCATGGGGAGGCCCGTCGTCTGCTCGACCTTCACATCCACAGCGCCCGGCGTCTTGCGGAGCACGCTGGCGATCTGCTCCGCGGTGCGGTTCATCGACGCGAAGTCGTCGCCGAACACCTTGACGGCGATATCGCCGCGCACGCCGGCGATCAGCTCGTTGAAGCGCATCTGGATCGGCTGGGTGATCTCATAGGCATTGCCGGGGAAACGGGCGAGCTGCCCCTCCAGCCGACTGACCAGAGCCGCCTTCGTCAGCTTCGGGTCGGGCCATTCCTCGCGCGGCTTGAGGATGACGAACATGTCCGTCGCATTGGGCGGCATGGGGTCCGACGCCAGGTCGGCGGTGCCGGTCTTGGAGTAGACGAACTTCACCTCCGGCTGGTGCGACATCATCCGCTCGATCGGCACCTGCATCGCCTGGCTCTGCTGGACCGAGGTCGCCGGTATGCGCAGCGACTGGATGAGGAGATCGCCCTCGTCGAGCTGGGGCAGGAACACCTGACCCAGCGCGGTGAACGCCAGCGCCGCCAGGACGAGGCTGCCGACCGCCGCGCCGATCGTGATCGCCGGGCGCTTCATGGCCTTGGTCAGTCCCGGCTCGTACCGGCGCTTCAGCCATGCGACGATCCGGCCGTCCTGTTCCTCGACGCGCTTCGACAGCGCGATCGCGATCATCGCGGGCACGAAGGTGAGCGACAGCACGAAGGCGAAGGCGAGCGCGATGATGACGGTAAGCGCCATTGGCACGAACGTCTTGCCCTCCACCCCGGTCAGGGTGAGCAACGGCACATAGACGAGGATGATGATCGCCTGTCCGTAGACGGACGGACGGATCATTTCACGCGCCGAGGTCGCGACGGTGGCCAGCCGCTCCTTCGGCGTCAGGAGCCGGCCCTTGTCGTGCTGCAACTCGGCGAGGTGCCGCAGCGAGTTCTCGACGATGATGACCGCGCCGTCGACGATCAGGCCGAAGTCGAGCGCACCGAGGCTCATCAGGTTTGCCGAGACGCCGGCGCGGAGCATTCCGAACCCGGTCAGCATCATCGTCACCGGGATGACCAGGGCCGCGATGATCGCCGCGCGGAAATTGCCGAGCAGGAGGAACAGGACGACGATCACGAGGATCGCGCCCTCCAAGAGGTTCTTCGCCACGGTTTTGATGGTGGAATCGACCAGCGCGGTGCGGTTCAGCACGGGCTGGACGACGACATCGGGTGGCAGCGAGGCGTTGATCGATTCGAGCTTGTCCGCGACCGCGGTCGCGACATTGCGGCTGTTCTCCCCGATCCGCATGATCGCGGTGCCGACCACGACTTCGGTGCCGTTCTCCGATGCCGATCCCATGCGGATTGCCTGGCCGGTCTTGACGGTCGCTACCTGATCGAGCGTGATCGGCACGCCGCCTCGCGAGGCGACGACGGTGCGCCCCAACTCGGCGGTGTTGCGTAGCAGCGCGTCGGATCGCACCGCCAGACCTTCGCCGTTGCGGTTGACGAAGCCTCCGCCGACGCTGGTGTTGTTGCGCTCCAGCGCGGTGCCGAGGTCGGTCAGCGTGATCCCGAGCGAGGCGAGCTTCGCCACGTCGGGGACAACGAGAAACTGCTTGGCATAGCCGCCGATCGAGTCGACCCCGGCAAGGCCCGGGACGCTCTTGAGCAGCGGCGTGACGATCCAGTCCTGCGCGGTGCGCAGATAGGTGGCCTTGTCCTCCTCGCTCGTCAGTCGCTCGCCTTCGGGCGTGATGTAGCTGCCGTCGGGCTGCTGCCCCGGTTCACCCGGCTTGTGCGTGTCGTCGGCGCGATGCTGGAGCCGAACGGTGTACATGTACACCTCGCCGAGCCCGGTCGCGATCGGGCCCATTTCCGGGTTCACGCCGTCCGGCAAGCTTTCCCGGACGCCCTGCAACCGCTCGCCCACCTGCTGGCGGGCGAAGTAGATGTCGGTCTTGTCCGAAAAGACCGCGGTGATCTGTGCAAAGCCGTTGCGGCTGAGCGAGCGGGTATATTCGAGGCCAGGCGTCCCGGCGAGCGCGGTCTCGATCGGGAACGACACCTGCTTTTCGACCAGCTCGGGCGACAGTGCCGACGCGCGGACGTTGATCTGGACCTGGTTGTTGGTGATGTCGGGCACGGCGTCGATCGGCAGTTGCCGAAGCGAGAAGGCGCCGATGGTCGCGGCGATGGCGGTGAGGAGCAGGACGAGCCAGCGCTTCTCGACCGCCCATGTGACGATGCGGGCGATCATGCGATCAATCCTCCGCCGCTTCGCTCTTGCCGAGTTCGGCCTTGAGCGAGAAGCTTCCCGTAGTGGCGATCTGCTCGCGCCCGGTCAGGCCGGAGCGGACGATGACGGTATCGCCCGACGCATCACCCAGGACGACCGGCGTTGCCTGGAAGCCGGTCGTCGTTCGCACGAACACGATCGAGCGACCGTCTTCGCTTTGCACCGCCGTCGTCGGTACGCGGATCGCCGCGTCGCGCCCGCTGCCGGTGAGCTGGATCGAGGCCGTCACCGGCTCGCCGACACGCCATGTACCGCCGTGATTGTCGAGCGTCGCGATCGCGGGCACCAAACGCGTCTGCGGATCCAGTGCAGGTGAAACGAAGGCGATGCGCGCCGTCGCCTGCCGACCCGCTGCGCGAACGGTGACGATATTGCCGGGACGAATCTTGCTCGCGTCGTCCGGCTTCAGGCTAAGCGACAGCGACACCCGCGCAAGATCGGCGATGCGGTAGAGTTCGGCGTCTGCCGCGACAGTCTGTCCCAGCACGACCGGGCGGGCGATGACCTGGCCCGAGATCGGGGCGACGATGCCAAGACGGTTGAGGCCGCCTCCGAGGCCCCCCGCCGCCGAGATCATGCTCTGCGCCTGGCGCAACGCGATCCGCGCTTCGGTCGCGGCGGTCCGTGCCGCGACAAGGTCCTGCTCGGGCGACACCTTCTGCGCGAACAGGCGCTGCTCGCGCGCGAGATTGGAACTGGCGAGTTGCAGCCGCGCGCGCGCAGCCTCGGCCTCGCCCTTGAGTTGCGCCGCCTCACGGCTCTCGATGAGGGCGATCGTCTGTCCGCGTCCGACCGACTGGCCAAGGTTGCGGGTCAGCGCCACGACGCGTCCGGCGATCGCTGCGGAGACGACCAGCGTATTCTGCGGATCGCCCTCGATGATGGCAGGCAGGTCGATCGTGCCTGCGCCGCCTATGATCGGACGGCCAAGCTCGACGCCCGCTGCGCGGATCTGGTCGGTCGACAGCGTTACCGCCCCCTTCTGGACGGGGGCGGCCTGGGACGTCGAGGCAGCTTCCTTGCCGGCGCTCCGATCGCCGGCGTCACGGCTACCGCCGCAGGCGGACAGTATCAGCACAAGCGCGCCTGCACTGACGAGATAGGTCGTCTTCATCACTGGGTTTCCCCCGATATCGTGGATGTCGGCGCGGGGGCGGTCAGTCGCTCCAGCCGCGCACGGGCGTTTTGATAATTGGCGAGCGCATCGATCGCGGCGACGCGCGTTTCCGATAGCGTTCTTTCCGCATCGAGGAGATCGAGCTGACCGAACTTGCCTTCGCGGTAGCCGATCCGGGCGATTCGCGCGGCTTCCTGCGCTGCCGCCAGTGCAGGCCCCGATGCCGCGCGTGCGGCAGTCGCGGCATTGGCTTCTTCGGCCCTGGCGTCGGTGATCGCCTGCTCGACGTCGAGCGTCATGGCGCGACGTAGCGCCTCCGCCTGGGTCCGCTGTGCGGTCGCCTGGGCGATCGCAGCATGTCCATTGTTGAACAGCGGGATCGGGATCGAGACGGTGAACACTGCGGCGGTGTCGTTGGTCGCCTCGAGACGGCGCAGCGCCGGTCCGATATTGAGGTCGGGCACGCGGTTCGTACGCGCCAGCCTGAGCCCGGCATCGGCCACGCTGAGTTCGGCATTCGCTGCCGCCAACGCCAGTGTACCGGAGGTATCGACGGGCGGCAGCGGGCCGTATGTCGCGATAGTCGGCAGACGATCGAGCAAGCCGGAGTCGAGCATTCCGTCGATCGGCTGTCCGATACGACGTGCAAGGTTCGCCCGCGCCGCATCGGCCAACCGCGACTGTCGCTCGACGTTCGCCTCCGCGTTGATGCGGGCGACGTCCGCGCGCTGCTGCTCCAGCGGAGAGGCACGCCCGGCCTGGACGCGAATGCCCGCCGCCTTCGACGCATCGCTTGCGATCCGCGCCTGATCGCGCGCGGTGATGACACGGCGATCCGCTGCCACCGCCTGGATATAGAGTTGCGTGACCTGAAGCCGGACATCGGCCGCGATGATGGCCGCCTGCAATTCGGTCCGGGCCAGATGGGCGTTCGCGACCGCCACGCGGGCACCCCGCTTGCCGCCGAGTTCGATCGGAACAGCGAAGCCGACCGTCGTCTCAGCTGATCGCAGACCACGATATGACCCTGATCCGATGATGTTTTCCACCTGGCCCTGTATGACCGGGTTGGGGCGCAGGCCCGCGACGGTGCGGCCGGCGCGCGCCGCATCGATGGCGGCGGAGGCTGCCGTCGTAGCGGGCGCAGTGCCCCCCGCTGCGGCGACAGCTTGCTCAAGGGTATAGACGGGCTCGGTCGATGCCAAAGGCGCGGCCATGTCCATCTGCGCTGGCGCCACGGAGGCGCACGACGCTGCGACCAGGACGGCCGCAAGGGTGCGATACATGAATAGGAACTCCTGACGATGAACGACAGGGGCGCGCCAATGCGCGCCCTGTTCGGAACGTCAGGCTTGCGGGGGCCTCAAATCGACGGTGCCCGCCGTGCCGTTCAAAGGAGCAATGAGGGAGGCAACCGCCTGCATTCCACGCGCAACATGCGCCCATGCCGCATCGGCCTGCATCGGCTTGCCGACCTCATGTCCGTGGCAGACGGTGTGATGATGCGGATAGCCCTTGTCGCTGTCCGATGGGACTTCGTCGCTATCGCCGTCCGTATGCGCGGACAGCTCGACACCGGCGATGCTGCCCCCCGCCACATCGGCAGCATGAGCCATGCCTGACATAGTCGTCAGCATCAGCATCAAGCAGGCCAGGAGGGGGAGGAGGCGGCGCACGGAGGTTGGATAGTGTAAAAAGGTGTAGATGTCACTGCGAAGGGTTGGCGTCCCTTCGGCCATCGTTTCGGGACAATTCGCGACGTAGCTACCTGTCGCGGGGCTGCTGATAGCATCCTGGAGCACGCCGATGCCGAACGCTGCCCGGACCGCGTTGATCTTGCGCAGGGACACGGCGTCTTGATCCGCGCCGAGCGAAGATCATCACGATGGGCTTATAGGCCGAGGCACCGACGTCCTCGACCATGCCAAGCGTCACTCAGCGATTTCCAACTGGCGCGCGCCCCATGCCGGGAACGGATCGCGCAGCGCTGTCCAAAGCGCGGGGGTGAAGGCAGCGGCGGAAACGAGGCAGGCATCCAGTCTCGCGCGGATTCGTGCCTCGTCCATGTTGATGCCGATGAACACCAGTTCCTGGCGCCGATCGCCCCAGATCATGTCCCAATGCCTGGCGACGAATTCCTCGAAGCGCCCGTCATCGGGCCATTGGTGTTTCGGGATAGACGCCCACCAGCGGCCCATGCGCGCCGTCTCGGTCTGGCTGCCCGCGACCGCGAGTTCGCCGATCCAGTCTGGCCGGGTCGCCAACCAGAAATGCCCCTTGGCGCGCACGACATGGTCCAAGCCGCCATCCGTCAGGAATGCATGGAAACGCGCCGGATCGAAGGGCTGTCGGGCGCGATAGACGAAGCTTTCGATGCCATATTCCTCGGTTTCGGGCTGGTGGTGGGCATAGCCGTACAACTCTTTCGCCCAGAGCGGATGGCGCGCCGCTTTTTCCTCGTCGAACAGCCCGGTGTCGAGAATGAGGTCCAGGTCGACGCGGCCGTGATCGGCCGTCACGATCACGGCATCCGCGTTGAGGCTGGCGATCAGCTTCTTCACGATGCCAAGCTGTTCCGGCGATACCGACGACGCCTTGTTGACGATCACGACGTCGGCGAACTCGATCTGCTCGACCAGCAAGCCCACCAGGCTGCGGGTATCGTCTTCTCCCAATGTCTCGCCACGGTCGGCCAGGAAATCCTGGCTCGAATAATCGGCGAGCAGGTTCAGGGCATCGACCACCGTCACCATCGTGTCGAGCCGCGCGACATCGCCCAGCGACATGCCGTCTTCGTCGCGGAACGAGAAGGTGGAGGCGACGGGCAGCGGCTCCGAAATCCCCGTGCTTTCGATGACAAGGTAATCGAACCGCCCCGCCTCGGCGAGTGTGCGGACCTCCGCCAGCAGGTCGTCGCGCAGCGTGCAGCAGATGCAACCATTGGTCATCTCGACCAAGGCTTCCTCCGACCGGGACAATGCGGCCTCACCCCCACGGACGAGGTCGGCGTCGATATTCACCTCCGACATGTCGTTGACGATCACTGCCACTCGCCGCCCCTCGCGATTGGCGAGGATGTGATTGAGCAGCGTCGTCTTTCCAGCACCGAGAAAGCCCGACAGCACGGTCACGGGAAGGCGGGAATCGGACTGGGAAAGACGTGTCATGACGATCATCCGTTAGGTATGTTACAACATAACATAAACTGGAAAAAAAGGAGGATGTCCAGTGGCATCATCGAGCGGCGACGCTGTCGTCGACCCCGCTTCCACCCGTCTCGGATGACCGCTCACGGATTGGCGGCAGTTTCGAGATCGGCATTGGGACCGCCTGTTGCGTGCCGCAACTCCGAAGAGTTGCGGCACGACTGGTCATGCCGGTTGACCGTTTCCGCCCGTCGAACCGAATATCTGGCCCGTCGAATAGCTCAACGACGGATCGGCGGCGGCCACGTAAAGTGCCGCAATTTCCGCCGGCTGGCCTGCTCGCGCCATCGGCGAATCTCCGCCGAAGTTCCGCAACTTCTCAGGTGTCGCTCCGCCGCTGACCTGTAGGGGAGTCCAGAAGGGGCCGGGGGCAACGGCGTTCACGCGGATGCCGCGGCTGGCGACTTGCTTGGCCATGCTCTTGGTGAAGTTCAGCACCGCGGCGCGCGTCAGTGCATAGTCGACGATGTCGGGCGAGGGATTGCCAGCCTGTTCGGACGAGGTGTTCACGATGACCGCGCCCGCGCTCATCCGCTCGAGTGCCGCCTTCGTCAGCCAGAACGGTGCGTAGACATTGGTCTTCATCGTATCGTCGAAATCCTGGCTCGAGATATCGGCGATACCGGGACGCGTCTGCTGGCGTGCCGCATTGTTGACGAGGATATCGAGGCCGCCCAGCTGTTCGCTCGCCTGCTTCACCAGCTGGCGGCAAAAACGTTCGTCACGCAGATCGCCGGGAATTGCGATCGCCTTGCGACCCTCGGCCTGGATCAAGGCCACGACCTCGCGAGCGTCCGGTTCTTCGGCGGGTAGATAGTTGATCGCGACGTCCGCACCCTCTCGCGCATAGGCGATCGCCGCAGCCCGGCCGATGCCGCTGTCGCCGCCGGTTATCAAGGCCTTCTTGCCAGCCAGCTTGCCTGAGCCCTTGTAGCTCTTCTCACCGTGGTCCGGGCGCGGGGTCATCTTCGACGCAAGACCAGGCCAAGGCTGGCGCTGTGCGGGATAGGGGGGCTTGGGATAGGCTGCGGCCGCCGATGTCGTCGCGGCGTTGTTGCTGCCGCCCTGCGTTGCGGCGTTTGCGGCTGTCGCTGCGATGGCACCAGCGGTGACGGCTGCACCCGTCACGAATGTGCGTCGTGTGGTATCGGTCAATGTCATAGCTCCCGGAATGATCACATTCACAAGCGCCAAACGATTGCTTCTGTTCCAAATTGAGGGATGTCGCGGCGTTGTTTCTTCTGTCCCGTCTGCATTTGCAGCACGGCCGCTATGGGCGACCATCAGCGAGCGACATTTGTCCCGTCTCGACCGCGTTTGCGATGCCGAACCACCAGATGATCGCGCATCTGATGCGGGGATGCGTGGCCAAGCGCATGAGGGCTCGGTTCTGGGGCATCTCGTCGGTCCGCTAGCCACTGGCTGTCGGTGATCCTCCGCCCAGCGTACGGGCCAAGGCGACGCTCGCCGTCAGGCGCTGGTTCTGCAACGACAGGGCGCTTTGCTGGTCTCGGAGGAGATTTTCCTGGGCGGTGGCCACGTCGAGATAGGTGGTGGCGCCTTTGATGTAACGGTCCAGCGCGATCTGACTTGCCTTGGCGGCCGATGCTACCGCTTCGTTCTGTGCGGTCTGGGCTTCGTCAAGATGATGGAGGGTGGCCAGGGCATCCTCGACATCCTGGAATGCCCCCAGGGCGCGGACCCGGTAATCGGCTGCGGCAGCGGCCCAGTCGGCGCGCGCGGCGGCGACATCGGCGCGGCGCTTCCCGCCGTCGAACAGGTTGAGGATCGCGCCCGGTCCAATCGCCCAGAAGATATTGGGGGCAGCGACCAGCCCCGCCAGCGCCGTGCTCTGGAACCCGCCTGTGCCGCCCAGCATGATCTGTGGGAAGAATGCGGCCCTGGCGACGCCGATCCGCGCATTGGCCGCCGCCATGCGCCGCTCGGCCGCCGCGACATCGGGGCGTCTGGCGAGCAGGGTCGAGGGGACGCCGACCGGAATGGCGGGAAGGGCGAGCGGGGTATCGCGACGCGGGATCGAGAAGACCGAGGCGGGTTGCCCGACCAGGCTGGCGATCGCATGTTCGGTCACGGCGCGATCCGCCTGCAACACGGCATATTGCGCGCGCGCCTCGCCGAGTAGCGCACCGGCCCGGCCGACATCCATCCCGGTCGCGATACCGCCGCGGAAGCGGTTGCGGGTCAGGGCATCCGCCTTGGCGAAGGCATCAATCGTCTGGGCGAGAAGCGCCAGTTGCTGGTCCTGCCCCCGCAACCGCACGAAGTCCGTGGCCAGCTGGCCTTGCAGGGCGAGCTTGACCGCCGCCAGATCGTCGCGGCTGGCTTCGGCAAGCGCCCGGCCGGACGCCACGGAATTGCGCACGCGCCCCCACAGATCGGCCTCATAGGATAAGTCACCGCCCAGTGTCGCGGCGCTATAGAAATCCGGTTGCGAGCCGCCGCGCAAGGGGCGCTCGTCCGACTGCCGGTTGCGGGTGAGGTTCGGGGTCAGCTCGACACGGGGGAACAACCCGGAACGCGCGCCCGCCAGGGTGGCACGGGCCATGTCGTAGCGAGCCAGCGCGCCCGCCAGCGTCGGATTGTCGCTGTCGATCCGCGCTTCCAACTGGTCGAGCAGCGGATCGCCGAAGCCGGTCCACCAGGCGGCGGGCAGGGTCGTGGTCGCCGCATCGGCGGTCTTCCACACCGTGTTCCCGGCCGTCGGCATTTCCTTATACGCGGCAGGGGCGGGGATGACCGGCGGGTGATAGGCGGGGGCCATCGAACACCCGCCCAGAAGCGCCAGTGCCGTGCCGGCGAGCCAGTGGGATGCGATCGATCGGGACAGGGGCTTAGCCATGACGGTTCTGCCCCACGCGGACCAGCTCGCCCTGCGCCAGCGAGTCCGGCGGATTGTCGACGACCTGTTCGCCGGGCGCGATGCCAGACAGGATCTGTATGGTCGGGCCGTTGTCCTGCCCGATATGCACCGGATGCATCACGATATGCCCGTGCGGGTCGACCGTGGCGACCTGCGCGCCGCCTGCACCGAACAGGATGGCGCTGGATGACACTAGCGCGGTGCCCGGCTGGCCGGGCAGGTCGAAGCGTGCCTGGGCATAGCCGCCGGGCTTCAACAGGCCGTCGGGATTGTCGGCGAGAAGCTGGACGCGGAAGGCACCCGATTGCGGATCGATGGCGCTCGACAGGCCCGCGACCGTGGCGGTGAAGCGGCGTCCCGGAAAGGCGGGGACGCTCAGCGTCGCGGTCATGCCCGGCTTGATCGTGGCCGACAGCGACTGCGGCACGTTGACATAGACGCGGATGCGGCGGGTGTCGGCCACGCCGAACATGGGCGACTGCGCGGCGGCGCCGGGACCGACGAGATCGCCCACCTCGGCATTGCGCGCGGTGACGACCCCGGCAAAGGGCGCGCGGACGACCGCATAGCGTTTCATGGCCTCCAGCCGCGACAGGGCGGCGCGCGCCTCGGCGACACCGGCCGCCTTGACCGCCAGGTCGCCGTTCTTCTCGTCGACCTCCTGCCGGGATACCGAGGAGGTGGTCAGCAGGTCGCTCCAGCGGGCGGCCGTACTGCGCGCCAGTTTTTCATGCGCGACGGCACTGGCCAGCGCGGCGCGGGCCTGGCCGATCTGCTCGTCGAGTTCGGGCGTATCGATGACGCCGAGCGCCTGTCCGGCGGCGACGTGCGCGCCGATGTCCTGCGACCAGCTATGCACATAGCCGCCGACACGCGGGAACAGCCGCGCGGCCTCCCAGGCCTCCAGCGTCGCGGGCAGGTCGAGCGCCTCGCTTGCCGCACCGCCCTTGACGGGGATCAGGTGGACGGTCGGAATGGCGTTGGTCGTGGACCAGCTGGCCGCCGTCGCGACGTCATGGCTTCGGGTCGAGATCCCGACACCGACCGTGCCGATCGCCAGGACGACGGCGGCAAGGCCGGCGATCTTCAGGCCCTTGGGCGTGGGCGTGTCGGCCGACACAGCGGGGGCCGGGGCGGCATCATGCATGTTTGGCTTCTCCGATGGGCGTAAAGGGGGTGGGCGTGGTCGCCTTCCGGCGGCGGTGCGCAATGGCGAAGACGACGGGCACGAAGACCAGCGTGGCGAGCGTGGCGCATAGCAGGCCGCCGATGACCGCACGGCCGAGCGGCGCATTCTGCTCGCCGCCTTCGCCCAGGCCCAGCGCCATTGGGGCCATGCCGATCATCATCGACAGCGCGGTCATCAGCACCGGGCGGAAGCGGGTGGCGCCCGCCTCCATCGCGGCCTGGATCGCGTCGCCGCACGCCGCCAGCCGCTCGCGGGCGAAGCTGACCACCAGCACGCTGTTCGCGGTCGCCACGCCCATGCACATGATGGCGCCGGTCAGGGCGGGCACGCTAAGCGGCGTATGGGTTGCGAACAGCATCCACACGATCCCGGCCAGTGCGGCGGGCAGGGCGGATACGATCACCAGCGGATCGATCCAGCTTTGGAAGTTCACGACGATCAGCAGGTAGATCAGGATGACCGCACCCGCCAGGCCGAGGATCAGGCCGGTGAAGGCGGTATTCATGGTCTCCACCTGTCCACGCATCGCCACGGTCGCGCCCTTGGGCAACTGAGCCCTGGTCTGGGCGAGCACCCGGTTGATGTCGGCGGCGACCGCGCCCAGGTCGCGACCCTGCGGCGTCGCATAGACGTCGAACACCGGCTGCACGGCATAGTGCGAGACGAGCGCGGGGCTGGGTTCGCGGTGCAGCGTGCCCAACGCCTGCAGCGTCTGGAAGCTGCCGGGCGTGGCGCCGGTGATCGGCAGGTTGTCGAGCTGTTCGATGGTGCTGGCGCGATATTGCGGCGACTGCACCACGATCGGATAGGACACGCCGTTCTTGGGATTGAGCCAGAAGGTCGGCGCGACCTGCGCGCTGCCCGCCAGATTGACGGAGAGACTGCGCGTCACGTCGTTCTCGGTGATGCCCAGGCGGCTGGCCTGCGCACGGTCCACATCGACCGCATATTCGGGATAGTTGGACGCCTGTTGCAGGCGGACATCGGCGAGGCCGGGGATTTTCGACAGGCGGGCGACGAGCATCCGGGCATAGGCCTCGTTCCCCTTGGTATCGGGGCCTGCGACCTGCACGTCGATGGGGGCGGGCGAGCCAAAGTTCAGGATCTGGCTGACGATGTCGGCGGGCAGGAAGGCGAAGGACGAGCCGGGGAAATCCTGCGGCAACTGTTCGCGCAATGCCTTGACGAAATCGGCGGTCGGGTGGTGACCTTCCTTCAACGTGACCAGGATGTCGCCGTCCTGCGGGCCCACGCCGCCGGTGTTGGAATAGGCGCGGTTGATGCCGCTGACCGGCAGGCCGATATTGTCGACGATGGTGTCGAGCTGGTCGGGGGGAATGACCTGTCGAATGCGGTTCTCGATATGGTCGAACAGCGCGGCCGTCTCTTCGATGCGGGTGCCGACGGGCGCACGGACATGCAGGCTGATCTGGCCTGCATCGACGGCGGGGAAGAAGTTGCGGCCGAGCATCGGCACCAGCGCGAAGGACATCAGCACCACCACCATGAAGCCGATGACGAATGGTCGCCGCCGGGCGAGCGCAAAGGCGAGGAGGCCGGTATAATAGCTGCGCACCGCCTCGAACCGACGCTCGAAACCATGCTGGAACCGGCGTAGCGGGTTGCGGCTTTCCGGCCGACCGGCCTGCGCGTCATGCGTCGCCATCACCTCGGCGGTGTGGGCGCTGCCATGATCGCGCAGCAGGTAATTGCCCATCGTCGGCACCAGGGTGCGCGACAGGATGAACGAGGCGATCATGGCGAACACCACCGCCATCGCCATCGGCGCGAACAGGAAGCCCGCGATCCCCGGCAGGAAGAACATCGGCACGAAGGCGATGCAGATGCACAGCAGCGAGACGAAGGCGGGGCCGACGATCTGCCTGGCGCCGTCCAAGATCGCGTCGCGCACCGACTTGCCCTGTTCCAGATGCCAGTTGATGTTCTCGATGGTGACGGTGGCGTCGTCGACCAGGATGCCGACCGCCAGCGCCAGCCCGCCCAGCGTCATGATGTTCAGCGTCTGCCCGGCGAGCGCCAGCCCGGCGATGGCGGCCAGGATGGCGAGCGGGATCGACGCGGCGATGATGACGGTCGAGCGCCACGAGCCCAAGAACAGCAGGATCATCAGGCTGGTCAGCGCGGCGGCGATCACGCCTTCGCGCATCACGCCGGATACCGCCGCCTTCACGAACACGGACTGGTCGGACAGCAGCTTGACGTTCAGCCCGGGCGGCAACGTCGCCTCCAGCTTGGGCATCAGTGCCTTGACCTGATCGACGATGGCGATCGTCGAGGCCGATCCGCTCTTCAGCACGGTCATCAGGACCGAGCGCGCGCCGTCGACCCGCACCTCGTTGCGCTGCGGCGGCGATCCGTCGCGGACATGCGCCACGTCACGCATCAGGACGGTCGTCCCGTCGATCGTCTTGATCGGCAGGTCGTTGAGTTCGTCGATCGCGTCGGGGCTGTTGTTCAGACGGAGATTATATTCATACTGGCCGATCTTCGCGGTGCCGGCGGGCACGATCTGGTTCTGCTGCGCCAGGGCGCTCGCGACGTCGGTCGCCGACAGCCGGTGCGCCTGAAGCGCGGCGGGGTCCAGGTCGATCTGAATCTGGCGTTCCTTGCCGCCATAGGGCGATGGGATCGCCGCGCCCTGCACCGACGCCAGCGCCGGGCGGATCATGTTCTGGCCCAGGTCGTAGATCTTCTGCTCGGACAGGCCCTTGCCCGACAGGGCGAGCTGAAGGATCGGCACGGTCGAGGCGTTGTAGTTCAGGATCAGCGGCGGCGTGATGCCCGGCGGCATCTGCTTCAGAACGGTCTGCGATGCGGACGTCACCTGCGCGGTGGCGGTGCGGATATCGACGCCGGGGCGGAAGAAGATCTTCACGATGCCGACGCCCGACAGCGACTGGCTTTCGATATGGTCGATGTCACCGACCGTCGAGGACAGCGAGCGTTCGTAATAATAGATGACGCGCCCCGACATGTCGCGTGGCGGCAACCCGCGATAGGTCCAGACCGCGGCGATCACCGGGATGCGGATGTCGGGAAAGATGTCGGTCGGCGTTTCCACCGCCGCGATCCCGCCGCCCAGCACGATCAGGATCGCGAGGACGACAAAGGTATAGGGCTTGGCGAGGGCAAGCTTGACGAGCTGAAGCATGGGTGTCCCGGTGACCGTCGGATATGGGCGGTGTCGGCAACGGCGCGGGGATCAAGGGGGGTGGGGAACCCGCTGCGCGTCGCCGACGGGGCCTCCATCGCGCCATTCGGGGGCGCAGGCGACTTAAATGAATTTCACTCCGGGCGGGGCAGCGCGATCCGCACGCATAGTCCCGGCCCGGCATCGTACAGGCTGAGGCTGAGGCCATGCAGGTGCAGGATCGCGACGACCAGGCTGAGGCCCAGGCCGCTGCCCGCAATGTCCTGCGCCCCCTGTCCCCGGTGGAACCGGCGTAGCACCGCATCGCGTTCCCCGGCTGCGATGCCGGGTCCGTCGTCACGCACCTCGATCGCGCGCCCGTCCGGGCCTTCGGTCAGTGCGATCGCGACCCGACCGCCGGGCCGCCCGAACTTGATGGCATTGTCGAGCAGGTTGCTCAGCGCCTCGAACAACAGCTTGTCGTCGCCTTCCACCGACCATGACCGGCTAGCCACCGACAGGGCGATGCCCCGATCCTCGGCCAGTGGTTCGTAGAGGTCGGCGACCTGTGTGACGAGGGTGCCCAGGTCGAGCGTGCGAAACCCGGCACGGCGGCGTCCCGCTTCCAGCTCGGAGATGCGCAGCAGGGCGGCGAACCGCTCCAGCACCAGGTCGAGGTCGCCGGTCGCCTGCCGGATTCCCGCCGCCACTTCGTCCGCGTCATGGGGGCGGTGGCGCAGCGCGTTCAGGGTCGCGCGGACGCGGGTGAGGGGGGTACGGAGATCATGGGCGATGCCATCGGTCGCGCCCTTCACCTGCGCGACGACGCGGCCGACCTCCTCGACCGTCGCGTTCACCGTCGTCGCGAACTGGTCGAGTTCGTCATGCCGCCCGGCGATCGGCATCCGGACCGAAAAATCCCCCGCCGCGATCTCCCGGCTGGCGCGTTGCAGGGCGCGTACGCGGCGCAGCGGTGCGCGGCTGAACCAGATCGCCGCCGCCGCCACGCAAAGCAGGGTCAGCAGGCCGCTGACGATCAGCGTCTCCAGGATGGTATGGCGCAGGTCGCGCAGCAGGCTGATGTCGCGCCCGACGAGCAGCGTCTCGCCCTCGCGGGTGTGCAGCGCCACCAGGCGAAAGGGGCCGCGCGATCCGTCCTCGACATCGACGGGATGGCCGGGGGGCAGGGGGCGCAACAGGCGGACATTGCCGACGATCGGGGTGCCGTCGGCCGCGATCAGTGCCAGATAATTGAAGCCGGCCCGGTCGCGCCGCAGCTCGTATCGCACGCGGTCGGGCAACTGGTCCGCCGGGACCTGCAACAGGCGCTGCGCGGCGGCATGGAGGATGCGGTCGCTGCGTGCGGTCAGGTCGCGGGCGGTGGCGGCATAGACGACGCCCAGCATCGCGATCAGCCCGACGACGAACACCGCCCCCAGCATGGCCGAGAGGCGGAAGGTGCTGATCCCGATGATGTCGCGCCAGCGCAATGGCGCGTCAGCTCTCGAAGAGATAGCCCTCTCCCTTCACCGTCTGGATCGGCGACGGTCGGCCCGGCCGGTCGATCTTCTTGCGCAGCCGGGCGATATGGACGCTGATCAGATTGGCGCCGGGATCGAAATAATAGCCCCAGACCCGCTCGAAGATGATCCGCCGGGTCATGACCTCGCCCTGATTGCGCATCAGGAACTCGAGCAGTCGGAACTCCATGTGGAGCAGCCGGGTCGGCTCGCCGTCCACCTTGACCGTGCGGCGGACCAGGTCGCATTCGATCCCGCCGCCGCGAAGCACCACCGCCTCGGCCTGTTCGCGCCGCCGCAGCAGCACCTCGACCCGCATCGCCATTTCGGCGAAATCGAAAGGCTTGGTCAGGTAATCGTCGCCGCCCGCGCGAAGCCCTGCGATCCGCTCGTCGACGTCGCTCAAGGCGCTCAGCATCAGGACCGGGATGGTGATATGCCGTTCGCGCAGTCGTGCGACCAGGGTCAGGCCGTCCAGTCCGGGCAGCATCCGGTCCAGGGTGATTGCATCGAACGCTTCGCGGGTGGCAAGGTCCAGCCCGCTATCGCCGTCCGCCGCCCGACTGGCGACATGCCCATGACGCGCCAGCTCGGCCATGATGGCCGCAGCGGTGGCGTCGTCGTCTTCGATGACCAGAATATCTGCCATGACGTGCGGCATAACCGCACACCCGCATGGCGGCCAAGACGCATCGCCGCAGGTTAAATTCATTTAAGTCGGCAGACGCGGCCTTCGGGGCGACAATGGGGGCATCTCACGGTCTCGGTTCAAAGGGTTTCACATGCGCCGCCCCGATTTCTGGACGATCGCTCTTCCGCTCGGCCTGGTCGCCGTCCCCGCCCTGGCCGCGCAGAGCGAGCGCGACATGAGCAACGACTGCTTCGACGTGGCGGCGCCCATGGCGGACGCCACGCCCTGTTTCGAACCTGGCCGTCACGCCCACCACCACCATGCCCATCACGATCGCAACGAGACGAGGATCGCCGCAAAAAAGGACCGTGCGGCAAGCGGCGACACACCGAAGCGCCTGCTCAGATAGGATGACGGTGCCGACGATCGAACCGGCGGGCACATGTTCCTGTCTTGGCCACGGCTTGCGATACGGCGGCGCACAAAGGGCATAGCGGGATGCGATGACAGTATGACCGCGACGCTATTTGCGCCCCTGATCGGCAAAAGCCACATCCGACGATGCAATCAAATCGAGGATGGGATGATGGGCGACTTGGCGGGATTGACGGTGGTGTCGGTCGAACAGGCTGTGGCGGCACCCTATCTCACCAGCCGGCTGGCGGACGGCGGCGCGCGTGTCATCAAGGTCGAGCGTCCGGAAGGCGATTTCGCGCGCGGTTATGACCATCTGGTCCATGGTGAGAGCGCCTATTTCGTCTGGCTCAATCGCGGCAAGGAATCGGTGCGCCTCGACCTGAAGCAGGAGGCCGATCGTGCGATCCTGGCGCGGATGATCGATGGCGCGGATATCTTCGTTCAGAACCTGGCCCCCGGCGTCATCGACAAGCTGGGCTTTGCGCCTGCGGCTTTGCGCGCGCGTGATCCCCGGCTGATCACCTGTTCCATTTCCGGTTATGGACTGGAGGGGCCGTATCGCGACCTGAAGGCCTATGACCTGCTGGTTCAGGCCGAAAGCGGGCTGTCCGCGATTACCGGCAACGACCATGGCATGGCGCGGGTGGGCGTGTCGGTCTGTGACATTTCGGCAGGCATGACCGCATATCAGGCGGTGCTCCAGGCGATTATCGGGCGGATGCGCAGCGGCGAGGGGCGGCATATCGACGTGTCGCTGTTCCATGCGCTCGCCGACTGGATGAACGTGCCCTATCTGCAATATGTCTATGGCGGCAAGCAGCCGGCCCGCTCGGGGCTCAACCACCCGACGATCGCGCCCTACGGCGCCTATACCTGTGGTGATGGCTCGGCCGTGCTGTTCTCGATCCAGAACGAACGCGAATGGGCCAATCTGTGCCGCGACGTCCTCCTCCAGCCGGAGGTGGCGACCGATCCGCGTTTCGTCGGCAACAGCACGCGGGTGGCGCATCGCGACGAGCTGGACGCGATCGTGTCGGCGGCCTTCGCGGCGGCGACACGGGATGAAATGATCGAACGCCTGGAGCGCGCGCGGATCGCCTATGGCCGGGTCAGCTCGATGGCCGATCTGGCCGCGCATCCGCAAAATCGATACGTCACGGTCGACACGCCATCGGGACCGGTCCGGTATCTGGCCCCCGGCGCACGCATCAACAATCAGGACCCGGCATTCGGGCCCGTACCGGCCCTGGGCGAGCACGACGCAGGCTTGCGCGCGGAGTTCGCCGCCGGGTGACGTTTCACGGGCGGCGCGCTATGCGCGGGGGCGGAGAGAGAGGACCCGCCCTTGGACGTCAGACAGCTGCGCTATTTCATCGCCATCGTCGAAAGCGGTTCCATTTCGCGCGCGGCGCAACGACTGAACGTCGCGCAGCCCTCGCTCAGCCTGCATGTCCGCAACATGGAAGCGGATCTGGGCGTCGCGCTGCTGTTTCGAACGGCACAGGGCGTCCAGGCGACGGAGGCGGGGGCGACGCTGCTTGCCCATGCCCGCGACATCGTCGCCCGTTTCGAGGAAGCCGAGCGTGCCATTCGCGATACCGATGCCGAGCCGGCGGGAGAGGTGGCGATCGGCCTGCCGTCCTCTATCGCGCAGGTGCTGGGTGCGCCGCTGGTCCGCTCCGCCCGTGCCGAGCTGCCGCGCGTCCGCCTGCGGGTGGCCGAGGCGATGAGCGGCTATGTCCTGGACTGGCTGCGGCAGGGGCGGGTAGATCTGGGCCTGCTCTACGCCTTTGTCGAGGATCGTGAGCTGCGTTCGACGGGCATCCTGACCGAGACGCTGGTCCTGTTCGGCGCGACCGGGGAGGCGGAAATCCATGCCATGTCCCCGCCCGGCCGGTCGGTCGGGATGGCGCAGTTGGCCGGGCTGCCGTTGATCCTGCCCAGCCCCGGCCATGGCCTGCGCGATCTGGTCGACGATCAGGCGGCCCGTGCCAAGGTCTCCCTGACCACGGGGTGGGAGATCGACGCCTATGGCGCCATCAAGTCGCTGGTGGCGGACGGGCTGGGCTTTTCCGTCCTGCCCGATCATTCGGTGGCCGTCGAAGTGGCGGCCGGGGCGCTCCGGTCCTGGGCGTTCGAGCCTGCCTTCCAGCGCACCGTCCATATCGTCGAGCCTGCCGACCGCCCGCTGACCACCGCGATGCGCGCGGTCGAGCGGCTGTGTCGACGGACCTTGCGCGACCTGGTGCGCGCCGGGGCGTGGGGGCAGGCGCGGATGCGGGTCAGTGTCTGATCGGGCATAACGACGCCCTATGGGCGCCAGCGCAAAAGCGTCTTGGCGATGCGTTCGGCAAGCCAGCACATCCTGGATCAAGATCGCGGCTTTGACGGTTAATCCTGAAAGCCGCCGCAAGCAGAGGATGTTCAACGCATGACCGAGGCCGCCATCTTGCCCGCCAAGGGTGTCTTCATCGACAATGAATGGGTGGCATCGGCCTCCGGCGGCACGATCGACGTGATCGCCCCGGCCGAGGGCGTGAAGTTCGCCAAGATCGCGGCGGGCAACAAGGCCGATGTGGACCGGGCAGTAGCGGCAGCGCGCGCCGCGCTGGCGGGTGACTGGGGCAAGTTGTCGGCGACCGAGCGTGGCCGCCTGCTGACCAGATTGGGTCTGCGGATTGCCGAGGTCGCCGAGGAATTGGCGCAGTTGGAAAGCCGCGACACTGGCAAGCCGCTGACCCAAGCGCGTAACGACATGGTCGCGACCGCGCGCTATTTTGAATATTATGGCGGCGCGGCGGACAAGGTCCACGGTGACACCATCCCGTTCATGCCCGGTTATTTTGTCACGACCGAGCATGTGCCGCACGGCGTCACCGGTCATATCATCCCCTGGAACTACCCGGCGCAGATGTTCGGCCGCACGGTCGGACCGGCGCTGGCCATGGGCAATGCCTGTGTCGTCAAGCCCGCCGAGGATGCGTGCCTGACCCCGCTGCGCTTGGCCGAACTGGCGGCCGAGATCGGCTTTCCCAAGGGCGCGATCAACATCGTGCCGGGACTGGGCGAGGAGGCGGGCGACGCATTGTCCAATCATCCGGGAATCGACTTCATCTCGTTCACCGGCAGCCCGGAGGTCGGCACGCTGATCCAGACGGCGGCGGCCAGGAACCATATCGGCGTCACGATGGAGCTGGGCGGCAAGAGCCCGCATGTCGTCTTCGAGGATGCCGACATCACCACCGCCGCCAAGACGATCGCGCTGACCATGGTGCAGAATTCGGGGCAGACCTGTTCGGCGGGCTCGCGTGCGCTGGTCCAGGCGTCCGTCTTCGATGCCGTGACCAAGGCGCTGGCCGAGGAATTTGCGAAGCTGACGGCGGGCACGCCGGAGATGGATCATCAGTTGGGCCCCGTCATCAACGCGACCCAGAAGAAGCGGATCGAGGGTTTCTTCGAACGCGCTCAACGTGCGGGCGTCCCGGTGTTGGCGGAAGGCCAGGTTGCCGAAGGGGTGCCGGAGGGCGGCTATTTCGTCGCGCCGCGCATCTATGGCCCGGTCCCGCGCGAGCATGAGCTGGCGACGCAGGAAGTGTTCGGACCGGTGCTCGCCGTCCTGTCCTTCGAGGACGAAGAGGATGCCGTGCGTCTCGCCAACGACACCGATTACGGCCTGATGGCGGCAGTGTGGACGATCGACGGCAATCGTGCGCTGCGGGTTTCGCGGCAGATCCGGGCGGGGCAGGTCTATATCAACGCCTTCGGCGCGGGCGGCGGCATCGAACTGCCCTTCGGGGGCATGAAGAAGTCCGGCCATGGCCGCGAAAAGGGCTTTGCGGCGTTGCACGACGCCTCGACGATCCGCACGACCATCTTCAAGCACGGCTGAGCCATAACGACAGGCGATGGCGGCGCGACAAAAGCCCTATTGGCGCCGCCTGACCCCTGGGCCGCAACATCGACGAACAAGGTGATCCGGCAAAGTATCGGATCGCTCAAGGAGAGATGGTCTTGGTCACCAATTTCTACATGCCGACCCGCGTGATCGCCGGATCGGGATCGCTGGCGACGATCGGCACGGTCGCGCGTGATCTGAAGATCAGTCGGGTGCTGGTCGTTTCAGATCCCGTCATCTCGGCGCAGGATTTTCATGCCGCCGCCCTCGATGCGCTGGCCGAGGCGGGGATCGCGACCGAGCGGTTCGACGAGGTCGGCATCGACGCACGCTGCTCGCATATCGACCAGCAGGGCGATCGGGTTCGCCGCGCCGCGATCGACGGCATCATCTGCATCGGCGGCGGATCGGTGATGTGCACCGGCAAGGGGATCGCAATCGTCGCGACCAACGACAAGCCTATGGCGGAATGCACCGGCGTCGGCAGTTTCGACAAGCGCGCGCTGCCGATGATCATGGTCCCGACCACGGCGGGTTCGGGGTCCGAAGTGTCGCAATGGACGATCGTCAAGGACGAGGAACGCCACCTCAAGCTGCTGGGCGGCGGGCCGCTCAGCTTTCCCGATGCGGCGATCCTCGACCCCGTCACGCTCGCCTCGCTGCCAATGCGGGTGGCCGCGCTTCCGGCCGTCGACGCGCTGACACACGCGGTCGAGGCCTATGTCAGCGCGATCGGATCGCCGATCACCGACGCGCTGGCGATCGCGGCGGTACGGTTGCAGCACGGTTCGCTGCGCGCCTCGATCAATTCGGATGACGAGGGCGCATGGGCCGACAATCTGATCGCGTCGTGCATGGCCAATATCGCCTGTGGCAACGCACGGCTGGGCCATGGCCATGCGCTGTCGCTGCCGATGGAGGGGCATCTCGACCTTCCGCACCCGTACGGCGTCGGCATCCTGCTGCCCGAGGTGCTGGCTTTCGATCTGGCGGTGCTGCCGCACAAGGTCCGCCCGCTGGCCGAGGCGCTGGAGGTCGACACGACCGGCCTGTCTCGCGCGGAATGCATCGCGGCGGCTTCGGATGCCGTGCGTGATCTCTACCGCGACATCGCCTTTCCGCTGAAATTCACCAGCCAGCAACTGCCGCGCGACCGGGTGGCGGAAATGGCGCGGCGCGCGGTGCCCGGCCTGTATGCGGGCATCGCCGCGCGCGATTACGACCCGGCGACGGCGCGGCCCGATACGATCATCGGCTGCCCCTCGGCCCGCAAGATGACGGTCGCGCAGGCCGAGGCGATGCTGTCGGAGCTTTGCGCATGACCACGCCCATCCTGCACCATTACGACCTGTCGCCTTTTGCCGAGAAGGTGCGGACCGCACTGGGGCACAAGGGTGTGGTCTGGGCGTCGGTCGAGGCACCCATCTGGCCGCCGCGCCCGCATACCGTGCCACTGACCGCGGGCTATCGCCGGATTCCGGTTCTGCAATTCGGCGCGGATATCTATTGCGACACCGCGCTGATCCTCGACGAGCTGGATCGCCGCTATCCGGATAAGCCGCTCTACCCGATGGAGCAGCGCGGTGCGATCATGGCTTTTGCCCGCTGGGCGGATATGGCCGGGTTCATGCCTGCGGCGACGCTGACCACGTCGATCATCGGCGACGGCGTGCCAGCCGAGTTCATCGCCGACCGTATTGCCTTCATGCACCACGACTTCTCCCGCGCGGCGAGCATGAAGACCGCGCCGCTCGACCGCCAGCGGGTGGCCAGTCTCATCGACTTGCTTGCGCAGATGCTGGCGGATGGCCGTCCGTTCCTGTTCGGCGAGACGCTGACTGCCGCCGATCTCGCGGCCTGGCATCCATTGTGGTTCGCGCGAAGCAATGGCGGTGCGGCGATCGAGGCGCTCCTGCCGTTCGACAACCTGTCGGACTGGATGGAGCGTATCGCCGCCTTCGGGCATGGCCAGCATAGCACGATGACCCCGACCGATGCCCTTTCGGTTGCGCGGGACGCGCAGCCCATCGCGACGACCGGCGTCCGCGATGCCGACCCCAGCGGTCTGGCCGAGGGCGATCCCGTCCTCGTCATCGCGGACGAGGCCAACGACCCGATCCGTGGCACGCTGGTCGCGGCGGACACGCGCGAGCTGGTCATCGCGAACGTCACCGGGGCGGCGGGCACGGTTCATGTCCATCTCCCGCGCCTGGGGTTCAGCGCCGTTCGCGACGAGGACGCCTGATGCGTATCCTGACCAACACCACTTCGCCCTATGCCCGCATCGCGCGGATCGCCTTGGGTGAAAAAGGCTTCGACCTGTCGGCCACCGAGATCGTCAATCCCTGGAACGACGATGCGGCGCTGCTGAAGCTCAACACCGCCGCGCGCGTGCCGACGCTGGAGATAGAGGGCGGCCTGCCGCTCACCGAAAGCCTGTTGATCCTGTTGTGGCTCGAGCGAACCCGGCCCGAGCCGTCGCTGCTGGCGGGCGATGTCGACCGGATCGTCAGCCTGGCGGGTCGTGCCATGGGGGTGATCGACGCCCAGGCGAACATCGTCACCAACCGGATGCAGATCGATCCCGACTTTGCCGAGCACCGGGTGGGCCGGCGACGTATTCGGACGATCGTTAACGGTCTGGCCGCGCTGGAGGCGGATCCACCCATCTATCACGGCGACACGCCCGACATCGCGGTCATCACCGCGGTGGTGGCGCGGGACTATCTCGACCTGCGCTTTGCGGGTGAGCCCTGGGTGGCAGCGATGCCCCGGCTCGACGCGCTGGTCACCGCCACCGCCGATCGCCCCGCCTTCCGCGACACCAAGCCCTATCTTTGAAAGGACGCTCATGACCGACACGTCTGCGAACACGCAACTGGCCCGCGATTACTTTACCGCCTTCGCCGCGCGCGACGAGGCGTGGTGGAAAGAGCATATCGCCGAAGACTTCGTACGCCACGATCCGGGCCTGCCATTCGTCGTGCGCGGGCATGACGGGATGCGTCAGCTTGGCGAATTCCTGCACGGCAATTTCAGCCGGATCGAACTGCCCATCCTCGATTCCGTCGCTGAGGGGGACAAGGTGTTGATCCATCTGCGGATGAAGGCGATCCATTCGGGCGACGGGCTGGGTGTGCCCGCCACGCACAAGCCGGTCGATTTCGTCGTGATGGACCTGTTCCGCTTCGAGGACGGCAAGCTGAAGGAGCATTGGGCGCTGATGGACAATCTGGGCATGCTGAAGCAGATCGGCGCGGTGGACGCCTGATGCCGTCTGCCCACGTTCGTCCTCGCCTGCCCGAACTAATCTCTGCCCGGCTATAGGATCGGGTCGTCAGCGACCCTCTACTGTGACCTGCAAGCCTTGCCCTTCTTCGATCAAGGAAGAAGGGAGGAGACCGACATGCACACGATGGCACGACGCAGCGGCGTGCCATCGGCCCGTTCGACCCGCACCTCGATCGCCGCATTTGTCTGGCCTTTGTGGATTTCATCGACGGCGAGTGCGGCCGCGCTATGGATCGCGGAGGTGAGGGCGCTTTCGCTGGTATCGAATTCCGTGCCGTCGTCGCGGGTTTTGAGCCTGGCATCGATGGCGTGGATAAAGAATTTGGGCATGGCGCTGGCCTCATCAGAGGCGCAGGCCTTTTCGCCCACAGCCGTCAGCGCCTCGGAGCATCAGCCGACGATGGATCGGTCATGCCCCATATATCTATCAAGGACAATATAGGCAGTTAAGGAAGGCCGTGTGCCGGTGCCTATTTCATTCTCTTGTAAAGGTAATTGGCATCGAAACCGGATATGTGGGTCAAGGCCGCCGGGTCGATGATCCGCAGGACGCCCCGGCTCAGCTCGATCGCGCCCGACCGACGCAGCTCTTGCAGGATGCGATTGATATGAACCGGGGTCATGCCCAATGCGTCGGCTAGCACCACCTGCGGCAGCGGCAATTCCATGCGCGTCCCGTCGCTCAGCCCGATGCGGACCGCGCGCAGGAACAATTCCAGGATCAGATGGGCAACGCGCTCGACGCTGGAGCGGCGGCCCAGGCTGACGATCCAGGCGCGAAGGGTCCCTTCGTCGACCAGCTGCGCGATATACATGGCCGTTGCGATGCGAGGATAGGACCCCATCAGTTCGTTCATGTCCGAACGGCTGATGGTCGCCACCGAAGCAGCGGTTACGGTCTGGATGCTGTGATCCATCTCGGCCAGCATTTCGGTGTGCAGGTCGCAGGCATCACCCGGCATTAGAAACGCCGTGATCTGGCGGGTGCCGCTCGGCAGCACTTTATAGCGGTATGCCCAGCCTTCCAGCATGACGAACACCGGGCCGGGGGGGTCTCCTTCGCGGATCAGATCCTTTCGGGCCGTGATGGCCTTGGGACGGGCTGTGAGGCGCTCCAGCGCGCTTATCTCTGGCTCGCCGAGATCGGCAAGCCCACGCAGCTTGGTGATGAACCGATTACCCATGCAACCGGCTTAGCTATGAATTATCAAACTTTATATTGCCGTTCTATATTGTTTATAATTAACAAGATTATGCTCGTCGTGGGACTATCGACGGTTCACATTAGGCACCTGTTTTTGTCGGCAATAGGTGGCTACGCATGACCCGCGACTCGTCGATGGAAACGCTCTGGGAAGTTGTGCAGGCATTGGATGGTCATCTGGCGCGGCTGGATCAGGCACAACTGGGTCAACTCGCGGCGTGCTATCTGAAACAGGCCAGCGACATCCTTAGAGACGAAGCATTGGGTTTTTCCCATGGCTGTAAGGACGGTTCGCAGCCACCCATGCCGAATTCTTCCCGATCCTCGATATCGTAACGGTAACATGCGATAACATAGCGGTTTATCACGCGCATCGTCAAATATCGCTAGGCCGGATCGACATTCATCGTAGCCAGATCATGGCGGCGGCGAGGTGGACGAAGCCGGTGAAGTGGATGATGCGGCGGTCGTAGCGAGTAGCGAAGCGTCGGAAATGCTTGAGG